>NZ_LWEX01000029.1 GCF_001634885.1 Sulfitobacter sp. HI0040 | reverse complement strand
GCGATGAGTGCCGCCTGACGGGGTTATAGAACCCGTCGATGTATCTGGCGATGGCGTTCTCGGCTTGCTGGCGGGTCTGCCAGGCGACCGGCCAGATCAGCTCCGACTTGATGGTCTTGAAGAACGTCTCGACCATCGCGTTGTCATAGCAGTTCCCCTTGCCGCTCATCGAGATCAGGATGCCGCGTTTTCGAAGCTCGGCCTGATAGTCGACGGAGCAGTATTGCGATCCTCGATCGGAATGATGAACCAGCCCCGGCGCAGGGTCGCGGTTCACAATGGCGCGCCGCAGAGCCTCGACAGCGAGGCTGCGCTTCAGCCGGTCGCTCGTTGCCCAACCGACGACCCGCCGCGAGTGGAGGTCGAGCACGACCGCGAGGTAGAGCCAGCCCTGCGCCGTCCAGATGTAGGGGATATCGGCGCCCCACTTGCGATCCCGCTGCTCGGCTTCGAAGTCCTGCGCGAGCAGGTTAGGCGCGACTGGCCAGGCGTGTTCGCTGTCCGTAGTCCGCTTGAACCGCCGCTTCTGACGGGCCACGAGGTCATTCTCCCGCATCCGGGCCGTGCGGTGTCGCCCGATCCGGTGGCCGTCGTCGCCGAGATCCCGATGCATCCGGGGGCTACCATAGGTGCCATTCGACAGGGCGAAGGCCGTGCGGATATGGGCAAGGTAGACCATGTCCTGCCGCTGACGCTGGCAGGCCGGGCGGTCGCGCCAGGCAAAGAATCCGCTCTGGCTGACACCCAAAGTCTCGCACATTCGGTGAATGGGAAAGCTGGCCTTCTCCGCCTCAATGAAGGCAAAGCTCATCGACTTGCGTCTTTCGCGAAGAAGGCTGCGGCTTTTTTAAAGATATCGCGCTCCTGCTTCAGCACCGCGTTCTCCCTGCGAAGCCGCTTCAGCTCGGCCCGCAGGTCGGGCTGGTCCTCAACAGGCTCCTCTGCGTCGCGATCCTGCCTCACCCAACGTGTCAGCGTTGAGAGACCGATGCCGAGATCGTCGGCGATTTCACCTCGCGTGCGCCCGCTTGTCAGCGCCAGTCGCACCGCTTCACGCCGAAATTCCGGCGTCGGTCTTTTCCCGTTGGACATAGAACACCTCCTGGTTCCTCAGTTGGTGCTCTCCACTTTTCCCGGGCAAGTCCAACATGGCGGCATAACCCCCAGCTTTTACCCATTCCCAAGTGACAGCTCGCGGCAAATCTGCTTGATCGACTTGCCGTCGATGAAATGCGCACGTCTGATCTTCGCTATCGTCTCCACGACCAACATCCCCTGACTGCTCCCTCATGCTTTTGAGGAAGCTTCTGATCACAATCGCCAGGCGGGTCACTTTTGGACGCCGATCACCCCGTAACTGGGGTCAATTTTGCATGCCGATCTACACACGATAGCCGTTTCTCTGCGCTTTTCGTTCCGGGGTCTTCTGGTGATAGTCGGCACCGGTCTTCGCGCCCACCTCCAGCTCCATCAGCCGTTCGGCGGCGAAACCGATCATCTCGCGCAGGAGATCGGCATCTGCGCTCTTCTCCACCAGCTCTCTCAGGTCCATCATGGGTTTGGTCATCGGAGTCTTCCTTCGGTTCAGGTTGGCTTTCGCAACCCGACCCTACCGAAAATTCACCGATGACCACCGCGCCCTTGATGCCATCCTACAGCGCCTCGTGATAGGCGCGGACGCCATCAAGGGCACTACCCGGAGTTACACCTCTCCGTGGGACGTGACCCTTGGGTTCAAGGGAAATACGTTTCAAATTATGCGTCTTGTCACCGTCCTTGGCAAAGGTTCTGGCAGGGCATTTGTGTCCGACTGCGGCCGTTCGTGTATGAGACCTGCACTGCGTCGGGCAGGAAGCGGCATGCCTTGTTGCGGGGCAGGTGTTTGGTCCGATCGTCATCGCCTGTTGTTCGAAGGTGCCGAGCCCCGCAACCTCGCCCGGCGACGGGTTGCCCTTGCGCCGGTTGTCATCACGAAAGGCGAGAGTCCTCCCTGCGCTGCGAAAAGACCGTCTCATCTTTCAAAGCCTTCGTCGACCTAGCATGCGCCATGGCTTGGATCAGCTAATTGCAGACGCCGCCTAGCCCTGGTTCCCAAGGATTTCCTCCAACGTCACGAGGGTGGCCAACGTCGTCTTTCCCCTGATGACCGAAGACAATCCATCCGGCGAGACCGCGAACCCCTCGACGATTTCTATGACCCTTCCATCGGCGATGCCTTCATCCCCGGTTTTCGGCCCATCCGCGTCAGAGGCGACACGCTCGTACTCGCGAAGCAGGACCGCCCGCTCCCGCGCGGATTTCCCGTCCCGCCACGCATTGGGCAGTGCAGTCTGAAAATCCCAGAGCTTGTCGGAGACCGATGCATCCGCCGCCCCGGTCTGGTGGACCCTTGGATTGATGAAGTTGCGTCCGTCCGCCGGGGTGGCTGCAACCTTGACCCAACCGCCCGAGCCGGTTCGGTTCGGGACGCGCTCCAGAAAGATGACCTCCAGCCAGGGCGTGTTCGTCTGTGCGACATGATCGGCCAGCATGGGTCCGGGCTCCCGTTGGGTATAGGCGCCGCCATCGACGGCGATCCGGACACGCCCGTCCAGCGATCGGTCGGTATTGTATCCCACGGTTACCGTGCAGTCGCGACGCGGCGGTATCCGTCCCCAGCCTTCGACGGGGCGGGACAGTTTCAGCCCGGGCAATGCGTTGCGCTGGCAGGCCGCGAGGGAGAGGCGCACGAAGGGCATGTATGTGCTGCGCGCGGCCATCGTGATGTCGACCAGCCAGATGTCGCGGGTGCGGTCGAGATAAGGGTCGAAGAGCGCGGCAGAGGCCCGGTAATCCGTCAGGCTCTGGCCATCCGGCATCTGCTCCGGCAGGGCGACATCCGGCAGGGCGAGACCCGCGACGCGATCCACGTCGTTAATGAAATCCGCGCCGGTCAGGAAGTCCGGCAGGCTGGCGCTGGCGAATTTGGGATCGCGGCCGTGCAGGCTCACGAACGGGCGCATTTTCGGCGGGATGCTGTCCGGGGTCGTCGCCGCGGAATTGACCTTCGATGCCGCCTGCGGGTCGAACAAAGCCCCGTCCCAGAGCAGCACGGCAAGCTGTTGTCCCGCACCCGCCTCGAACCAGGGACGCTTGAGGAAGTAACGCAGCGAGGTGGACCGTTCGATGCGCACGCCCGAGCGGCGCCGACCGTCGAAACCGTCGCTGGACAAGCTGCTGCGCGCCTCGTGGAATATGGGCAACATGTCTTCGGCCAGCACCGGCTGCGGCGGTCGCGCGCTGGCCGGCACGCTGATCCGCGTGGGTTTGCCGCGAAGCTCGAAGCGATCCGGATCGTCCGTTTCGGTGAACCGGCCGGCATGCCGGGAGACCGCGACCAGACGCACCTCCATCTCCCGCGCGCGAGTGTCGAGAAAATCATGTATCAGGCAACGTGGCAAACCCTCCTCATCCAGCAGGAGGTCCACGGGCTCGCCCGCGAGAGCGTCGGAATTGGCGACCCGTGTCGCGGTGCCCTCCAGCAAGGACCAGCCTTCTGGCTCTGCGGGCCTGAAGGGACGCAGGAAATGCACGTGGTCCGCGCCGCTGCCTTCGGGCGGCTCATGGCGCCGCGCGGGTCGGCTGACGTCGTCGGTCCAATCCGTCCAGCGCGCCTCGACCCGCAACTCCGCCGTCGATGGGCGGTCCACCGCGACCTGACCGGCAAAGATGACGCTCGTCGCGCCCGGCTCATGTTCGCCGCCATTCGTCCCGATCAGCTTCGCCGGCTCGATTTCGGCCAACCAGTTTTCCAGCGCCTCGATCGCGGCCTCCTTGGGCCCCGTGGCGGGCCGGTCCTTCAGGATCGCGGAGATCTCCTCCGCAATGTCGAGACGGGCGAAACCGAAGGCGGCATCTTTCGCCCCGTCCCCGAGATCCGGCGCCCGAAGCGGCTCCAGCACCGCGCTTTGCAGCGACAGCCGCGTGACGTTCACCAGACCGCGCAGCGGCACCGCGCTGACCGCCTCCAGAAGCGGGGACCGGTCCGATTTTGCCACGCCGCCATCCGCAAGCAGGGCCTTGCTGGTGGAGAACCGGTCAAGCCCGAGGGATCGCGACCCGCGCAGGAGTTGCAGCAGGTTGTGCGAGGCGATCTCTTCGCCCCCGATCGGGGCGAACCAGGTGAACAGCTCGCAGCTGCGCCCATCGTCCAGCCGGATTCCAATTGTGGGCACGGGGTTCCGGACGAATTCGACCTCCGTGGTGCCCGTGCGCAGCTTCACGCCGCTGCCCGTGTAAATCGGGTCGGCATAGACTGTGTCGGAATAGCTCGTGCCCGCGTCGCCTTCCCGCATCAGCCGGATCAGCGCGGGCTGCAGATCCGGCCAGGGCGAATTGTCCGTCAGGACCCTGACGCGGACCGGCTCGTCCAGCAGCGCCCGACCGTCGCGCACCGGCATCACGCAAAGCACGTTGGCCAGCGGGTCCGGATACCAGGGGTATTGCGGGCGCGATCCCTTCTTCCCGGCGAAGACCGCTCCGCGATCGGATCTTGGCGTGCGATCGGTCCGGTTCGCTTCCGCGCCCAGGTTCAGCGGGTCAGGGTCGACATTGCCCAGCCGCACCGGTTCTGCGGTTTCTCCACCGCCTTCCGCCATCGGGAAACCGCCGGTCCAGTCGACCTGATGGACATCGTCATTCTCGAACATGCCGGGCGGAATATTCGTGCCGTCGCCATCCGCCTCCGGTGTCGCGCCCATCAGCACGCCCGCGAACTCCGCGGTGGTGATGTCCACCCGCGGCGGCAGGATGAAGCGCTGCACGATCTCGATACCGTCGGTCGCGACCTGCCGGCCCTCCCGGGTCCGGCTGCGCAGGATCAGATGGTCGAAGGCGTTTCCGGGCCATTGCGAGATGACGTCGATCCCGCCCGGGTCCGCGGCACCGCGTCGCGCCGCCGGCTTGTGGCTGAAGTAGAGCGGTTCCCTGGCGGGACCCTCGACGTCGTCTGTGATCAGCACCTCGGGCGCCGCGATGGGCTCGTTGCGCCCGAACCGGAACGCGATCGTGCCGCCCTGGCGGTCGAGCCGCAGCGGGTCCCGATCCCCGTGGCCGTCATAGGCGGGCCAGGCTTCGTCGATCGTCGGCCCGCCGCGGTTGATATAGACCGGCCGCGCACCGACGAAGTAGCCCACACGCTCGATGAGCGGTGCAACGCCCGAGGCCACGCCCCGCGACGGCACGGGACCGGTCGCCTTCGGCTCGTAATAGTCCAGAAACAGGGGCAGTGGACTTTCGGCCGGATCCCGCATCGGGGAAAAGAAGCCCTCCTGCATGAATTCCTGATCCGGCGCCCGGCGTTGCAGAAAGGACCGCCCGAACCAGGTCGCGAGCGTCTGCTGTGCAATGATGTCGGAGGCGCCGCCCGCCAGCGCGGGTTTGGTGCGGTCCCGGGGGTCGACCGCGTCGGGATGATCCACGTAGCGGTTCACCGGCGTGACGAAGGACGCGGAGCGGTGGCGCATCTCTTCCATGCCGGCGTCCGCCGTGCTCAGGGATTGCGGCAGGTAGTCTTCGCCCCCGGAGCGGTTGGCATAGGCGATGTCGCGCCTGCCGGTATCGAACCAGACGGTGCCGCCGCCCTGAACGATGCCGATATCTATCCGCTGCCCGATGACGAGGTTCTCGGCAAAGGCCAGGAGCGGCGTTTCGCCTGGCCAGTTGCGGGCCATCTGCGCGGCGGCCTTGCGGCTGGTCTCTTCCTCCAGCCGCCCGCGGTCCAGCAGCGCTATGCCATAGACGCGCATTTCCGGGAGCGATGTGTCGATGCCGTTCGGATCGAGACCTTCGACCAGCGTATCGGCGGCGCAGCCCGCCGCCTGCTCCGTCGCGCGCAGAAGCTGCTGCTCGTCCAGGGACTGCAGCTCGTAGCGGGCGCGCCCGTCGCTGCGCGCCGCGCCAAGATCGGTGAGACCCCCGTCGGGGTCGGGCGATCGGGTGAGCCATTCCTCACGCCCCGCCGGGCGGAAGGCAAGGGCCCCGGTCCGGCCGGTGTCGAGGAAAACCGCGGTCTGGGTATGGGGGTGCCTGTACATCGCCCGCGCCCCGATGCGCAGAAACCCGTCCTCTTCATGTGTGCCGAGCTGATCGACCTTCACGTGATAGTCGCGCACGAGCCCGAGGCCGCGCGCCAGAACGGGATGCGCATAGAGTTCCTGAAACCGTTTCAGCGCCCGCTGCGGTCCGTCGGAATCGCGTTCGTCCTCGACGACGCCGCCGCTCTTGCGCCACGCCAGTTTGGAGGTGGCATGCACCTCGACGAAATCCCGGTAGGTGGTGGTCGGGGCGCCGGGGGCGGGGCTCTCGCGCAGCAGGGCGGCGCCGCTCTCGATCGCGAGGCCAGCCGTCTCGGCAAAGGCGATCTCGACCGCCTGCCGGGCGTTGGTCTCATCGGGCCGCGCAAGCCGGATGTCCGTGGCGCGCGGCTCTGCCGTCCCGCCCGAAAAGGCGGTTTGCCATCGCGCCATTTCTTCCGCTTCGAGCGCGGCCTGGGCCGTCAGGTTGCGACGCTGGACCTCGAAAAGCACTTTCCCGAACCCGGGTCGCAATTCGCCGATCCTCTGCTCGATGAAGTCGGGCGGCGTGTCGTTACCGGCCTCGAGTTTCCCGAAGCGATAGCCAAGCGTCTCCACCGTCCGGGGCTCTTCGAGCAGCATGGAGCGGAGGGTGGCGAGCCGTCTCGCCTCCGCGATCCGGGCGATCTCCAGCGAGGTGCGCATGGCGGGTCCGACGGGCTCCGGTTCCGATGCCTGTTCCGTGTCTTCGGGCGGGGGTCCTGTCGGCTCATCTTCGACGCTCAGCCCGAGGATTTCCGGGGTGATCGTGCGCTGGGTCAGGGCGTCGGCGTCGCGATCGAACTTTCGGGCGGCCTGTCCGGCATCTGCCTCCGTGCCTTCCTCGGGGGGCGTGTCGGATGGCGTGCCGCTGTCCGTCGGAAAGGCCCGCACGGTTCCCAGAAGCCGCCCGTGGATCGTTCCGATCATGTCCTCCGTCGACAGGCCCGCGGCGAACGGGACATCGGCAAGCCGGTTCTCTGCAAAGTTCTTTTTGACGCTGGCCAGAAGCTCCTGAACCTTGATTTCCGCCATGCCGGCGGCCAGCGCGCTGGCCGCATCGGTGCCGAGGGTCGCGCGGGCCGGATCGCGGGCGCGCTTCTGTTCCGCGGTCCGTTTGCCTTGCGGATCGTCGGGAAAGAGCAGCGCGCGGGCCAGATCGCGAAGCTCCTCCGTCGTGAACATCGCCTTCCAGAATGCAATCGCCCGTTCCAGCGGCCAGGTTTCCCCGTTCTGCCGGCGCCCGACGATGCCGTCCAGTTGCTCCAGCTCCGGCAGCCGCCAATCTGACAACCCCCCCTCCGGGTCGAGGCCCCGCCCTGCGACGATCTCGACGGGGTCGACGGTGTCCGTGAGGTTGGATTTGGCGATAGCGCCCTCCGCACCGAATTCCGGGCGACGGAATTCGGTCGGAATCGCCACACAGCGGTCAAAGAACCGGAGGCAGTCGGTATCCGGAATGTCGAGGCCCGGCTTAGGCGGCGTCGCAGGTTCGGCATGGATGCCGGTGTGCTGCGCCGTGGCATGGAGATGCTCGGGCAGGCGCTTCAGCCATTCGGCCAGGTTGTCGATCATGGTCTCGGCAATGGACGCGACACCGTTCGGACCATTTCCCCAGACCGCGCGCCGCGCCTTGTCGTCGCTCAGCGTCTCGGGAATGCCCTTCGACGCGCTGCGCGTGTCCGCCGGCAGGTTGACGTCGTTCGGATCGTCCGCCAGCCGGTTCAGCAGGGCCGCCCGCGCGTCTTCGTCGAGATCGGCCCAGTCACTTCCCAGAACGTGGTCCAATCGCCCCGGCTCGACGATATCCAGGAGCTTCAGGGCGTTGCCCTTGCCGTTGGGGCGGAAAACTAGGCTGATCCGGGCCATCGTGTCGGATTCCACCTGTTCGATCCCGTCGGGAACGGTCGAGATGTCGAACCCGAGTGCGCGCGCGTCCTTGGTTGTCAATTCTGATCTCCTCGGACGTCCGCGACGGTCCTGGGCAGGTTCAGGCCGGACGGATAGGCGGCATTGTAATCGGTCCAGCGCGTCATGCGCGGCGGCGCATGCGCCAGGATCGGACTGCGCCCCGCACCCACCGGTTGCGGAGCGGACTTGTAAGCCGCGAAACGCATTGCGTTCTTCTCGCGGGAGCTGTTGATCTGCCGCTCGATCTCGAACGAGAAGGTGAGGTTGACGAAACCCACACTGAAGGTGAAGGACACATAGACCCGTCCTATCATCCTGCCGTTCACATGCGTGAGAGACAGCTCGATATGGACCGCGATGCCGAAGATTCCGATTGAGCCCTCGCCGATGGCGCGCAGATAGCCCGAGAACACGGTGAACCCGTCGATCGTCTTCGAGATGTAGATGCCTGCCGTCACCTGCCCGTGCCCCTTGATCAGGGCCAGGTCCAGCGGCACGACGGCGCCGTACTCCATCGACGCCTCAAATCCGATGATCCGGGAATTCGCGGTCATCCCGATATGCCCGCCACCGCCATAGGGCGGGATCGAGATCAGAAACGGGCGGTCGCGGCGCCCGATCGCGGCCTTGAGCAGGAACTCCCCCTCCGCCAGAGGCAGGATCGCGGCCACCTTGATCGACACCTGCGAAAAGATGATCGGTCCCAGCGGGATCGTGGGCAGGTTGTACCGCACCCCCACCTCTATCTGCGGCGGCAATATGTCGATCTCGTAATAGGGACCCTGCTTGCCGCCGCCCGACAGGTACGAGGTGAGCGCCGAGATGAACTGGACCTGCTTGCCCAGTTCGAAATCTTCGGGCAGCACCGAGACACGCGTGCTCCTGCCCTTTCCGGCGGTGAACTTCGCGGCCCGGAAATGCAGCTTCACGACGTCGAAGCCCGGCAGGATGTTGATGGTGAACGGGTGCAGCCAGGCATCGGCCCAGAACTCCCGCTCTCCGGTGATCAGATGGTAGGTGGCGCCTGAATCGATTACCAGATCGCCCTTCCGCGACGCGAAGGTTGCTTCGAGCGGATCCTCGGGGTTCTCGTAGAATATCGCCCGGACATTCTCCTCGCCGCCCTTGCCGTCGTCGATCGTCCAGTAATCGTCAAATTCGAGGATCTTCCTGCCGTCACGGTTCTCGGTCTTCGGGGTCGCGATCTCGAAGATCGGCCTGCCCGGAGGAAAATCGCCGATGGGCGTGGACCAGGGAAAGACCACCCCGACCTTGACCGGCAGCAGGTTCAGGATGGCGGTCTCGATCTCGTCCTTCAGCCGCTCGAGCTTGAATATGTCGCTGAACTGTCCCTCGAGAAGCAACTGAGCCAGATCGCCCACCGACGCCACGGCACGCTCCAGCGCCAGGGGCTTCGTGGTCGGGGCCGCGCCGGCGGTGCGGATCAATGCGTGAAGATCTGCCCTCAATTCGCTGTAGGCGACTTCCTGTTGCAGTTTGGCGCGCAGCGCGGTGATCTGCGTCAGCTCGGTTCGCACATCCTGGCGGGCCTGCCTGAGTTCGACGGAAATGTCCCGGCGCACGAAGAAACCGAGGGTGGTGGGCCTGCCGTCGCTGTTGAACAGCGCGGCGACCATCGTGTCCAGAACGGGCATCGCGACCCTGCCGTAAAGCGGCTCCGCAAGCCCCAGGGTCTGATCCAGCACGGTCCGCAGCCAGGCTTCCACATCCTCGAGCAGATCGTCGCCATAGCGCGTGGCCTGCGACAGGAAGCCAGCGACCGTCCGGCTCTCGCCGGCGGGGGTTTGCACGGCGTCGATGCGTGCCGCGAGTTGGTCCTCCTCTGTGGATTAGCCGCCCTCTCCATGGGTCAAGCGGTGCTTATGCCGGTGCTCGGGCCTGCAGGTCGAGCGGCAGGCTTGGGTGAGGTCGAAATCGGATTGATAGTGTCCGTTTCAGCTGTTGTAACAGTCGTCGCAGCACCTTGGTGGGGCCGCAGATCCGATATGGTCGGCCGTCGCCCTGTCTTCCTTGTTGGGATGGCAGGATACGTAGCTTCGACCCTGGCTTTCGCAGCTGTTCTTGCTTGGAGCCAGAACTATTCCGCACAGCCATTAGTGGTCTTCGTGTCCCTCCTTGCGGCCCGTATTGCCTATGCCGGCATCGCCAGCGGTGTTCCTCCCGCTGCAGCAGGATTTATTGCGGACGTGAGTGTGCCGGCCCGGAGGTCGGCAGCGATGAGTCTGACTGGAATAGCCTTCGGGATCGGCTCCATTGCTGGCGGGGTGCTGGTGTTCGCAACCAGCGGGCGTTTGGGCTTGTTAACACCACTCTGGATCACATCCGCCTGCGCTCTGCTGATTTTCTCGATCGCCGCTACATACCTGCGCGACCCGCAAACCCGCAAAGAGCAACGTATTCATCCGCAGATCTCATCTCTATCTGCGCGGGATCCGAGAATACGTTGTATCCTTGCTGTAGTGTCCCTGGCGTTTCTCTCCACGAGCATGGTTCAACAGGCGGTTCCCTTTCTCGTCCAAGACCGAGGAGCTCTAAATACCGCTGAGGCCGCAACGCAGGCGGCATTCTTGGCAGCCATCATGGCAGCTGCAACACTTGCTGGCTTGTTTGCCGCAATCCGTTTGTCATCCGTGCCCTCCCAAACAGCTGGGGCAGGACTGGTGGCCGTCTCAGTCGGCACTGTACTGCTGATCCCCGCAGCGGGCACCGCGTTGCTGGTGATGTCCCATGTCCTAATGGGCCTTGGCTTCGGCCTGTTTGTCCCCGCCGCGCAGGGTTTTGCATCGCTGTCGGTTGGCCCGCGCGAGCAAGCAACCGTCGCAGCCTACCTCTCGGCGGCGACAACCATGGGTTACATCGCTGGCCCGACGCTTGCCGGGGTTCTTTACGAAATCGGGCCGACGGTGGTGCTTGTATAGCAACGGTGGCAGCGATCGCAGGCGCGACCGTATGGATATCTCAGAGGGGTAGCCTGAGCGTGGCTGCCTCCGATTCTTGAAACAAACGCCCGGCCCTCCGGATAAGACAGGTCGTTTAGGACGTCGCTGGACGTATCCAAGCCATTAAGCCACGCCTCGGGGTAAGCGATGCCGACCGGCCCTCGGCCACCCTTCCATGATAGGGTGGATTCGAGTCATTGTTTATCTCTTTTACCGGTCTAGCTTGGAACGGGAAAGCTAGCTTGGGGCACCACCCGCCGACCGCAGAGAAAACTTTCAGAGCCCGACACACAGGATAACGCCGATCGAGATCAGCATTTGACGAAGGCAATCAATGAACTTTGACGGACGTGACCAACAGGGGTCATGTCCGTCAACTGATTTGCGTAATAGCTTTCCGTCAACCCAGTAGCAGAATGGCGCCCAACGGGATCACTACATTGCAATCGGACACCGCAGGCTGCTGCTGCGCCGGACGATTAGGGTACCAAAGCCGACAAGTGCCCGCTCGCGGATAATATCCTGCCGGAATGGTTATCGCAGTGGGCGGATAATCGTTTCGTACGGCCATTCCCATACTGACACCGGTTTGATGCGCGCTTGCGAACTCAAGCGGAAGGCTAATCAAAGTCAGTACGGCAAAAGCCATTGACCCTGACTTAAGGAATCTGAGCATTTGATTTCTCCTTTTCTGAAAGGGACCTCCCAAAGAGGCGGCCCTAGGCTAAAAACAAACACCTTGTTTAGGAAAAGGTTCCGATATGTGAGTGTCCCATACAAAAACTCTCAGGATCAGATTTGACCACGGTTGAAAAGGCAAGGTGGGAACTGGAATGATACGCTTCGTTCTTTCCGCGACAGCGCCGGACCACGCGGCGCCCGTGTCGCATTGGACGCGCACCTCGCCCGCCGCCGATACCGTGGGCGGCGACGCCCTGGGCGAAGAGACGCTGGAGGTCGCAGGCCGCATCGCCGCCAGGACCGGCTGCAAATTGCTGGCCGAATGGGCGAACGCGCGGCATGAGCGTGGCGCGGGCCGGGTCTTCGTCAACCGCCTGCCCTACCCAATCGACGCGGCGCTCAAGGTTCTGGCCCGGTTCAAACGGATCGTGCTGGTCGGTGACCGCGCCCCCATCGGCTTCTTTGCCTATCCCGGCAAGCCTGCGCGACTCACCCGCGAGGATGCCGAGATCATTTCGCTCGCCCCGCGGGCACGGATCTGGGCGCAGCACTCGGGGCGCTCTGGACGCGCTGGCGGCTGTCATCGCCCGCGCTATTCCTGAAGACGGCATCGTGGTGGACGAATCCGTGACCAGCGGGCGCGGGTTCTCTCCCGCGACGAAGGGGGCGGCACGGCATACATGGCTGAATAACTGCGTTGGCTCCATCGGGTACGGGATGCCGCTGGCCATCGGATGCGCCATTGCCTGCCTGGACCGCAAGGTTCTGGGCCTGATCGGCGACGGCTCGGCGATGTATACCGTGCAGGCGCTTTGGACCATGGCGCGCGAGGCGCTGGATATCACGGTGCTGATCTTTGCCAACCAGAGCAAAACCTGATGATCGGTCAATGGCGACGACACTGGAAGAACCAGAATATGGAGGTGGGCGCCGACTACTACATGCACTATCGAAACCCCGCTGGTGGAGATTGGCTAAATCGCAATCCGCCAAAGGATCAGCGCGACGCCGATCGCGACCAGCAGAACGCGCCAGATGGCCCGCAACTGGCTGCGGAACCAACCGGCAAAACCGATTGTAACGAGCGCGACGCCAAAGGCGGTCGGAACAAAAGCCAACGTCGCATCCCACGCCGACCCCGCCAACAGCAGGGCGGGGTTGTAAGCAAAAGCAAAAGGGAGGACGAAAGCGGGCCAACCGAACCGCAGTGCAGCGACAGCCGTTCGCATGGGCCCAGCATCCGCAAGTGTTGCCGCGGCGAAAGCCGCTATGGCTACGGGCGGAGTGATCATCGACATCATGCCAAAATAGAGGACAAAAAGATGAGCGGATATGGGATCGATTCCCAATCTGGTCAGCGCCGGTGCGACCAGCGCGGCCAGAAGCACGTAGACCGCGATAGTAGGCATTCCCATACCAAGGACGATGGAAACTCCTGCTGCTAGAAACAGCAGTGTGAGGGCCTCGTCACGCGCGAACCCCACAAGATAGGACGTCATGCCAAAGCTAAGCCCGGTTTCATTCAAAACTCCGATCACGATACCGGCGGCGGCAGTGATAACGACGATTTGCGCAAAGCTGGTCCCTCCCGCTGCAATCGCCGCGATCAACCTGTCCGGTCGCAGCCCGGGCCGGGCGTTTGGCAGGACCAGTCCGACGAGAAGCAGAGTGGCGCTGGCGATTAATCCGGCGGTGGCAGGCTGATAACTCAATCCGAAAAGCGCCCATATCAGGACAACAAAAGGCAGTGCAAAAACCCAGCCGCGGCGCAGAACGACACCGGCGCGCGGTCTCTCCGACGCTGCCATTCCGGATATACCCTCTCGCGCGGCGGTGAGATCTGCCTGCAGGAACAGCGCAAGATAGTAGAGTAGCGCAGGTACCAGAGCGGCGATGACTACCTCGCCGTAAGAGATGTTCAGGAACTCCGCCATCAGGAAGGCCGCGGCTCCCATCACCGGCGGGGTCAACTGGCCCCCAGTGGAGGCGACTGCCTCAATCCCGGCGGCATTTTCCGCCCGGAACCCTGATCGGCGCATCAGCGGAATGGTAATCACTCCAGTTGTCGCCACGTTTGAAACAGCACTCCCCGAGATCGACCCGAAGAGCGCCGAGGCGACGATGGAAATCTTTGCCGCCCCGCCACGAAAACCACCCATCAGCGCCGCAGCAAGATCTGTAAAGAAGGCGGCGCCTCCGAGATGGTCAAGAAGGCGACCGAACGCCACAAAGACCACAACAACCGTCGCCGCGATGGCCAGCGGTGTACCGAGTATCCCCCCGGTATCCAATGCGAGTTGCGTGGACAGCCGTTCAGGCGAAATGGGCAGAGCTTGGAACTGGCCTGGTAGCGCGGCCCCCCAAAGACCGTAGCCACCGAAGAGCAGCACCACCACCGTAAGTGGCCAGCCCGCCACCCGGTAAAGCGCCAGCAGCAGTGTCAGGATAACCGCGACCGAAACCCACAACGCGTCGCTCGGATTGATCGCAGCAGCAAGCGAAAGCGCAGGGTACTGCCACGCAAGCCAAGCACCACCTGCCAGTGCGGTCCCCGCGAAAGCAAGGTCAAGAGGTCGACCGATAATTCGCGGCAGACGGTTCAGCGGAATTGTCAGAAACACATATGCGACGGCAAGTCCAAGAACCGCGGCCAGGAATTGTTCAGTATAGATGGCCAGCCGCAGCATCCTGTGAACGCCCGCGGCCCAAGCCACCGCAAGCACGACCATACTGATGGCAAGCACCGCCGCGAGCGGTCCGGCCCCCGTTCGAGGGGCCGGTATTTTTCCACGACTTTTGGTCACTCCATCAGGCCGGCTTCGCGGTAAAATCGCAAGGCGCCGGGATGATAGGTCGCGCCTTCTACCTGTACCGCCATGTCTGCAGGGTCGAAGCGACGGAAGGATCCATGGGTTTCCGCCAGAGCGGCCTTGTTTTCGTGAAGGGCTTTAACCACTGAATAAACAAGTTCGTCATCGGCACCCGCATGGGTCAATAGCGCGTACTGATAACCGATCAAATCCACCGGCGCGGTGATTTCAGGCAACCGATCCACAGGCTCCACCCGGCCGACATAGCTTCCCGGGAGCGACTCGGCGACTTTGGCAGCCGCTTCTTCCCCGTCGATAACGGAGATGAAACGAACCGGTCCCTGCGCCATGGTCTGCCGTACCACGCCAGACCCGGGGGCCAGCATAACCCCAACGACGGCCCCCTGCGCCAACAGGTTTGCTCCTTCGACGAAATTCGGCACCGGTACGCCGTCAAGATCATCAGAGCTCATCCCCGCGGCTTCCAGCACGGCGTCCTGCATCACGCCAACAAGCTGCTGCCTTGCATAGCCTATGGGGAAGGGCTTGCCGCGCAAGTCCTCCAACGATTGGATATCGCTGTCGGCAGCAACCATGATGCCCACCTCGAACGGCTGCAACATTGCGGCGACTCTGATGTCCGAATTAACGTTGCCTTCAAAATTGCCACTGCCCTGCGTGGCGAAAACCGCCTCGAATGTATTTGACGTGGAAAAATCGATTTCGCCCCGGTTGAGCGCAGGTATGAAGACTGAAGATCCCCCCTGCCCCACCGCACGCATGCTGATGTCGGTATTGTCGGACACTACTTGAGCTACGCCCGCGGCGATTGCATATCCGAGCGAGCCTTGCGGCAGTGTTCCCACCGCAACAGGGCCAGACTGCGCCAGCGCGCCAACGGCGTTGGATATGGTAATAACAGCGGCCATCGCCCCTGATCTAAACAGTTTCATCGTGATCTCCTCCTCTGTGGCTTGTTGTTCTCCGTGGTCTCAGCGTCAATCGAATGGCTCTCCCGGGGCCGGTGTCCCATTTCGTGTGGCATGTTGAGAAGGTGCTCCAACCGCTGCCCAACTTCGGAATTGGTGACCCCGAGCTGATCGGCCATCTCAAAATGATTCGCACCTTCGATTCTTGTGCAGGAAGCAAGCCGCCCCCCCCTTCCCAAAGCTGTCGCATAGGCCAGCGATTGCCGGATAAATTCCGGTGATTCCTCAGAACCGAATAAAAGATGCAGCGGGACCTTCATCTGGGCGATCCGTTCAATCGGGCTGAGCCTCTTTCGCTCGTTGTTGCTCAGGTGAATGTATTGGCGCCGCGCACTCAGCATGACTGGTTGCAGATCGTAAGAGCCACTGATGCAAAGGATTGCGCGTAATGCGGAAACGGGCAGCGCGCCACCGAAATTATATGAAGCAAGCAACGCCGCCATGTGAGCACCGGATGAATGCCCCGAGACAACGATCCCGTCGGCCCGCCCTGTTTTCACGAACCTGTCGAATGTCCAGAGTGTCGCGCGCGCAATCTGATCGAGCACATCCGGCATGCGATAGTCCGGTAATTTCCCGAACTCGGGTACGACGAACGGCACGTTCTGAGCACGCATGGAAGCGGCGATAAAACTGCAATCCTCCTTCGATTGACGATGCCACGCACCGCCATGCAGATGCAGGTGAACCACCCTGCCCCCGCCGCCGAAAAGATCGAGGGTCTCGCAGGGGTCTGGCCCATAGGCCAGTTCGCTATATCCTTTATCCGCACGGCGCAGGGGGGCGCCCCGTTTCGCCCAGCTATCCATCAGAACCGCCATGTTGGACGCCCATTCCGCTTGGGTATATGCGTGGTCAAGTTCGGCCTGAGTATAGTGCAGATATACATTCTTGGCATGGGCAGCAGCTGAAGATGGCACATCCCGTTCCTTGTTCTGCGGTGTGATCCAGTAGACCGGACGGACCAACTGCTGCCTATTGCCTTTTGAAGCTTTGCCCATAACAATTTGTAATGCTTTTGAACCATCGAGAATTGCGTGTCTTTCTTTCCATCGCCCGTGCCGGTTCCATCAACGCGGCGGCGGAGCGCATAGGGATGACACAACCAGCGCTCAGCCGATCGCTACGGCGTCTGGAAGAGACCTTGGGCGCACCGTTGTTTGACCGGCACGCAGGTGGCATGAGCCTCACCGATTTCGGCAAAACGCTACGCCGGCACGGCGAGATGATGGAATTCGAAACCTCCCGCGTGGTGGAAGAGATACGCATGCTGAATGGGGCTGCCGCAGGCTTTGTTCGGATAGGGCTGGTACCCAGCGCGATCACGACGTTGCTGCAACCGACGCTCGCAGCAATCGGCCGCACCGCCCCGCAAATTCAGGTCCAGGTCGTGGAAGGAGCGGGAGATGAGATGCTGAATGCCGTCGCCAACGGACGGGTGGACTTTGCCGTAATAGGTAGCATCAACCCCAGCTATACCCCAGATGTTATCGTCACACCGATTTGCGAAGAAGAGGTCTGCGTTCTCGGCCACCCCAGTCATCCGATCTTTGACCACCCTGAACTGGCGCTTGAAGATCTGACAAATTACCGCTGGATCCTGCCCGAGAAAGGAAACGCCATCTGGCTGGGCTTCGACGGCATATTTCGCCGGAACGGATTGACCCCGCCAACGCCCGCCGTAGCAACGAATTCTGTCCAGACCCTAAAATCCATGGTTTGCAAGGGCGGCTACCTCACGATGATGACCCGGGTGATCTTCGCTCTCGAAGAAGAACACGGGCTTGTCCGATCGGTGCCATTGCTCGAAACACGCTGGAAGCGCGAAATCGTGCTCGCACGCCGCAGTCATCATCAGGCATTGCCGGCAGAAAAACTTTTCCTTTCGAAACTGATGGAGATCGCCCGAACGCTCCCTGGCCACTCAACCCCATAGTCAGCACCCGCCTGGGCGCCGAATTCCGTATAAATCGGCCGTTCGGCGGACAAACCGATCATCTCCCGAAGCAAGTCGTCATCAGTGCTCTTTTCCATGAGCACGCCCGTCCGCTATCTGGTTGGTCATCGGGTTTGATCCTCGGTTCAGGATTGTGGTCACGACCCGACCCGACCGAGAAGCCCTAAGGCGTCATCCTGAGGTGGAAGTCATAAGCCAAGGTCGCGCCGTCAGAAATGTGATCGAATTTCCGTGGATCAACGGTCAAGCCGAAGGCCAGATTAACCACTGAAGACCTTGTAGAGAGCGATATCATGGTGAACGGGCCCGAGCATGCTCAGGGCTAGAATGCTTCCGTTCCAACACCCAAATCAAGCAAGACTCAATTTGAGAGCAAAGCGACGCCCGTTCCTTTATCGAATACTGATGCCAGATAACCCTTCCAGTGACTGGAAGCTGAATCCCCCAGTGCCAGATATATCGGAGTTCGCGGAAGTTGGCAGTTCTTCCGATCTTCCCTTTTCCAGCCCCCTGAAGCGGACGTTACGTCAATTTCTTCCTTGCACGACTCCGGAACATGGGATTAGCCTCACAATAATATGATCAAAAGATGGGTGCGACAGGATGGACCTTCGGTGGAACGGAGCGGCGCATGATTGAGATCTCCGGTGTCAGCAAGACCTATGGCACGGGAAAGAGCCGGTTCCTGGCGCTGGACGATGTCAGTGTCACGATCGCGCAGAACGAATTCTTCACCCTGCTCGGCCCTTCTGGATGCGGTAAAACCACGCTGCTGCGGGTCATTGCAGGCTTCGTCGATCCCACCGCAGGCAGCGTCACGATGGAAGGGCAAGACCTGCTTCGGTCGCCGCCGCATCACCGCCCGGTGAACACCGTTTTCCAAAGTTACGCGCTCTTTCCACATTTGACTGTGAGGCAGAATATTTCCTTCGGGCTCGAAATGCTGGGCAAGCCGAAGGACGAGATTGCCCAGACGGTCGGGGAAATGATGGCGCTGGTCCAGATGGAACAGATGGCGGACCGGGAAACGAGCCAGATCTCCGGCGGCCAACAACAGCGCGTGGCACTTGCCCGGGCCCTTGCCCCCAAACCGAAAGTCCTGCTGCTGGATGAACCGCTTTCCGCGCTCGACTTCAAGCTTCGCAAGGAAATGCAGATCGAGCTCAAGCGACTTCAGACCGAAACCGGCATCACCTTTGTCTTCGTTACGCATGACCAGGAGGAAGCGCTGACGATGTCGGACCGGATCGCGGTAATGAATGCCGGGTCGATCCGCCAGATCGGCAGCCCGCGTGATATCTACGACCACCCGGCCGAACGTTTCGTGGCGGACTTTATCGGGGATACGAATTTCCTCCCTGTGGAGGTCCTGTCTTCCGAAGGAACGGAGGCGCAGGTGCGACTGGGGTCGGGTCAACGGATCGCCGCTCGGGCCGGGGACGGACGAGAGGGTGGCGGAGTGACTCTGGCGGTACGCCCCGAACACGCCCGCATCGTACCCGAGGCCGAGGGCCTTGCGGCGGGCCGGCTGTCAAATCTTGTTTATTTCGGCACAGACACCCATTACCACGTAGACCTTGATGACGGCACGCGCTTCGTCGTGCGGGCGCAAAACAATCCGGACATGTTCCAGCACGCCGCACAGGGCGACAGGGTGGGCATCGCCTTTCCCGGCGGCGTGGGTCAAGTGCTGAGGGATTAACGGGATGAGCGATCTGGCACGCAAACGCGACCGACGCGAAGCCCGCAACCGGTGGCTCCTGCTCGCCCCGGCTTTGACGATCCTGATTTTCGCCGCGAGCGGTCCGCTGCTGATCACACTGGTTTATTCCTTCCTCACCGCCGGGGATTACGGCGGGGTGAGATGGGAATTCTCCACCGATGCCTGGTTCAATGTCTTTCTTCAGCGCGATATCTTCGATGACACGCTGAGCTTTGCCGATGCGCATCTGTCGATCTTCTGGCGCTCTGTGAAACTATCCCTTCTCACAACGATCGGGGCGATCATCCTCGGTTTTCCCACGGCCTATTTCATCGCGACCCGCCCGAAGCATCAGCGCGATTTCTGGATGCTACTGATCATTATCCCCTTCTGGACAAACTTGCTCATACGAACCTTCGCGGTAATGGAGTTGATCCGCAACGAAGGCACGCTCAACACCTTTCTCATTTCCATCGGCGTTATCGACGAACCGCTACAGATCTTGTTCACCGAAACGGCAATCATGATCGGTATGCTCTACGTCTACCTGCCGCTCATGGTCCTGCCTCTGTATGCGAGCATGGAGCGCCTCGAATTCAGCCTGATCGAAGCGGGCTACGATCTATATGCCAGCCGTTTTGCCGTCTTGCGCCGGATCATTCTGCCCTTGGTCAAGCCGGGGCTCATCGCGGGATCAATCCTCGTCTTCGTGCCCTCGCTTGGGGCCTATGTGACGCCTCGGGTCATGGGCGGGGGTAAACAGCTCATGCTGGGCAACCTGATCGAGTTACAGTTCGGACAAGGCCGCAACTGGCCCCTTGGCGCGGCCCTTTCGATCACACTTCTCGCCACCGTAATGGTGGCCCTGCTG
The DNA here is from genome assembly GCF_001634885.1 of Sulfitobacter sp. HI0040. Classification (GTDB taxonomy): domain Bacteria; phylum Pseudomonadota; class Alphaproteobacteria; order Rhodobacterales; family Rhodobacteraceae; genus Sulfitobacter. The sequence continues at coordinate 8,304 of NZ_LWEX01000029.1, read as the reverse complement.
TTCTATGTCCGGGCCGCCGGACGGGAGGAGGTCAGCCATGGCTAGGGCAACCGGCTTCGACATCCGGCGGCAATACGGCTTCACCACCATCGCCGCCATATGTTTCATCTCGCTCTACCTGCCAGTCATTCTTTTGGTGGTATATTCGTTCAACGCGGGCAGTTCCGTCGCCATCTGGGAGGGGTTCTCACTTCGCTGGTACGCCAGCGCCTGGGCCAACGAACAGGTGCAGGAAGCGACCGTCCGCAGCCTCATCATCGCGTTCTGGGCCGCCCTTATCAGTACTTCGGCGGCCGTACTTGCTGCCTTGGCCACCACCCGGGTTAGGCCCTACCGGGGATATTCGGCTGTCTTCGCGACGATAAACCAGCCCCTCATGGTTCCTGAAATCGTCACTGCAGTGGCACTGCTCATCTTTTTCGCAGGCATCAAGGTGCAGACAGGCTACACCGGGTTGGGATATCTGGTCATCGCGCATTCCGCCTTCTGCATTCCTTTTGCTTACCTGCCGATCCGCGCCCGGTTGCAGGGAATGGACCTGACGCTGGAGCAGGCGGCCTCCGATCTCTATGCCTCACCCTTTCAGGTGTTCAGACGCATTACGCTGCCCCAGCTATGGCCGGGTATCCTTGCCGGGGCCATGCTGGCCTTTGTGATCAGCCTCGATGACGTGGTGATCACCGAATTTGTCAAATCCGCAGGGCAGGATACACTACCCACCTACATGCTGGGACAGCTGCGCCGGGTGGTGACGCCCGAAGTCAACGCGATTTCTACCGTCCTGCTGGGCATTTCGGTGACCATGGTCATCGCCTTCTTCTTCGTCAGTCGAATCCGCAAGTAACCACAACCGCAAAACAGGGAGTACTGTAATGAGAAAGACATTTACCGCCATTGTCGCCGCAGGGTTCGCGGCTCCGGCCTTCGCCGAGGGCGAGTTGAACATCTATAACTGGGGCAACTACACCAGCCCCGAGATGATCGAGAAATTCGAAAAGGAATACGACGTCGACGTCACGATCACCGATTACGACAGCAACGACACCGCGCTGGCCAAGATCAAGGCGGGTGGTCACGGCTTCGATATCGTGGTGCCCTCGGGGACCTATATCCCGATCTTCGTGCAGGAGGGCCTGCTGATGGAGCTCGATCCATCGGAACTTAAAAATCACGGTAACATCGAAGATCGCTGGATGGATGTCGCCTTCGATCCGGGCCGAAAGTATTCCGTGCCATGGCAGTGGGGCACCGTGGGCGTGACTGTGAACACTTCCGTCTATGACGGTAACATCAACGATGCGGCCCTCATCCTCGACCCACCAGAGGAACTGAAGGGCAAGATCAACGTCGTGCCGGAAATGAACGACGTGATGGGCATGGCTATTCACTATGTCGGCGGCGAAACCTGCACCGGCGACAAGGAAGTGCTGAAAAAAGTGCGCGACGTACTGGTGGAAGCCAAGAAGAACTGGCTCTCCATGGACTACGGAAACATCGAGAAATACGCCAAGGGCGACCTTGCGGCCGGGGTGAACTGGAACGGTGCGTCGATGCGGGCACGTCTGCAAAACGACGATATCGCCTTCGGCTACCCGGCGACGGGATACCCCGTCTGGATGGACAATGCGGCCATCCTTTCCGATGCCCAGAACGTGGAGAACGCGAAGCTGTTCCTCGACTTCATCATGGAACCCGAAAATGCCGCGATGCTTTCCGAATTCGCCCGCTACGCGAACGGGATCGAAGGCTCGGAGGAGTTCATGCCGGAAGACATGAAGACAGCACCGGAGATCGTCGTCCCGGACGAGGTAAAGGACGCAGCCTATATCGCTGAAACGTGCCCCCCTGAAGTTTCAAAGATCTACACCCAGATCTGGACGGAACTGCAGAAGTGATGCACGGCGCGCAGCATCTGCCGGTGCTGCGCCCAGCGACGGGTTCGATGGTATACCGCGCGCCGCACCTTCCGGGCGGCGCGCCGCCAACAGGCAGATGATTTTTATGACAAAGCATCCCGACATAATCATATTCAATGGCGCGCTTCTGACATTTGACGAATCCACACCGCCGGGCGCGACTGCCATTGCAATCTCGGATGGGGTTATCCAGTCACTCGGGACGGACGCCGAGTTACGTGACCTCGCCGGCCCCCAGACCAAGGTGATCGATGCGCGAGGCGGGACGGTTATGCCCGGCTTCATCGATAGCCATGTCCACCTTTTCGGCGGCTCTGTCGAACTATCCTGCCTTGACCTTTTTGGCGTACAGGGGATGGACGCGCTCAGGGCCGCAATCGCCCCCTATGCAAACGCCCATCCTGAAGACCGCATCGTCTTCGCCGTGCAGGCCGATTACGCGATCCTGCATGATACGCGTACCCCCACGCGACAGGAACTGGACGAAGCCAGCCCCGACAGACCCTTCGCCATGTTCGCGCCAGACCATCACACAATATGGGCCAATACCGCCGCCTTGGAACTCGCCGGTCTGTTGCACGGCGGGGAAACGGATGCCGGTAGCATCATCGTCATGGGAGAGGACGGACTGGCCACAGGGGAACTGCGTGAACCCGGGGCCTATGGTCCGATCCTGAAGCTGACACGCCATGGCGGGCGCGATATGGCCGGGCTCGTCACCGGGGCTGATCCGGTGCCGACCCCGACCCCGGAACAACGTGAAAAAGACAAGGCGGTGATCGCCGAGGGTATGAAACATTGCGCCGCACAGGGGATCACCGGGCTCCACTGCATGGACGGCAACCGCTATCAGCTCGAACTGCTGAGCGAGATGGAAGCGGAAGGCACGCTCCTGTGCCGCACAGCCGTACCCTTTCACCTCAAGAGCTTCGACCCGCTTGAGCGTTTGGAAGAAGCAGAGTCCATGCGCCGCGACTTCGCCGGCGACAAGGTCTGGTGCCGCCATGTGAAGATGTTCATCGACGGTGTGGTCGAGGGCCGGACCGCCCTGATGCTGGAGCCCTACCCAGGGACCACGGACAACTACGGCGACCCGGTCTTCGAAGCCGAACATTTCAATGAAGCCTGCCGGCGCATCGACGCCATGGGAATGCAAATTGCGGTACATGCCATCGGCGACGCCGGGATCAGGCGCACCATAGACGGCTTCGAAGCCGCCCGCGCCGCCAACGGAGAACGCGACAGCCGCCACCGGATCGAACACTTGGAAGTCATGCATCCGGACGATATCCCCCGGTTGGCCGAGCTGGACATCGTAGCGTCAATCCAACCCGGTCATGCACCCTTCGGCGGCATATTTCCCCCTGGCGGGGTCGGCAAATACCTGCACGATCATCAGATTGCGGGGGCCTACCCATGGCGGCAAATCCGCGATAGCGGCGCAACCGTCATCTTCTCGACCGATTGGCCGGTGATCGGGGTGGAAGTCATGACGAACGTGAAGGCGGCGATCGCACCCATGGGCCTCGGCCCTGAATGGCCCGACCAAACACAGACACTGATTGAAACGCTCACCAGCTATACCCGGGACAATGCCTGGGCGGAATTCAACGAAGACCGCAAGGGCCGCATCGCTCCCGGGCTGATGGCGGATGTCGTTGTGATGAGCCACGACCTGAAAAAGCTTGCACCCGATCAGATTACCGATGCCACGGCTCAAACAACTATTTGCGCGGGAAAAGTGACTTTCGAGAGAGATTAAGGCTGGGAGAAAAGGGTCTGAAAAGCGCCCGATTTGGTAGAAAAGTTAAAAGAAATCGCAGGCATTTTGGCAATCTATTATGGATCAGTTTCCGGTTACCGCCTCGGCCTTGGGTTTGCAGGCTCATGGGCGCTTCTTAACGAGCCGGTCGAAACGTTATATGATGCTGTCTAGCCTGACAAATTCGGCATCGAAGCCCCCGCCTGACCAGCGCGCCCGCGTCCTCGTATTGCTCGTCAACCGGATAGGCAAGCGCTTCGAGGAATTTTTTGTAGCTCGAACCACCCGGCACCTTCGGGTCGGCAGGGTCCGGTGGGNTCGGGCAGCCGTGGATAGGTCATGCGCGGGGTGACCTCGTAGACCTCCTTGATCCGGATGGTGTGGCCCCAGTCTTCAGCGCAGTCGGAGACATAATGGATCGTTCTGGTAGCGGTCTGGATCTTGCGTACTCCAACCCGTAACCTCGCTGCAATCTCCCGCGAGAACCGGCATAGATTTCTCACACTGCTTTGCGCCCCGTCGAGCGCTCAGATTTTCGTTTTCCGGTCAGTGGCGCACCAGTCGATCTTTAGCAGGTCTACGATGGATAAATGGCTTGTTTTAAAACAGCGAGGACAAATCCGGTAGTGGCACGTGCCACTGACGCCGTCCAACGATACGACGGGCAAAAAGGTGGAGCAACATACGCGAATCAGGTGACGGCGGGTGGGGTGATCGATTCCGGGGTCCGCTCGGAATACGAATAACGTCCACTTCCCCACCCGGGCCGCTCCAAATTCCTACCGCGCTCCCACGCCTCAGCCCGTGATCGTCTGCCAATGCCTTTCCGCCACATGTTAGCGTATATCATTGCGATATTACCCTCGCTGAAACTTGTCCTTGCTTCGGTCGACCATTAGACACTTCCCAGCCGAAACCGTTCAGGTGCGGTCGCGCCCTTCGCGGCGGCCCGAATTGACTTGAAGATTCTCCCCTTGCTCGACCAGATCGCGAAGCGCGCCGAACTCGCGGATCATTACGATCTTTCCCCTTCCTTGGATATCGCGGACGCCCAGGCCGATCTCTACGCCCGAATGGACCGTGTCGTGACACCCCCGGACTGGGCGATCTATGCGCCCTATGTGGCGGCGATCAACGAGCTCAAGAAAGAACGCAACGCGGTCATTCTGGCGCACAATTACATGACGCCCGAGATCTACCACGGCATTGCCGACGTGATCGTCCAGTGCGGCGTCCATTTCATGGCCGAGACCTCGAAGATCCTGAACCCGTCCAAGACGGTGCTAATCCCCGACATGGCGGCCGGTTGTTCGCTGGCCGAAAGCATCACCGCCGAGGGCATCGCCGAGATGCGCGCCAAGTATCCCGGCGCGCCCGTGGTCACCTATGTGAACACCACGGCCGAGGTGGAGGCCGCGTCGGACATCTGCTGCACCTCGTCCAACGCGGTGCAGATCGTGCGCGGCCTGGACAGCGAAACGGTCATCATGACGCCGGATAAATATCTGGCCCGGAACATCGCCAATCTGGTGCCAAAAAAGAACATCGTGTGGTGGGATGGCGCCTGCATCGTGCACGAACGATTTACCGCGCAGGACCTGAAGGACTTCCGCGAATGGAACCCGGGCACCCGGATCATCGCGCATCCCGAATGCCCCCCCGACGTGGTGGCCGAAGCGGATTTCTCAGGTTCGACCAGCGGCATCATCGACTACGTGACGCAGCAGCGCCCGGAAAAAGCGATGCGGGTGACGGAATGTTCCATGGCCTCGAACATCTCTGTCGCGCTGCCGGAGGTGGATTTCGTCGGCCCCTGCAACATGTGCCCCTACATGAAGAAGATCACGCTGGAAAAGATGCTGTGGTCGCTTCACACGATGGAAGGCGCGGTGGAGGTCGATCCCACCGTCGCGGACAAGGCGCGTATTGCGGTTCAGCGCATGATCGACCTCTCTGCCAAGATGGCCGGCTAGGGCAATGACCCCAATCGACACGGCGATTGATACGGGCCGCGTCCTGATCGCCGCCGCCGCGCTGATGCGCCGCGAAAGCCGGGGCGCACATTTCCGCTCGGACTTTCCTGAAACAGACGGCGCAACCGGCACCCGGTCGCTGATGACCCTGCAAGACGCGCTGGCGATCCGCGACACACAGACCCGAAAGGAACCGGCATGAGCCACGTTCCCCTGCCCGACCTGATCCTTGAACCCCTGGTCCGCGCCGCGCTGATGGAGGATCGGGGCACCTACGGCGACATCACCACCCGCACGGTCATCCCCGCCGGCACCAGCTATGCCGCGCGTCTCAATGCGCGCGAAGCCGGCGTCGTGTCGGGCCTGCAGGTTGCCGCGCTGGCGTTCCGGCTCGTCGATCCCGCGCTGAAGATCACCGTGCACAAGGCGGATGGAGACACCATCGCGCCGGGCGATCTGCTGATGGAGATCACGGGCGATGCAGCCTCGATCCTGTCGGGCGAGCGGGTCGCGCTGAACTTTGCCGGGCGCATGTCCGGCATCGCCACGCTGACCGCCGCTTTCGTTGCGGAAACGCGCGGCACCGCCACCCGTGTGACCTGCACCCGCAAGACCACGCCCGGTCTGCGGATCATGGAAAAACAGGCCGTGCTGCATGGCGGCGGATTCAACCACCGCTTCAGCCTGTCGGACGCGATCCTGATCAAGGACAACCACATTGCCGCCGCCGGAGGCATCCGCCCGGTGCTGCAATCGGTCAAGGCGCAGGCGTCCCACATGATCCGCTACGAGATCGAGGTCGACCGGCTGGACCAACTGGCCGAGGTGCTGGACGAAGGCGGGGCGGATGTCGTCCTGTTGGACAATATGGATGCGGAAACGCTTGTGAAAGCGGTAGAAATGACCGCCGGTCGGGTCATTCTGGAAGCCTCGGGCAACATGAAGCTGGATCGCATTGCCGAGGTGGCGGCGACGGGCGTCGACTATATCTCTTCGGGGGCGTTGACCCATTCGGCGCAGGTTCTGGACCTTGGGCTGGACTTCTGAAGCGGAAATCCGTCGTGTACGGATATAACTTTCACGTATAGCAGCGCGCAATAATATTATGCTGCACTTGCGAAAAAATGCCCAAGCGCGTATCCCCTAGCAAGCCTGTCTCTGGAGGACCGACATGAGCCAATCCGCCCCGCAACGCAGCCTTACCGCGTCCGACATCCGCGCGCGAAAGGGCTCCGATCCGCTGGTCTGCCTGACCGCCTATACGACGCCCGTGGCCCGGCTCGCGGATGCGGAATGTGATCTGGTTCTCGTCGGCGACAGCGTCGGCATGGTGCTGCACGGACTGCCCTCGACCCTCGACGTGACGATGGAGATGATGGTGATGCACGGGCGCGCCGTCTCCCGCGGCCTGACCCGTGCACTGATGGTCATCGACATGCCTTTCGGCAGCTACGAGGAAAGCCCCGCACAAGCCTTTCGCAACGCCGCCCGGCTGATGGCCGAAACCGGGGCCGGTGCGGTCAAACTGGAAGGCGGTGCCCATATGGAAGAGACGATCCGCTTCATCGTCGATCGCGGCATCCCCGTCATGGCCCATATCGGCTTGACGCCTCAGGCGGTGAACGCGCTTGGCGGCTACAAGGTACAGGGCCGCGGTGCGGATGCGGACCGGATTGCCGAAGACGCGCGCGCCGTGACCCGCGCCGGCGCTTTCTCGGTCGTGCTGGAAAAGGTGCCCGCCGACCTGGCCGATCAGATCACCAACGAGGTCACGATCCCCACGGTCGGCATCGGGGCCTCGGCGGGCTGTGACGGGCAGATCCTGGTGATCGACGACATGCTGGGACTGTTCGATGCCTTCAAGCCGAAGTTCGTCAAACGCTATGGCGATCTGGCCAGCGACGCCCGCACCGCCATCCGCACCTATGCGGAGGAAGTCCGCGCCCGCAGCTTCCCCGCCGCCGAACATGTCTTTTCCCAAGAGGACCCCGGCACATGAAGATCATCCGCACCAAGGCCGAGTTGCGCGCCCTGACCGAAAGCTGGCGTCGCGCCGGGGAAAGCATCGGCGCGGTGCCGACCATGGGCGCGCTGCATGCCGGCCACCTCAGCCTGGTAGAGCGGGCCTGCGCCGAGAATGACCGGGTGATCGTGACGCTTTTCGTGAACCCCAAGCAGTTCAACAACCCCGAGGATCTGGCGAAATACCCCAGGACCGAAGACAGCGATGCCGAGAAGCTGACGCCATACGGTGCGGATGTGCTCTATGTGCCCGACCGTGCCCAGATGTACCCCGAGGGCTTCGCCACGACGATAACAGTGACCGGCGTCAGCGAAGGGCTCTGCGGCGGGACGCGGCCGGGGCATTTCGACGGGGTCGCGACGGTGGTGGCCAAGCTGTTCCTGCAATGCGATGCCGACCGCGCCTATTTCGGCGAGAAAGACTACCAGCAATTGCAGGTGGTGACCCGCATGGCCGAGGATCTGGACCTCAAGACTCGCGTCGTCGGCTGCCCGACCGTGCGCGAAGACGACGGGCTCGCCATGTCCTCGCGCAACCTGCGGTTGGCTGCCGGCCCGCGCGAAACGGCGTCGGTGATCGCCCGGGTGTTGGCGATCGCGGCAAATGACATCCGAAGGGGTGGAAAAGTCG
>NZ_LWEX01000028.1 GCF_001634885.1 Sulfitobacter sp. HI0040 | reverse complement strand
CCGCCCCCCGTGGGTACGCAGCACCACCGGTTCGGGCAGGGCGCCCCGGGCCACGGCATCGCCCACGGGGCCGGAAATGAAGTTGGCCGAGATTCTGCTGACGGTGCCGTTGCGAATATGCCCGATCAACGGGGCATGCGCCGGAAAGATCGAGGTCGCCGCCACGTGCAGATCTTTCAGCCCGCGCCGGGCCAATGCCTCCAACACGAGGTTCAGCACGCCGTCGCCATTGCGCAGATGGTGGTGGAACGAGACTGTCGCGCCGTGGGTCAGCTCGCAGGCATCGATCGCGGCATCGAGGCTGGCCAGCAGTTTCGACCGGCGTGGCGACTTGCCGAAGTGCTGTTCCGCGCGCCCATCCGGGCGATGACGGCGCAGCGTTCCGTATCCGGGGACTTCTGCGGGAATGTCCAGCATGTCCATCTCTCCTAAAGCTCGCCGGCCTTCGAGAGGATGCGCCGCGCGGCATCCTCGACCGGTTTGTCTATCATCTTGCCGTCCAGCGCCACCGCGCCCGTGCCGCCTTCGGCCAGTGCCTCCAGCACGCGGCGGGCCCAGTCCATCTGCGCGGCGCCGGGGGCAAAGGCGGCCCGCGCGGGGGCAACCTGGGCGGGGTGGATCAACAGTTTGCCGCCGAAACCTATCGCGCTGGCCGCAGCTGCGTCCGCTTTCGTACGCTCGGGGTCCAGCATCACCGTGACGCTGTCGACAGGCGCCTCCCTTTCGGCAAGGCGTGAGCGCCAGACCAGCCTCTGCCGTGCGAGGGTCAGCGCCTCCCACTCCGGTTCGGCCCCGATGTCCAGCGCGAAGTCCAGATGCCCGAAAGCGACCCGCCGCACCCCCGGCGCGGCCAGCAGTTCGTCAAGAACGTCCAGCCCCTGTGCCGTTTCGATCTGCGGCAAGACCTCGATCGGGCGTCCGATGACTGCGGCGGCCTCTTCCAGATCGCTCGCCCTCTCCGCCTTGGGGATCACGACTGTTGCCGCGCCCGTGGCGGCCACTGTTGCGAGGTCGTCGCGCCAACAGTCCGCGTCCGCCGGATTGACGCGGATCGCCACCCGCTGCCAGTCCAGCTGCGCGGAGCGGATCGCCAAGCGCGCTTCTGCCTTCCTGTCGGGGGTCACGGCGTCTTCGAGATCGAGGATCACCCTGTCGGCGCCAGCGGCCAGCGCCCTGGCGAACCGGTCCGGGCGGTCGCCGGGAACGAAGAGATAGGTAATGGGAAGCGGCATGGCGATAAGCGGTTCAGATGGTGCGGCCGCCGTCCACTTCGAGGACGACGCCGGTCAAAAATTCCGCCTCGTCCGAGGCGAGGTAAAGGCAGGCGCTTGCCACGTCGCGCGGCTCCGCCAATCGGCCCAGCGGCACGGTCGCGATGAAGCGGGCGCGGTTTTCGGGCGTATCGGGCAGGCCCATGAAACTTTCGAGCAGACCGGTCGCGCCCATCACCGGTGCCACGCAGTTGACGCGGATCTTGTCAGGCGCCAGTTCGACGGCCATCGAGCGGCTCAGCAGGTTCACCGCCCCCTTGGTGGAGTTGTACCACGTCAGCCCGGGGCGCGGGCGGATCCCGGCGGTGGAGCCGATGTTGATCATCACACCACCGCCCTGTTCGCGCATCACCGGGACGACCGCGTTCGTCATATGGAAAAGCGCCTTGACGTTGATCGCATAGACCCGGTCGAATTCGTCCTCCGTGACATCGAGCAGGGGTTTGTTGCGATGCGTCCAGCCGGCATTGTTGACGACGATGTCGATCTTTCCGCCATGGCTGCGCGCCGCCTCGACCGCCCGCGCGATGTCCTCCGCGCGGGTCACGTCGCCGGTGACGGCCCGGGCCGCTTCGCCGATGTCTTTCGCAGTGGCCTCAGCCGCCGCGCCGTCGAGATCGAGGATCACGACCTTTGCCCCTTCGCGTGCGAAGGTGCGGGCGATTTCGGCACCGAAGCCTGCAGCGCCGCCTGTCACTAGCGCCGTTTTACCGTCTAAACGCATGATATCGGTTCCTCAGGCGGGCAACATGCCGATCTGCTGCTGCAGACCGATGTTGTCGATGGCAGGCCATTGTTCGGCGATCTTGCCGTCTTCCATGCGGAAGAGATCCAGCACGGCCACGTCGAACCGTTTGCCCGTGGCTTCGTAATCGCCGAAGGCGCCGGAGTGCACACCGCGGAATTGCAGCCGGACAAGCACCTTGTCGTCTTCGGCCACGGTATCCTGCACATCGAGTTCGATTTCAGAGAACGCCCCCAGCAACAGGTCGCCGAGTTCCAGCACACCCTCGGGGCCCTTCACCTCGAACGGCAGGTTGGTGTCGCGGCGGACGTAGGACTGGGCCACATTGGCTTCCAGCCAGTCGCGGTCCTTCGTGGCGAAAGCCTTGAAGTAGTCCTTGGCGCGCTGCCGGTTGGCTTCGATGGTATCACGGTCGGTCATGAAACGGTGTCCTTTATAGAGCGGTTCAGGCGGCGGAACGGGTGGAGCTACTGTCAGCAGGCAGTACATCGAAGCCTGCGCGCGGGAAGTGGATATGCAGTTTGCCTGCCTCGGGGGTGTCCCGGGCAATGACGATTTCCTGCGCGTCCGCAGCCACGAGCGTTCCTTCGACCGGGACGCGTGCGTTGTCGTTCGGCGTGATCGTGACGGAGGATCCCAGCGTGAATCCGGTAGGATCGGCATCGGCCCCGAAATCCCCGGAGGGGTCTGCTGATTTAGCCACCTGCAGGGCATCCTCGGGGCTCATCTCGGAGGGGTCGCCGTGGCCGACCGCTGCGACCCGGTCCATCCAGCCGGTGACACGGGATGAAAGGTTCAGCCGCGCGTCGATTTCATCTTTCCCGCAGTTGGCCCGCAGCAGCCACAGCGAATGATGGCAGGTCAGGTCCGCCGCGCTGAGCCGGTCGCCGGTCAGGAAATCGCCGTTTTCCTTCAGCATCGAATCGAGCCATTCCGCGAAGGCGGTCATCTGCTGGACATAGGCGGGGAACAAGGGGGCCATACCCTGTTTGGAGATGTCGTAGCCAAGGTAATGCTCCTTGCGGTCGCGCAGGAACTCTTCGGGAAGGGCATCGCCGATGTAGTTTACCAGAATGCCGATCGCGGCCTTCCATGTCGCCCGGTCCCACCAGTGCGACAGCGCCTTGGCAATGCCTTCGCCCTGCGGATAAAGCGTGGGTTCCTGCTGGATGCGTTCCAGCGCGGCGAAGATCACTTCGGTATCGCAATAGATGTCGGCACCGACCTGCATGACCGGCAGCCGGCGATAACCTCCGGTGAGAACATCGAGCAGCGGACGCGGCGGCACCGCCTCAACCTTGACTGATTTCCACGCCAGCCCCTTGTGCCCGAGGGCGAGCCTGATCTTTTCCGAAAAGGGTGAAAGGTCGTAATGATGCAGGATGATATCGGTCATTTTCGCGTGCTCCTCCGCTGAATTGGCCCGAAGGTACCAGCGGGACGATGCCGCGAGGAAATACCGCTTCGGTCCGGGGGCTAGAGGATAATGCTATGGCGGCGCTGGTCCGATGGGTCGATGCCTACCTTGTCGCGGGGACCTTTTCGTTCAGAACCAGATGTTTCCACCGGCCAGACTTGCAGTATCATGCCCCGGGGGGGGAGACGCTTATGGACATACGCCAGCTGAGATATTTCGTGGCCATCGCCGAAGAGGGGTCGCTGTCGGCGGCGGCGCAACGGGTCAACGTGGCCCAGCCGTCCCTGTCGCAGCATGTGATCGCGCTGGAACGCGAGTTGGACGTCACCCTGCTCGACCGGTCGCCGCGCGGCGTGACCCTGACCCAGTCCGGCGAGGTGCTGCTGAGCCACGCGCATGAGGTGATCGCCGCGCTCGACCGCGCGCGGGACGCCGTCCGGCAATCGGGCAGCGAACCGCAGGGCGCGGTGAGCTTCGGTCTTCCCAGTTCCATCGCCATGGTGCTGTCGGTCCCTCTGGCCGAAACCGTGCGGCTCGAACTGCCCAAGGTGAAGCTGCGCGCCATCGACGCCATGAGCGGCTTTATCAAGGACTGGCTGGATGGTCAGACCGTCGATCTGGGGATCCTCTACGATATCGGCACCGTGCGGCACCTGAACCACCGCCAACTGATGACCGAGGAGCTGCATTTCTTTTCCGCTCCGGATGCATGGCCGTTCGACAGCAGTCCCGGATCGCCGGTGCCGGTGTCGGAACTGCCACAGGTGGAACTTGTTCTGCCGTCCCCCCAGCACGGGCTGCGCGTGATGATTGACCGCTCGATCAAGCCGACCGGCGTATCGCTCAACATCGCAACCGAAATGGACGGGCTGGGCCATATCAAGACCATGGTGGCGCGGGGTAGCGGCTATACGATCCTCGCCCCCGCCGCCGCCATCGACTATGTCGAGCGGGGGGAGCTGATCATGGCCCCGATCGTTGAGCCGCGGCTGGTGCGCCCGGTCTATCTGGTGCGCAACCCGGCAAAGCCGGTTACCCGCGCCAGTCAGGAGGTTGAGCGCATCACGCTTGAGGTGATCCGCGATCTGCTGGCCCGTGGCATCTGGCAGGCCTTCGATCCGAAAAGCGACGCGGCGGAGTGATCTGCACCGCGCCACGGGCCTAGCTTGCCTTTCGCGCCCCGAGATAGGCGCGCTGGATCAACTCGTCATGGTCAACCTCTCCGGGCTTGCCGCCAAAGGTGACATGGCCTTGCTCAAGCAGATAGAAGTGGTCCGCATAGTCCAGCGCGAGGTTTGCGTTCTGTTCGACTAGGAAGATGGTCCGCCCCTCATCGCGCAGCTGGCCGATGATCTCGAAAATCTCTTCCACGATGATCGGCGCGAGCCCGGTAGAGGGTTCGTCCATCAAAAGGATCTTCGGCCGGGCCATCAGCGCGCGGCCCACGGCGAGCATCTGCTGCTCGCCGCCCGAAAGCGTACCCGCTTCCTGATTGGCGCGCTCACGTAGACGGGGAAAGCGGTCAAGCACCGCTTCGAGATCGTCGCCGATGCCACCCTTGGCCTTGCGGCGCGAGAATGCTCCGGCCACGAGGTTGTCTTTTACCGTCATCTCGGGAAAGACGAGCCGGTTTTCCGGCACCGTCACCACGCCCTTTTCGACGATATGATGCGGCTTCAGCCCCGCCAGTTCATCGCCGCCCAGCTTCATCGAACCGGATTGCGCCTTGAGGATACCGGCGATGGTCCAGATCAGCGTCGTCTTGCCGGCGCCGTTGGGACCCAGCAGGCAGGTCAGCCCGCCTTCGCGGATGTCGAGCGACACGCCCTTGAGTGCGGCGATCTTGCCGTAGGATGTCCTGATGTCACGGATCTCAAGCATGGATCAGCTCCTCGTCTTCATGTTTGCTGCCGAGGTAGGCCGCCCGGACGTCGCGGTTGGCCTGTACCTCGGCGGGCGTGCCTTCGGCGATCTTGCGCCCGAAGTTGAGCACCGCGATCCGGTCGGAAATGCCCATGACAAGCTCCATCATATGCTCGATCAAAAGGACGGTAACGCCCCGCTCGCGGATATCACGGATGCGTTCGGCCAAAAGCTGGCCGTCCTCAAGGCTGGCGCCCGCGGCCGGTTCGTCCAGCAGCACGATGCGCGGGTTGGAGGCCAGCGCCCGGGCCATTTCCAGCCGCCGCATCTCGCCGAAGGAGAGGGCGCTGGCGGGCAGATCGCGTTTCGTATGCAGGCGCGAGAAACGCAGCAGGTCCTCGATCTCTGGCCCGTGTTCCCCGCCGGCCTTGAACCAGCGCGACATGAAATGTTCGCGCCGCTGCGTGCGCCCGTTCTGCGCCACCCAGAGGTTCTGCGCAACGCTGAGGTTGCCGAAGAGTCGGATGTTCTGGAACGTGCGCGCCACGCCCATTGCCGTCCGCTCATGCTGCGCCATCTGGGTGAGGTCATGCCCGTCGAGCATGACGGTCCCGGTGGTGGGCGTATAAAGCCCGGTGATCAGGTTTACCGTCGTCGACTTGCCGGATCCGTTGGGACCGATCAGGCCAAATATCTCGCCCTCCCGAAACGTGAGGTCGACCGCGTCGACGGCGCGCACGCCGCCGAAGTGCTTTGACAGGTTGTCGAGCGCGAGCATCACTTGGCCTCCTTGGTATTGAGGGCTTCCCGTTCGGTCTTTTCCCGCCCGAAGATGCGTCTGAGGTTCGGTGCGTGTTCGCCCAGCAACCCATGCGGCCTGAGGTTCATCGCCACCACGATCAGCGCCCCGAAGAGCAGCGAACGCCAGTCACCCACGAAACGCAGCCCCTCGATCAGGAAGCCCTGGATGAAGAGCACCGCGATGACGGTGCCGAAGACGGACCCCAATCCGCCGAGGATGGGGTAGGCGATGGCAAAAGTGGCCAGCAGCACGCCGAACACGCCATGTTCGATATGGGTCACGGTGTGAGCATAGATCCCGCCCCCGACACCGGCGATGAAACCGCCCAGCGTCATGGCACCCACCTTCACGGCGGTGAGGTTGAGGCCGACGGACTGCGCGGCGGTCTCGTCATGGCCCACGGCGCGCAGGACGGCACCTGCACGGCTGTGGTCCATCCACCACAGGGCGGCCATGATTACGGCAACGACGATCCAGATGAAAACCGTGACATGCCACACTTCCCAGCCGTTTTCGGGAAAATAGCGGATGGCACGGAAACCTTCCGCCCCGTTCGGGCCGACCATTTCACCGCCGCGTTCGACCTGCCATGTCAGGTTGAAGAAGAACAGCCGTACCATTTCGCCGAAGGCCAGCGTTGCGACCACCAGCATCAGCCCCTTCACGCGCAACGCGGGAAAACCCACGATGCAGGCGATACCGGCGGTGACCAACCCTGCAAGGATGACGGCGGGCAGGATGTGCAGCCCGAACATCGCCGTGGCGGCTCCGGCGCTATAGGCGCCGATGGCGTAAAACCCCGCCTGTGCCATGGTGACCTGTCCGGTCAGCAGCACCACGTAGGCGGAAAGGCCCAGCAGGGTGTGAACGCCGAAGATCTGCAGTAGTCCGAAGTAGAAATCCATTGCGGCCTCCGATCAGTCGCGGCCCGCGGTCGAACCGAAAAGGCCGCCGGGACGCAGGACGAGGAACAAAAAAAGTAGGAGCATCACGTAGATGTCGCGCTCGGTGACGCCGCGCAGCAGCAGGAAGATGTTCTCCGCCGCGCCGACCAGCAGCCCGCCGATGATGGCACCCGGGATGGAACCCAAGCCACCGATGACGACGGCGATCAGCCCCTTCACGGTCAGGCCCATCGCGATGATCGGTGACAGGACGCCCACGGCGGCGGCGGTCATGGCGCCGGCGATGCCGCCCAATATCCCGGTGATGCCGAAGGTCAGCAGGTTGACGCGCGTCGGGTCGATGCCACAGAGCGCCGCGGCGCGCGGTTGCTGGCTGACGGCGCGGGTCGCAAGGCCCAGCGGCGTCCGGTAGAGCAGCCAGAACAGCACCGCCATCGCAACCACACAGATACCGAAGACGAAAAGCAGATCGCCCCTGATCCAGATGTCACCCAGCTCGATCGTGGCATCGCGGAACACCGAAGGGTAGGGGAAGGGCATGCCGTGGCTGGCATGGATCACCACCTCTTCGATGAAGAGCAGCATCCCCACCGAGGCAAGAAGCGAGGCCATCGGGTAGTCTGCCGGGGTGAAACGAAAGCAGCAGTAGTAGACCAGAATGCCGATCACGCCTGACCCCAGCGCCGAGAGCAGGAAAACCAGCGTCGGCGGCGCATCGAAGCTGAGAAAGGCCGCGAGACCGATGTAGGTGCCCGCCAGCGCCGCGGCGCCATAGGCGAGGTTCAGCTTGCGCATCACGCCAAAAATCAGGGTAAAGCCGATGCCGATCAGCGCATAGGTGGTTCCAAAGAGCAGCCCGTCGGTCAGGGACTGCAGGAAGTCGATGAAGAAGAAATAGTCCATGACGGGTCCTTTGGCTTTGCCGCCTTCATCCCCGCCCCGCGTTGATCACCGCTCGTGGTAAAGGACGGCAGCAGAGACAGGGCAGGGCGTGGTAAGTCGAACGGGCGCGCCCCCGGGGAGGCGCGCGCCCGCGTCCGGTCAGCTTTTCGGGTCGTGCAGGACTTCCCAGCCCTTGCCCTGTGCATGGACAAATACGAAGGGCTTCACCGCCTCGCCGTCCGGCTGGCGAACGTTGACGCCCAGCAGGCCGTCGGCTTCGGTCAGCGCGGCCAGTCCATCGCGGATCTTGCGGCGGTCTTCCTCGACAGAGGCAGGCGTGCCCTCGATCTCTGCAGCCTCGATCACTTCCTTCAGGATCATCGCGTTTTCCCACGCAGAAGCACTGTGCAGGTCCATCTGCCCGCCCTTGGCGACAACCGCTTCGGCGGCTGCTTTCGAATTGTCGTTCACCGGGGCGAAGCTCGTGGGGATGGTGAGACCCTGCGCTTCATCCGGGCAACCCGACAGGGTTTCCAGCGAGGAGGAGGACGTCAGCCCAACGAGCACCTTGGGCTTGATCTTCTGGCGGGACATTTCACGCAGCATCCCGCAGGTGGTGAAGGGATGGGCGGAAATCGCCACCACGTCCGGCTCGGCCCGGCGCATGGCGCGCGCCTGGTTAGAAAAGTTTGTGTCCGATAGCAGCCACTGCGCTTCTCCCACCACTTCGAACCCATGTTTCTCGGCTGCTTTCTTCATCACCTCGTACCAGGTGAATCGGGAATGCGCGAAATCCTCTTCGACGCCGCCATAGATCGTTTTCAGATCGGGATGCTCCGCACGGATCCAGGCGAACAGATCGTCGTACATCTTGGCTTCGGAGGGCGTGTTGCGGAACACCCATTCAGAGATGCCTGCCAGCCCGCCCTTGATCGCCACATCGGTAAAAACCGGGAACTGCAGCCCGGTGTCGCCCGCGTCATCGACCTGCGCCTGCAGGATGCCGAACAGGGGCTCGGCCACGTTCGAGCAGGTAGGCCCAATGGCGACCAGCGCGTCGGTCGAAGCGATGCGGCGCAGGACGGAAATGCCTTCTTCGGCATTGCAGCGGTCGTCGTAGTATTCGGTTTCGATCATCGCCTTCGAGCCGTCGGCGAGCTTGACGCCACCCTCTTCGTTGATCTTGTCGAAAGCCGCGGCCATGGCGGCGCTCGAGTTCTGGCCAAAGATGCCGACCACGCCAGAGCTGGCGCCGGAACCGACGATGCGCACGGCCTTGTCCTGCGCCGCGGCGGCGGTCGCCATGGCCAGGGTCGAGGCGCTCAGCAGCCCCGCCTTGATGAATGCTTTCAGCTTCATGTGTCTCCTCCTCCTCAGGATATGTCGGGACCGGGGCAGGGCTTGGCTGTGGTGCCGCCCGGGCGCGGTCCGATGGCGACGTGATGCCGCATTACCCTGCGTAAGGAGAAATATGGTTTTCCATTCGAGGCTATATGTTTTCGCTCTATCCGGTCTGCAGGCGGTCGAGGCGGCCCATATTTCGAGCGGCTGACCGCACTTTTCAGCGATTTTTCCGTTCGCCTCCAGAGGCCTGCCCAAGGGCTAGATGATCAACCTATAGCCGATAGAGCGGCTTGGTATTTGTGGATCTCCCGGTTTCCACGCCATCCTCCGCGAAATCGAAGTACAGGCATGGAGACAAGCAATGACTGACCGTCTGAAGGACAAAGTGGTCTTTTTCTCGGGCGCGGGCTCTATCGGCCCCGGCTGGGGCAACGGCAAGGCCGCTGCGGTCGCCATGGCCCGTGAAGGGGCAAAGATCTTCGCGCTCGACCTCAAGGAAGAGGCCGTCGAGGAAACCGCCTCCATCATCCGGGAAGAAGGCGGCACGGTCGAAACCGCCGTCTGCGACGTGTCGAAGGCCGATCAGGTCAAGGCGGCGGTGAAGAAATGCATGGACGCCTTCGGCCGCATCGACGTGCTGGACAACAACGTCGGCATCATCGACCCGGGCGGCCCCGAGGACCTCTCCGAGGAACAGTGGGACCGGTTGATGGCCGTGAACGTCAAATCCATCTACCTGACCTGCCGGCACATCCTGCCGATAATGGCCGATCAGGGCGGCGGGTCGATCATCAACATCTCTTCCATCGCCTCGACCCATTCGCTGGGCTATTCCTGCATCAGCTATTCTGCCTCCAAGGGGGCGGTGAACGCCTTTACCCGCGACATTGCGCTGAACTACGGGCCCAAGGGCATCCGCTGTAACTCGATCCTGCCGGGGCTGATGAACACGCCGCTCATTCACAAGGGCAATGTCACCTCCGTCTACGGCTCAACCGAGGCGATGGTAAACGCGCGCGACGCACTGGTACCGCTGGGGAAGATGGGCGATGGTTGGGATGTCGCCTATGCCTCTGTCTTCCTCGCCTCGGACGAAGCCAAGCATATCACCGGCATCGAACTGGTGGTTGATGGCGGCATCACGCTGAAGGTCAAGTAAACATGCATCTCTATATCAACACCACCTCTCCCTTTGTCCGCCTCGTGCGCCTTGCCATCGAGGAAAAGGGTCTTTCCGACCGGGTCGAGCTGGAGGTCGTGGACCCATGGGGCGATCCGGCGGCCTTCCTGAAGGCCAATCCGGCGGGCCGGGTCCCCACCCTGATCACGGACGACGGTCACGCCATCGCGGAGGCGCATCTGATCCTGCGGTATCTGGACGATATCGCGGGCCCCAGCGTCTTCCCGTCCGACGGTCTTGCCGAGACGCTGGCCATCGCCGCCCCGGCGCTCGGCGCGACGGAGGCCTCGACCGCGATCATCATCGGCCGCAAGTCGTCCGACAGCTTCGACACCGACATGGTCGGCTCCAAACGGTTCCGCAGCATCGCGGAGGGGCTCAAGCGGCTCGACGCAAACCCGCCGCGCGACTTCTCCGATCGGCCTGACATCGCCAACTTCGCCGCCGTCACGCTGATCGACTACGTCACCTTCCGCTTCACCGATCGCGACTGGCTCGCCGATCTGCCGAACCTGCGCCAATGGCGCGACCGGCAGCAGGGCCATCCTTCGGTCGAAGCGACCATGCCCTATATCTGATCGCCCCGGAGCTTCCGATGACCCTTGATACGCTCGAAAAGACCGACAGCACCCTGCGCAAGCTCGACCACTGGATCGCGGGGGAATCCGCCGGACCGGCGGGCGGCGACTATCTGGAAACGCTGACACCGCTCACCGGCCAGCCGCATCTGCGGGTCGCGTCGGGCACCGCCGATGACGTGGCGCGTGCCGTGGACGCGGCGGAACAGGCCCGCGACGGCTGGCGCCATTTCGTCGCCGCCGACCGGGGCCGGTTGATGCTCGCGCTTGCCAAGGCCCTGCGGGACAACAAGGACCGGCTGGCGGAGATGGAGCGCGCGGACAGCGGCAAACCTATGGCGGGCGCCCTGGCCGAGATCGAGGGCAGCGCCCAGTATTTCGAATTCTATGGCAGCCTTGTCTACCTGCCCACGGGCGATGTGCTCGATGTGGCGCCTGACCAGCATGTGTTCACCAAGCGTGAACCCTATGGGATCATCGGTGTCATCACCCCGTGGAACCTGCCGCTGAATCAGGCGGCGCGGGCCATCGCACCCGCCCTGGTGGCGGGCAACGTCGTGGTGGCGAAACCGTCGGAGATCACCTCCCAGACCACCATCGAAATGGCGCGGCTGGCGACGGAGGTGGGCTTTCCCAAGGGCGTCATAAACATCGTGCTGGGCACCGGGCAGGCCGTGGGCGAGGCCATCGTAAAACACGACGCGGTGCGAAAGGTGGCTTTCACAGGCTCGGTCGGGGTGGGGCGGGCCATCGGTCGCATCGCCGCCGAACGGATCATTCCGCTGACGCTGGAATTGGGCGGCAAGTCGGCCAACATCGTTTTTGAGGATGCCGATCTGGACCTTGCCGCGACGGAAGCCGTGAAAGGCTTCACCCTGAACGCCGGTCAGGTCTGTTCCGCTGGCACCCGCATCCTCGTCCAACGCTCGGTCTATGACGCCTTCGTTGAAAAGATGGCACAGGCGCTGGAAACGGTAAAACCCGGCGAGAGCCTCGGGCCCATCATCACCCCGCCGCAGTTCGAGCGGGTGCAGAGTTATTTCCGCGTGGCCGAGGAGGACGGCGCGCGGTTGGTCGCAGGTGGCGGCAAGGCCGATGTGCCGGGCTGTGAGGACGGTTTCTTCGTGAAACCCACCCTCTACGCGGACGTGAACAACGACATGCGGATCGCCCGCGAAGAAATCTTCGGGCCCGTGGGCGTCGCCATCCCCTTCGACACCGAAGAGGACGCGGTGCGCATGGCGAACGACAGCGATTATGGGCTGATCGGCACGCTCTGGAGCCGCGACATCAGCCGCGCCCTGCGGGTGGCGGACCGGATCAACGCGGGCCAGATCTTTGTCAACGTCTGGAACACGATGTCGGTGCAGACCCCCTTTGGCGGGTACAAGAATTCAGGCTACGGGCGCGAAAAGGGGATCGAGGCGATCCACCATTATTCACACACCAAGACCGTGACGGTGAAATACTGACGCCCCTGTCGCGCCGCCGTTTCCGGCGCTAGGCTTCAGCAAACCCAACTTCAGGAGAGACCTCATGGCCTATGCGATCGTAGCCCCCCGGCCCGGTGGCGCGGAAATCCTCGAACGGCGCGACATCGACCCGCCCCGGCCCAAGAACGGCGAGGTGCTGATCCGGCATACCGCCATCGGCGTCAATTTCATCGATGTCTATTTCCGCACCGGATCCTACCCGTGGCCGGTGGAGCGCGATCTTGTGCTGGGTTCGGAAGGCGCGGGCGTGGTCGAGGCGGTGGGCGAGGGGTTCACCGAGTTCAAGCCCGGGGACCGCGTCGCCTATACCGTGCCCAACGGGGCCTATGCCACACACCGGACCCTTCCGGCTGCGGCGCTGGTGCATCTGCCCGAAAACGTCAAGGACGAACAGGCCGCGGGCGCCATGCTCAAGGGGCTTACGGTCCATTACCTGATCCACCACAGCTACGCGGTGCAAAAGGGCGATACCGTGCTGGTCCATGCCGCCGCCGGCGGTGTCGGGCAGATCGCGGGGCAATGGCTGAAGGCCAAGGGCGTGCGAGCCATCGGCACCGCCGGAGGGGCGAAAAAATGCACGCTTGCAAAAGAGGCCGGGTATGACGCGGTGATCGACTACAACAGCGGCGATTGGGTCGAGGAAGTGAAAAAACTGACGGACGGGGAAGGCGTGGCCGCCGTCTATGACGGGGTCGGCACCGATACCATTCTGGGGTCGATCGCCGTGCTGCGCCGCTTCGGCACACTGGTCAGTTTCGGCCAGGCCTCTGGCGCACCGGACCAGTTTCGTATCTCGCATCTGGCGAGCAATTCGCTACGGCTGACCCGGCCCACGCTGTTCCATCACACCGCGTCGCGCGATTGGCTGACCGGCGCGGCGGCGGATCTGTTCGCGGTCATCGCCGAAGGCAGGGTGCGGATCGAGACAGGAACCCCGAGCCCGCTCGACAAGGTGGCCGAGGTCCATGCCGCGCTTGAGGCGCGCAAGACCACCGGTTCGACGATTTTGATGCCCTGAGTTCTGATCACGCCTCGCGCGATGCTTCGGGACGGCCCACCGCTGGTTTCCAGTAGGGTGAACAAAGGGAAAGCCGCTGGTAACGAGCTATAAAAGTTGACTTTACGTAAAGCTCGGGCAACCCTCATTCAAGGCTGCTGGTTGCCCGGAACGGCCGAACAAAAAAGATTTTCTAGGGAGGAACTACCATGATCAAGCGCAGCTTTGCGGGTTTTCTATGCACGTCGTTGCTGTCCACTCCGCTGCTTGCCCAGGACAACATGGACAAGCTGACGAACATGCAGAAGACGGATGCTACGTTCACATACATCGATCAGGAGGGTGAGCGCACCGAAGCGCTCAAGGAGATCCTTGAGCATATCAATGTGCCCGAGGGTTTCGAAGTCAGCCTATATGCAGCCGTGCCGGATGCGCGTTCGATGGCCATGGCGCCGCAGGGTACGGTGCTGTTTGCCGGAACGCGCAAGGACAAGGTCTGGTCCATCGTGGACCGCGATCGCAATCGCGTCGCGGACGAGGTGAAGGATTTCGCCCCTTCGGTCACCTTCGACATCCCGAACGGGCCGTGTTTCTCGCCGGATGGATTTCTCTATATCGCCGAGCGTAACCGCATCCTGGTTTTCCCGGCAGCGGAGTTCTTCTTTGAAAGCCCCGATATCGCGGTGGGCGAGGTCGTTCCGCAGGGTGAGCTGATCCCGGTGGAGGAAGAAAGCTTCAACCACTCCGCCCGCGTCTGCGATGTGGGGCCGGATGGGAAGCTCTACGTGTCCCTCGGGCAGCCGCACAACGTCCAGCCCGTCGATAAGATCGAGATGTACGACAAGATCGGCATCGGGGGTATCGTTCGTATGAACACCGACGGCTCGGGCCGCGAGGTCTATACCCGCGGCGTGCGCAACTCCGTCGGGCAGGATTTCAACCCGGCCACGGGTGAGTTGTGGTGGACCGACAACCAGGTCGACGGGATGGGCGACAATATCCCGGCGGGTGAGCTGAACCGGCAGACCGAGGCCGGACAGCATTTCGGCTTCCCTTGGACCAACTCGGGAACCGAGATCGTATCGGAGGCCGATTTCCCGCGCCCCGAAGGTGTGGAATTCACCGAACCGCAGCTTCAGTTGACCCCCCATGCCGCCGACTTGGGCATGCGCTTCTACCATGACGACAGCTTTCCCGAGAAGTACCACGGCGGTATCTTCTGGGCCCAGCACGGATCGTGGAACCGGACAGAGCCGGTCGGCGCGCGTGTGATGTTTACTGCACTCGACCCCGAAACCGGCGATGCCACGAACGCACAGGTCTTTGCGGATGGCTGGTTGAACGAAGAGACTGGCGAATACCGGGGCCGTCCGATGGACATCGAGTTCCTGCCGGATGGGTCGATGTTGATCTCTGACGACTTTGCCGGCGCGATCTGGCGGATCGCTTATGTAGGGAAGTCCGACGGATGAGGCGAAGCGTCCTTCTGGCTCTCGGCGGGGTTATCCTCGCCGGGGGCGCCTTTGCGGCTGATCCCGAAGCCGGAAAGAAGGTGGCCAACATGTGCCGCACCTGCCATGGGCTCAATGGCTATGCCACGCTCCCGATCGCCCCGCATATCGGGGGCGAGTCGCAGGAATACCTTGAATCGCAGCTCTTGGCATTCAAGACCGGGCAGCGCGAGCACGAGATGATGAGCGTCGTCGCCGCGAGCTTGTCCCCTGAGCAGATCGCCGACGTGGCTGCGTGGTACGCGGCCCACGAGGCGAAGGCCACGCTCCCCGATGGTGTGAACGCGGAGGATGCGCCGCAACTATGTGCCGCCTGCCACGGCGCGGACGGCATATCGCTGCTTCCCGATGCGCCGAACCTTGCGGGAGAGACGAATATCTACATCGACACGCAACTCAAGGCGTTCAAACGCGGCAAACGCGAGAGCGAGATCATGTCAGGCATCGTCGCCGACATAACGGAAGCCGAGATGCGCGAAATCGCGGATTGGTACGCCGCCGTTACCTTGGAAATCGTTCCCGCATCTGAATAGGGCGGTGGCATCCGCCTCGACAGCAGGATCAATCTATTTTCCCGGGCTCGCGATGAAACGCGGGCCCCGATTACGAATACAGGTCGCGCTTTCAAAGCCCTGGCGCGGGTCGAAGAGAGTATTTCGCCTCGACGGTCGGGCTGCGCATCTCCCCATAAGAATCTCAGCGACCGCCGGGCAGCAAATTCTTGACAACCTTCACGTCGCGCGCTCCTGATCATCCCTCAAATAATTGCCTTAGGAATGCCATGAATATGGTCCAGAAGGAACTCTGGTGACGAAAGTGATCAGGAGTAACGAATGCAGATTGCCATCCCCCTGCGGGCCGTTTTGTTTGCCTTGCTCGTGCCGACTTTGGGCCATGCGCAGGACATTCTGACCGTCACGACGGCTGAAGCGTCAGAGAGCTTCACGCTCGAAGAGCTGCTGGC
>NZ_LWEX01000027.1 GCF_001634885.1 Sulfitobacter sp. HI0040 | reverse complement strand
TTTCTTCGGCATCCAGCACACGCAGGACAGATACACCACCGCCTTCTATCAGCCTTTCCTGAGCGACTGGACAAACTACGAAGGTTGGGAGGCGGCAGGTGCCGTCTGGACGCCGGAGCGCGCCCACCACATGTTCCGCGAGATTGTGGCCTCCTTCGAGGCGCCACCGCTCGAGGAGGCCCGGCGCGAGGAACTGGCCGATTTCGTCGCCCGCCGCAAGGCCGAAGGCGGCGCGCCCACCGACTTCTGATGCCCCGGGCCCGCCACGACGATCCTGCGCCGTTGGGCGAATGTTAATGCTTTGCGGGGCAGAGTGGCGACGGGGGTATCTACGGGAGTGGTGACATGCACGGTCTCATCAACCGCAGCATCCAGAGATACGTTTGCAACCGATACGGAGAGGAGACATGGCACCGGGTGACGCGGACCGCCCGGGTCGAGATCACGGATTTCGAAGCGATGCTGGCCTATGACGATGCGGTAACGCCACGGCTGCTCGACGGCGTGTCCCATGTGCTGCAACGCTCGCGCTGCGAAGTGATGGAGGACATCGGCAGTTTTCTAGTGTCTGCCTCGGCCTGCGAAGCGGTGCGCCGGCTGCTGCGCTTCGGGGGCGTGACCTTTTCCGAGTTCCTGCAGTCTCTGGACGATCTGCCCGACCGGGCGCGGCTTGCCGTGCCGGAGCTTTATCTTCCGGCGCTGTCGCTGCATGACGAGGCGGAGGGCCTCTACCGGCTGGAATGCGAAGCCGCGGTGCAGGGGTATGGCCATGTGCTGATGGGCGTGCTGCGCGGCATGGCGGACGATTACGGCGCGCTTGTCCTGCTGGAACATTCGGGCGCGGGCGATGGAACGGAAACCGTATTCATCCGGCTGGTGGAGGCGGATTTTGCCCAGGGCCGCGAATTCCTTCTGGGGCTTCGGGCAGGATGATGCCGCCCGGGCTGGGGGAGGTCCCCCACGACGTGGCCGCGCTGGTGCCGCTTTTGGATCAGCTTTGCCCCCTGCACCTGATGATGGACGGTGCGGGCCACATCCGCCACGCGGGACCCACTATGCAAAAGCTGCGCCCCGACCGCGTGCTGGAGGGCGCGCAGTTCAGCGAGGTCTTCCGCATCCGGCGCCCGCGCGGGGGGCGACGCTTGCCGGACTCGTTGCAGCGGGCACAAGGACGCTGCAACTGGCCTTCGCCGAAGCGCCCCGGACGGAGATGAAGGGCCTATTGCTGCCGCTGAGCGCGGATAGCATCGTGATCGACCTGTCCTTCGGGATCGGCGTCCATGACGCTGTCCAGCGCTACAAGCTCACCAGCGCGGATTTCGCGGCCACGGATATGGCGGTGGAAATGCTCTACCTGATCGAAGCTAAGTCAGCGGCGATGGAAGCCTCCCGTCGGCTCAACCTGCGGCTGCAGGGCGCCAAGATCGCGGCGGAGGAACAGGCCTTCACCGATACGCTCACCGGCTTGAAGAACCGCCGGGCCGTCGACCACCTGTTGGGGCGGCTCTGCACTGCCGGGACGCCACTGGCGGTGCTTCAGGTGGACCTCGATTTCTTCAAGCAGGTCAATGATACGCTGGGCCATCCTGCGGGGGATCATGTGCTGCAGCAGGTGGCCCGGGTCATGGTGGAGGAGACCCGGCAGGGCGACATCGTCGCGCGTGTCGGGGGTGACGAGTTCGTCATCATCCTGCCCGGCGTTGATGACGATCACGCCCCGCGCCGCATCGCCCGGAGGTTGATCGCGCGGCTCGACGCGCCGATCCCCTACGGCGCGGAGACCTGTCATGTCTCTGCCAGTGTCGGTATCGCGCGTCTGCCAGAGGGCGCGCGCGCAACGCGGGAGGGGGTGCTGTCGGATGCCGACGTTGCCCTTTACGCGGCAAAGCGGGCAGGCCGCCAGCGGGAGGCCGTCTATCACCCCGAAATGCGCAGTCGGGAGGCGAAGGCCGCCCGCCCGTGACTTCGGTCGGCGGAGCCGGGGGCCAGCCCCCGGACCCCCGGGATTTGATCCCATTTGGAAGCAGGGAACGTGTTGCGCAGTGGACCCGGAAGCGGGGCTGGCGTATCACGCGGGGATGAAAATGCGTCCAACCCGTTCCGTTCCGTGCTGAAAGGTCTGCGCCATCGCCTGCGGACCGCTTGGCGCCGCCGACGCTTTGCCGCGCGGCTGCGGCACCTGCACGGGCCCCGGCGGTTGGAGAGCGGGCCGGAAGAGGTGATCCTGATCGCGCTCGTGCGCGACGGGAGCTATTACCTCGATGCATTCTTCGATCATTACCGCGCCATGGGCATTCGCCATTTCGTCTTTATCGACAACGGCTCGACCGATGACACGATCGCCCGCATCAAGGCTGAACCCGGGACGGTGATCGACCAATGCGACCTGCCGCTTGCGCGCTATGAAGACCTGATACGCGGCTGGCCGGCCATGACCTATGGCCGGGATCGCTGGTGCCTTTACGTGGACATGGACGAGATGTTCGATTTCGAGGGGCGCGAGGTGCTCGGTATCGAAGGGCTGGTTCGCTATCTGGATGCCGGTGGATATACCGCGCTGGTCGCCCAGATGCTGGAGATGTTTCCCAAGGCGCCGCTGAGTGCCGTGGCCCGGCTGCCCTACGATGCGGTACTGCGGGAGTTCGTCTATTTCGACCTAAGCCATGTTGACCGGCGTGCCTATCATGATCCCGATATCGATTTTTCGGGGCTGCTGGCGCAGAACACCCTCTCCAATCCGGAGGTGGAGGTGGCCTTCGGCGGGGTGCGGGCCAAGGTTTTCGGAGAGGCCTGTTGCCTCACCAAACATCCGCTGATCTTCAACGGGCCCGATGTGGTGCCCGGGTTGCATCCGCATGTCTCGACGGGGGTGCATTGCGCTGATTTCACGGCACTCATCCGCCACTACAAGTTCGCCAATGATCCGGCGGGGCGCGATGCCGCCTCCGTTGCGCGGGAGGATCTGGCCCATGGGGAAGATACCTTGGGTGCCCGCCGGTTGAGCGCCGGGCCCGGTGCACGACTTTTTTCGCTGGACGCGCGCCGCTGGAACCGGATTGAACTGCTCTATCGAGCGGGGTTCCTCACGGGATCCGCGGGGTTTTCGGACCACGCGAAACGGCGGGCCGGATGAGCGTCGGCGCTGTCGTTATCGGACGCAACGAGGGCGACCGGCTGCTGGCCTGCCTTGACGCGCTGAAGGGGCAGGTGGCCGAGATTATCTATGTGGACAGCGGCTCCACCGACGGGTCGTGGGAGGCGGCGCGGGCCCGGGGGGTGCGGGTGGTCGCGCTCGATATGGCACAGCCCTTTACTGCAGCGCGGGCGCGGAACGCGGGCCTTGGCGCGCTGGGACCCGGGATTGAACTCGTTCAGTTCCTTGACGGGGATTGCGTGATTCAGCCGGAGTGGATCGGCGCGGCGCAGGATTTCCTGGCGGGGCACCCGGAAGTTGCCGTGGTCTGCGGACGGCGGCGTGAGGAACAGCCCGGGGCGAGCACCTATAACCGGCTTGTCGACAGGGAATGGGATACCCCCATCGGCGCGGCACTTGCTTGCGGTGGCGATGCGATGATGCGGCGCGCGCCACTGGAGGCGACGGGCGGCTACCGCGAAAGCCTGATTGCGGGCGAAGAGCCGGAGCTGTGCCTGAGGCTGCGCCGGGCGGGCTGGAAGGTCTGGCGACTGGACCGGGAGATGACGCGGCACGATGCGCGGATCACGCGGTTTGGCCAATGGTGGCGCCGCAGTATACGCGCGGGTCATGCCTTCGCCGAAGGTGCCTGGCTGCACGGCAGGGGGCCTGAACGCCATTGGGTGGCGGAGACCCGGCGGGCGGTGATCTGGGGCCTGGCCCTGCCGGTGTCGATCGTTTTGCTGGGGGCGGTGTTGTCGCCCTGGGCCCTGCTGGGGCTGCTGGCCTATCCCGCGCAGCTCCTGCGTTTGGCCGCAAAGGGCGGATGGTCTTGGGCGGTTTTCACGGTGCTGGGCAAATTCGCCGAAGCATGGGGCGTTCTGCGTTTCTGGTTGGGCCGCCTGCGGAGCCGGCCCGCAGGGATCATCGAATATCGCTGACCTGTGTATGGCGGCGCTGGCGCAGGGCCCGGACCACCAGCCCCGGCAGGATGGCAAAGCAGCGCGCATAGCGCGGTACCAGTCGACGGGGGCTTTGCAGGGCACGCCAGAACCATTCCAGCGCAAGGTCCCGCATCCAGCGCGGTGCGCGGCTTTGATGCCCGGCGAGAAAATCGAGACCCGCCCCGATGGAGGCAAAGCCCACATGCGGCGCCAGCGTGCGGCCCCTTGCCGCCAGAACCTCTTGCTTGGGGGCACCGAGTGCGAGAAAGCACAGACCCGCCCCGCTCTCTGCGAGCGCCCGCAGTGCGGCATCGGCGTCAGGCCCCGCGGGGTCGAACCCAAAGGCGGGGGCGTGGCGGTGAACGATGCGCAGCCCCGGCACGCGTGCTTCCAGCACATCGGCGGCGGCCTTCAGGGCCGGATCGGAACTGCCGAGCAGGGCAACGGGCACTTGCGCGCGCGCGGCCTCTGCACAGAGCGGCAGGACGAGATCGGAGCCCGGCATAAGCTCCACCTCCTCTCCTGCCAACCGGGAAAGCCAGACCACGGGCCGGCCGTCGGCGACAATGAAATTCTGCGCGGTATAGGCTTCGGCGAAGGCGGCGTCGCGGGGCAGCTTCGTCAGATGATCGAGGTTCAATGTGGCAAGGGTGAAACCTTCGCCTCTTGTAAACCGCTCTGCAACGGCGCGAAACAATGCTGCGCGCGTGTGCACATTGATCCGCAGCGGGCCCGCCGCCGTGTCGAAAATCACACGCGCCCCGATGCGATTTGCGGAGTGGTGCGCCGACCACCCACTGGTGTCTCATAGTCAATGTTATTGTTGATCAATGGGTTGCTTTCCATTCCTGATCCGATCCCGGTGAGGCATGTGCAAACTAGCGGGATGACAGCCTACGGGCCAGATGGTAATTTTACTCCTTAAGGCGGCGGTAGGCGAACCGCGCCCGGCAGGAGAGCGATGGGCAACGGCGTGGCATATCTGGCATTGGCGGTCTGGCCGCTGGTCAGCCTGATCCTGTTCCGCACGCTTACGCTGGAACGGGCGCTGATCTGGTCGATCCTTGGGGCCTATCTGATCCTGCCCCCGGTGACTGAGTTCAATCTGCCGCTGGTCCCGCCCATGAACAAGGCCACGATCCCCAGTCTCGCGGCTTTGCTGATCGTGCTGTTCGGCATCGACCGGCGGGTGCAGCTGCTTCCCCGGTCGAAACCCGCGCTCGTGCTTGCGGGCATTCTGGTCCTAGCGGCGATACCCACTGTCCTGACGAACCGCGATCCCATTTCCTTCGAAGTGCTGCCGGAATTCGAGTTCATCCGCTTCATCATCGCGGAACTGCCGGGCCAGTCGATTCGAGATGTGCTGTCCGTGCTGACGTCGCAACTTCTGATGATCGTGCCCTTCCTTTTGGCGCGGCAGTTTCTGTCGGGCGAGGATGCCCTGCGCGATCTACTGAAGGCGCTTTTCGCGGCAGGACTGATCGTCGCACTGCCTGCCATCATCGAAGTGGTGCTGACTCCGCAGCTTAACATCTGGGTCTACGGATTTTTTCAGCACAGTTTCGGCCAGACGATGCGCATGGGCGGCTTCAGGCCCATCCTGTTTCTGGAACATCCCCTCTGGGTGGCAATGCTGGTCTGTTCCTCGCTGTTGGCGGCGGTCGCGCTTGTGCGTGTGACGCCGGTGCTGGAGCGTTGGCGCATGGTATGCCTCGCGATCTTCCTCGCCTTCATCCTGGTGCTGTGCAAAAGCCTCGCGTCAATGATCTATGCGGTGTTGTTTGTGCCGGTGATGCTGCTGATGCCGTACCGCTGGATCATGCGTGTCGCCGCGGTATTCGCCGTCATCGCGGTCACATATCCGATGTTGCGCAACATGGGTGTCGTGCCGCTCGAAGCGATTTTGGCGCAGGCAGAGGCCATCGATCCGCTGCGGGAGCAATCGCTGGCCTTTCGGTTCGACAACGAGGAACAGCTACTGGAGCGCGCGGCGGAGCGGCCGCTTTTTGGATGGGGCGGTTGGGGGCGCAACCTGATCCGCGAAGCCGAAACCGGCGTTAACCTCAGCGTGCCGGACGGGCGCTGGATTATTATTTTCGGCACCTTCGGCTGGCTGGGCTACATCAGCGAATTCGGCCTGCTGGCATTTCCCGTCTTCTGGCTGGTCTGGCTGTACCGGGGCAAGCAAACGGTTTCGCCCTATGCGGCGGCGCTGGCCCTTATCTTGGGCATCCGAATGATCGACATGCTTTTGAACGCGACGCTCACTCCGGTGATCTGGATGGTGGCGGGGGCCCTTCTGGGTCATGCGGAAAGGCTTGCATGGGGGCCGGCACCTGAACCGCGCAGCCGGGGGGAACGGCTGGCGGACCGGCGGGCCCAGGGCGGCATAGGTTCCGGAAAGCGAACAATCTTGTGAAGGAACCTCGTTTCCGCCACGATTAGGGCATATTCTTTTCCGATCATGCTTTTGCGCGGGTCTCTTCGCGCGGCGTCCGATCGGTTCCGAAATTATGCGGAACCTGACCTTTCGGGCCGGGCGTGAACTGGAACCTGAGGGCAATTGGGCCGCTCCGGGGATTGCACTGTTGATTTTGGCTCGGAACGGGTAGGATGCCATCGAGGCTCATGTCCGGCGCCCGCGGACGATGAGAAAGAAGCTCAGACCATGACGACCGAAGGAAATCGTTCGCAAAGCGCAGGGGACATTGCCATCGTCGGCATGGCCGTCGACCTGCCCGGCGCAGGCGATCTCGCGGCCTATTGGACGAACCTGCGGGACGGCGTGAGATCGATCCGCCACCTGTCTGAAGAAGACCTGCGCGCCGCCGGGGAGGACCCGGCGCGGATGCGGCACCCCAGCTACGTGCCCGCTGCGGCCGATCTGGAAGGCTTCGACCGCTTCGATGCGGAGTTTTTCGGCTTCTCGCCCAAGGACGCCGCTATCCTCGATCCGCAGCACCGCAAGTTTCTCGAAGTGGCATGGCAGGCGATGGAGCAGGCGGGCCATCCGCCGCAGCGCATCGCGGGGAGAGACGTCGGCGTCTATGCCGGCTGCGGGATGGGTAATTATTTCTACGTCAACATCCGGTCCAATCCCGACCTGTTGGAGGACGTCGGCGATTTCCTTCTGCGTCACACCGGCAACGACAAGGATTTCCTCAGCACGCGGGTCAGCCATGTCTTCGACCTGCGGGGTCCGTCGATCAACCTGCAGACCGCCTGTTCGACCTCTCTCGTTGCCGTGCATTACGCTTGTCAGGCCCTACGCGCCGGAGAGGTTGGCATGGCCGTTGCCGGGGGCGTGACGATCGAGCTGCCGCAGGGGCGGGGCTATCTTTTCAGGGAAAACGAGATCCTGTCGCCGGATGGCAAATGCCACGCCTTTGATCATCGCGCGCAAGGAACCGTGTTCGGGTCTGGCGCGGGGGCCGTTGCGCTGCGCCGGTTGGAGGACGCGCTAGCCGATGGGGATCACATCTGGGCGGTGATCAAGGGTTCTGCCGTCAACAACGATGGGGCTGACAAGGCGGGCTACCTTGCGCCCTCGGTGGAGGGGCAGACCACCGCCATCGCCCGCGCGATGGATGACGCGGGCGTGGCGGCAGAAAGCATCGGCTATGTGGAATGCCACGGCACGGGCACCTACCTCGGCGATCCGATCGAACTTGCCGCACTTACGCAGGCCTTCCGGCAGGGGACCGATGCAACCGATTTCTGCCGTATCGGTTCGGTCAAGACCAACATCGGGCATCTCGATACAGCGGCAGGGGTGGCCGGGCTGGTGAAGGCCGCGCTGGCGCTGCATCACGCGCAAATCCCGCGCTCGCTTGGCTATGAAGCGCCCAACCCGGCGATCGCATTCGACGGATCGCCCTTTTCCGTGGCGCAAACCCTTCAGGACTGGCCCGCGCTTTCCCGCCCCCGCCGCGCCGGTGTCAACGCGCTGGGGGTGGGGGGCACCAACGCGCATGTGATCCTCGAACAGGCGCCGGAACGTGCGGCACCGCAGGAAAGCGACTGGCCATTCCAGCCGATCTGCATCTCGGGCCGGACGGAGGCCGCGCTCGACGCGAACGCCAAGGCGCTTGCGGCCCATCTGCGCGCCCATCCGGAACAGCCTCTGGCCGATGTGGCCTATACGCTGAAAGAGGGCCGCCACGCTTTTGCCAAACGCCGCGTGCTGGTGGCCCATAGCCCGCAGGAGGCGGCCGATCTGCTGGAGACGGGCGAGCCGCAGCAGGTCTTTAGCCATGACGCGCTTGCCGAGGGGCCGGGGGTTGTCTTCATGTTCCCGGGGGGAGGGGCGCAATACCCCGGCATGGCGCGCGATCTCTACGAGACGGAGCCGGTCTTTGCCGAATGGATGGACCGGGGTCTTGATCACCTGCAGCCGCAGATCGACGCTGACATTCGCGCGCTCTGGCTGGCCAGGGGGCCGGCGGCAGAGCAGGCCGAAGCCCGCCTGCGCCGCCCCTCACTGCAACTGCCGCTCATCATGATCGTGGAATACGCGCTGGCACGTCTTTGGCAAAGCTGGGGTCTCGAGCCTGCCGCGATGGTGGGCCATTCCATGGGCGAAAACGTCGCCGCCTGTCTGGCCGAGGTGATGTCCTTCGAGGATTGCATCGACCTCGTGCTGCTGCGCGGGCAGCTTTTCGACAGCGTGCCCGAAGGCGGCATGATCAGCGTGAGCGCATCGCGCAGCGACATCGCGGCGCACCTCGGACCGGACCTCGATCTTGCCGGGGTGAACGGGGCGGAACTGGTGACCGTTTCGGGGCCGCGGGCTGCATTGCGCGACCTGGAAAAGCGGCTCGATGCGGCTGACATCGACTGGCAGCCGGTACATATCGACATCGCCGCCCATTCAAGGATGTTGGACCCGATCCTCGACCGTTACCGCGATTTCCTGTGCGGGATCGACCTTTCGGCGCCCCGGATCACGGTGATGTCGAACCGCACGGGCGAGCCGCTGACCCCCAAACAAGCGACCGACCCGGACTACTGGGTGGCGCAGCTTCGCCAGCCTGTGATGTTCGCCGATTGCCTCACCCGGCTCGCTGCCGAAGGCCCCCTCGTCTATCTGGAGGTGGGCCCGGGGCGTACGCTGGGGGCACTGGCCGGGATGCACGGCGATATCGCGCCCGCACAGGTGCTCAACACCCTGCGCCACCCCACGCAGGACATCGAGGATGACGCGTGGTTTGTCGGTACGGTCGCGCGGCTCTGGGCCTGCGGGGTCGAGGCGGACTGGACCCATATCTGGGGCACGGCAGGGCGCAACCGCGTGGTGCTGCCGACCTATGCGTTCCAGCGGGCGCGCTATTTCATCGAACCGGGCGAACAGGCGGTCTTGCCCCCGGTGGCTGAGCCCGAGCGGATCGACGATATCGGGCATTGGGGTCACGTGCCGCGCTGGCGGCAGCGCCATGCCGCCGGGGGCGAAGAGGCGCTGGAAGCGCTGGCGGAGCATTCGCAACGGTGGCTCATGTTCATGGACCGCTCAGGGCTGGCCCAAGGGGTTGCTTCCCGCTTGCGGGACGCCGGCCATGAGGTCATCGAGGTGATCGCCGGGGATGCGTTCGCGCAGGTCTCCCCCCATCGCTTTGCTTTGGCGCCGGAACAGGGGCGGGCGGGCTATGCCCAATTGCTGGCCGCGCTCGAAGAGGCCGACCGCCTGCCGGAGCGGATCGGGCATTTCTGGCTGGCCGAGCAGAACCCGTGGCTGCGCCCGGGCAGCAGCGCCTTCGACCGGAATATCGAACAGGGCTATTGGAGCGTCACATGGCTGGGGCAGGCATTGGCAGAGACGATGCCGGAGGCGCCCGTGCATCTGACCGTCTTTACCTGCGGTGCGGTCAGCGTGCGGGATGAGGCGCTGAGCGAACCGGAAAAGGCCATGGTAGTGGGGCCAGCCGGTGTACTGCCGAGGGAGGTTTCCGGCCTCACTTGCGCAATCGTCGACATCGAAGCCCCCGCCGAACCGGAAGCCGGAGAGGGCTGGCTAGCTCGTTGGATACAGCCCGACGGGGGGGACGAAGAAGAGGGCGATGCCCTGCTGACGGGCCTCATGCTCGAAGAATTGCTGGCCGACCCGCGCAACCTGCAGGCGGCCCACCGGGGCAGCCGCCGCTACGAATTGTCCTATCGCGCTCTTCCTTTGCCAGATGCTTCTGCCGCGGAGGAGGCACCGCTTTACCGTGATGGCGGCGTCTATCTCATTACCGGGGGCTTCGGCGGGATCGGTCAGGCGCTGGCGGCTGACATCCTTCAGGACAGGTCCGCCCATGTGGTGCTGCTGTCCCGCAGCGCATTGCCGCCCCGGGCGGAGTGGGACGATCTGCTTTCATCTACCCCGGCGGGTGGCGGCACCGCGCGGCGCATCCGGGCCTTTTGTCGGTTGGAGGCGCTGGCCGCCAAGGGCGGCGGCAGCGTCACCCTTGCCACCGCAGATGTCGTCAATCTGGCCCAGATGCGCCGGGTGATCGGCGATCTTGCCGAGCGTTTCGGGGGCATCACCGGCGTCATTCACGCCGCCGGGCGGCTTCACGATGCGCCTTTGCTGGGCAAGACCGATGCTGAGATGGAGGCGGTCCTCGCCCCCAAGGTACAGGGGCTGCGGGTGCTCGACCGGCTTCTGCCGGATGGCACGCTCGACTGGATGGTGCTGTTTTCGTCGACCAGTACAGCGATCCGCGCTGCCGGGCAGGCGGATTATGTCGCGGCAAACGCATGGCTCGATGCCTATGCGCAGGCCCGTCGCGGCGGGCGTATCCGCGTTGTGACGATCAACTGGGGTGTCTGGGCAGATACCGGCATGGCGGCGCGGCTGCTGCCCGGCCGGCCCGCGGATGTTTTACCGGCCCGCAGGTTGGAGGGGGCAGGGGTTCTGGAATCCGTGCAGACGGATCGCAAGGGCGCGCCGGTATACGAAACGATGCTGCATCCCGGGGTCTGGATGTTGGATGATCACCGCACCGCCGATGGTCGCATGGTGCTGCCCGGCACGGGTTATGTGGAGCTTCTGGCCGAAGCCGCCCGCGCGCAGGGGCTCAAGGGCTTCGAGATCGCCGACCTGCATTTCCTGCGCCCGCTGGAACTGGCAAACGACGAAGAGCGCGCCCTGCGGGTGATCCTGCAACCGGGGCCGGATGGGTTCAGCGCAGAGGTCCGCAGCGCCTGCCGCCTCAACGGGCGCGCCGCATGGCAGTTGCACGCCGAAGCGCATCTGTCGCCCCGCAAGACACCGCAGACCCGGGACATCGACCCCGGAGCGATCCGCGCCCGCTGTCTATTGCAGGAAAAGGCGCCGGAAGCGGGGCATCTGACATCCCCCCAGGAGGCGCATCTCGTCTTTGGTCCGCGCTGGCACGTCTTGCGTGAAACCGCGTTCGGGGAAGGCGAGGGGATTGCCCGGCTCAGCCTGCCGCGCTCCTTCGCGGATGACGTCGCGGCGGGGCATCTTTTGCACGCAGGTCTCATGGACCTTGCGACCGGCTGGGCCGTCTCGCTGATCGACAGCTATACACCCGCGCATCTTTGGGTGCCGGTGTCCTACGGGTCCATCACGGTGCATGGGCCGCTCACGGGGCGTTTGTGGTCCTGGGTACGGACGCGCGGGCGTGCCCGGGATGGCGACGGCGTCTTCGACGTCACGATCTGCGATGACTGGGGGCACGTTCTGGTAGAGGTGCGCGGCTTTGCCATGACCCGGCTAGCCGGGGGGCTGAAAGCGTCCGCCCTGACCGAACGCGACGTGACCTTTGCCGAAGACGGCAGGGAAACGCCCGAGCTTACCCCGCAGGAACAGAAGTTCGCGGCGCTCCTGCGCAACGGGATCCGCGGCGTCGAAGGGCCGGGCGCCCTGCGCCGCGCCATGGCGGCAGGGCTGCCGCAGGTCATCGTGTCGTCCATGCCGCTGTCTGCGCTCATCGCGCAGGCGGATATGCCCGTGGCCGCCCCGGCGAAGAAAGGCCGGAGTTTCGAACGGACGGATGTGGACGACAGTTTTATCGCCCCCCGTCCGGGGATCGAGGCGGAC
Organism: Sulfitobacter sp. HI0040; assembly: GCF_001634885.1. Lineage (GTDB taxonomy): Bacteria > Pseudomonadota > Alphaproteobacteria > Rhodobacterales > Rhodobacteraceae > Sulfitobacter. The sequence goes on along the minus strand of NZ_LWEX01000027.1, from coordinate 8,218 downwards.
CTGGCCGAGATTTGGGAATCGCTGCTGGGTGTTTCCCCGGTCGGAGCGCAGGACAGCTTTTTCGACCTCGGGGGGCATTCGCTCATCGCGGTGCGGCTTTTCGCGGCCATCAAGCGCCGCTTCGGGGTGGAATTCCCCATCTCCACGCTGTTTGAGGCGCCCACCATCACCCTTTGCGCCGCGCTGATCGCCGAGGAAACGGGGCAGAACGCGGGTGCGGGCGAAGACAATGCCCCCGCCACCCTGCGCAAGCCCGAAGCATCCTCCCCCTCGATGCGGCACGCGTATCTGGTGCCGCTCAATCAGGGCGGAGAAGACGAGGCCCCGGCGCTTTTCATCGTGGCTGGCATGTTCGGCAATGTGCTGAACCTGCGCCATCTGGCGATGTCCTTCAGCGGGGAACGTCCCGTCTGGGGCATACAGGCGCGCGGGCTCATCGGGGATGAGCCGCCGCATGAAACCGTACTTGATGCCGCGCGCGACTACCTGACGGAGGTGCGGCAGGTACAACCCAAGGGGCCCTATCTGCTGGCGGGCTATTCGGGGGGCGGGATCACCGCCTATGAGATGGCGCAGCAGCTGCGCGATGCCGGTGAAGAGGTGGCCGTTCTGGCGATGCTCGACACGCCGCTGCCCCTGCGCCCGCCGTTGCAGGCGCAGGACAAGGCGCTCATCAAGCTACAACAGATACGTGAAGCGGGGCCGCGCTATGCGCTCGACTGGTTCCGCGAGCGTCGTGTGTGGAAGCGGCTTCAGGACGAACGCGAGCTGACCGGCAGCGAGGCCCCCGCCCCGGGCGGTGCCGAATTCAACAACCGCAAGATGGAGGATGCTTTCATCGCCGCCACGTCCCGCTATACGCCCCCCCGGTGGGAGGGGCCGATGACCCTGTTCCGTCCGCCGCTCGAACGTCGGTGGAAAGGCGCCGAGGGCCGGTGGATTTCCAGCGAGCGGCACTATGTCTGGCCGGACAATGGATGGCGCGCCCATGCGCCGAGGGTGGAGGTGATCGAAGTGCCCGGAGACCACGACAGCATGGTGCTGACCCCCAATGTAACCGTATTGGTGCAGGAACTGGCGGAGGTCATTCGCATGGCCCTTGACGGCGCGCAGGGCGCTGCGTCCTCCCGCACGACGGCGGCGGAGTAGGCCATGACAGGATTGCCTTCCGACCCCCGGCTGCTGGTCGTCGTGCTGAACTACTGCACGCCGGAGATGACCCTGCGGTCCGCCGCGACCGTTCTGGCCGATCTGCCCGCCGCCAATGCCGAAGTCGCGATCGTTGACAATGCGTCCCCCGACGGGTCGGCGGTCAAGCTGCAACAGGGCATGAGTGAGCGTGGCTGGGATGCCGACCCCCGCGTGCGGCTGATCCTGTCGGATGTGAACGGCGGTTTTGGTGCGGGCAATAATATCGCGGTGCGCGCAGGCATGTCCGACGGCGGAGCGCCGGACTTCGTGATGCTCGTCAATTCGGATGCCTTTCTGGACGAAGGGTGCATCGGCCTCTTGATCGAGCATATGCGCGCCCATCCCCGGGCCGGATTCGCGGGCAGCCAGTTGCGCGGCGAGGACGGACAAGTACACAACAGCGCGTTCCGCTTTCCCTCCGTCGCCGGAGAGTTCGAGACCGCTGCGCGTATCGGTGTGCTCACCCGGCTGCTCTGGCGGCATGTGGTGCCCATGCCGGTGCCCGAAAGAACCGTCCGGGTGGACTGGGTCGCCGGTGCCAGCTTCATGATGCGGATGGAGATGCTGGAGGAAGTGGGTCTCTTTGATGAGACGTTCTTCCTCTATTACGAGGAAACGGACCTTTGCCTGCGCGCGGCCCGCGCCGGGTGGGAGGCTTGGTATGTCCCCGAAGCCCGGGCCATGCATCTGGGTTCGGTTTCCACCGGGTTGCGGGGGGCACAGCGAAAACCGCCCTATTGGTACGATTCGCGGCGGCATTACTTCGTGAAGAACCATGGCCGGGCGGTTCATACGGCAACCGTCATGTCGCATGTGGCGGGCAATCTGCTGCACGGGTTGCGGTGCGTCGTCTCTTTGCGCCGGCCCCTGCAGTCCACCCTGCATCTGGGTGACCTGATGCGCCATTCCATGGGCATTCGGTTCCGCGCGGCTTCGCTCCCCGTGAAAGATGAGGGTGCCCAACCCGAGGATGGAACATGAACAAGAGTTTCACGCCGGACCGCCTCGGCTTCGCTTTGGTCGGTGACGAAAGCCTGACCATCGCCTGCGGTGACATCCTGCTGGACGCGGGCCATTGGATCGCCTGCGTGATCACCCGCGCATCCGCGGTGCGGGACTGGGCCATGGGACGGGACCTGCCGGTGCGCCACGATCCGGGAGAGCTTCCGCCACTCACGCAGGACGCGCCGGTGGATTGGGTGCTTTCCATCGCGAACCTGCGGGTCCTTCCGGATGCCGTTCTGCGCTGCCCGCGCCTTGGGGCAATCAACTTTCACGATGGGCCGCTGCCCGAACGTGCCGGGTTGAACACGCCCGCCTGGGCGCTGTTCGACGGGGCGGATGCGCATGGGGTCACATGGCACCTGATGGAAGGCGGGGTTGACGAGGGTGACGTCCTGGTCCGCGAGGACTTCGGGATCGACGCAGATGAAACCGCGCTGACGCTCAATGCGAAATGCTATGCCGCCGGGCTCGATACCTTTGCCGATGTCCTGCGCCAGATGGAAAAGGGGCGGCTGGACCGCCAGCCGCAGGATCTTTCGAGGCGGCACTATTTTGCAGGCGATGCCCGCCCCGAACGGCTCGGGCTGATTGATGGGCGAGCGTCTGCGTCAGAGGTGCTGCGCGAGATACGGGCGCTCGATTTCGGGGGGCGGTGGAACCCGCTTACCCTGCCGAAACTGATGGCGGGTGAGACCCTTCTTTGCATCGGTTCCGCGGCGGTGAGCGAGGCGCGGGGTGATCCCGGCGAGGTACTGGCCGTGACCGCTCAGGGGATCACGTTGGGCTGTGTGGAAGGTGCGCTCGAGCTTTCGCAGCTTATGACGCCGGAGGGGAAGGCCGTGGATGCGCGGGATCATTTCACCTTTGGCGATGTGCTGGCACCCGTCGAGCGGCTGCCCGATGCGGAACTCCGCGCGACCGCGCGTCACGAAAGCCACTGGCGCCGGGCGCTGGCCGAACTGGACCCGCTGCCTGTACCCCTCGTCCGTGATGGTACCGACGGCGCGCGGGAAACCGTCAGGCTCCGCCTGCCCGAAGGGGCCACCCCGGCAGAAATGCTTGCTGCCGCCGGGCTTGCGATGCTGCGCGGGGCGGGGCGGAAAAGCGGGGATATGGCGCTGCATGTTCCGCGCAATACCTCGCTCCTCGCGGATTGGGTGCCGCTGCGCCTTTCCGCCGCGCCGGAGCAGGCTTTTGCGGAAATCGTAGCCGGGATGGAGGCGGCCCTGTCCGATCCCGCTACGCAATGCGGCTTCTTCGCGGACCTGCCCGCCCGCGATCCAGAGATTGGCGGGCTGCGCGTGCCGCCCTTCGCCCTTTCGCCTAACGGGGGCGATCTGGCAGCGGCACCGCTCTGCCTTGCCCTTACCCCCGGGGGGGCCGTGCTGCACTACGCCGCAGGGAGCCTGACGGTCGAGGAACTGGCGCATATCCGCGAACGGATCGAGGCTGCCTGCGCCCGTGCCGCCGAGGGCGCGGACATCACCTGCGCCGATGTCTGGCCCCTCCCGGAGGCCGAGCGGCGACTGCTGCTGGAGGGTCTCAACGACACCGCCACCGCGTTCGACCCAGACCAGACCATTCACGGGGCCTTCGCGGCGCAGGCCGCGCGCACGCCCGATGCCATCGCGCTGGTGCATGAGGGGCAGAGCCTCAGCTACGCCGCGCTCGACGCCCGCGCCAACCGCGTGGCCCATGTGCTGCGGGACCTAGGCGCGGGGCCGGGGGTGCCGGTGGGGCTGTACTGCGAACGCGGGCTCGATCTGGTGGTTGGTGCGCTGGCCATTCTCAAGGCCGGTGCCGCCTATGTGCCGCTCGATCCTGCCTATCCGGCGGATCGGCTCGCCTATTTCATGCGCGACAGCGAAGCCCCCATCCTGCTGTTGCAAAATGCCCTGCGGGACAGTGTGCCCGAAAGCGATGCCACCCTGCTGGCGATAGATAATAATCCGCGCATTGCCGACGCGCCCGAAACCACCCCGGCGCCTTTTGACGGGGAGGGCGGGCTTGCCTATCTGATCTACACCTCCGGCTCCACCGGAACGCCGAAGGGGGTGATGGTGGGCCATGAGAATGTCGCCAACTTCTTTGCGGGGATGGATGCGCGGATTGACCATGAGGAAGGTGCGGTCTGGTTGTCGGTGACCAGCCTGTCCTTCGATATTTCGGTGCTGGAACTGTTCTGGACGTTGGCGCGCGGCTTCAAGGTCGTGCTGGCGGGCGATCCCGCACGAAGCGTCTTCGCGGGCCAGGTCCAACCCTCGCGCCCTGCAGCAAAGCGGGGCGGAAAGCGGTTGGACTTCAACCTGTTCTACTGGGGCAACGATGATGGGGTTGGACCGCGCAAATACGAACTGCTGCTCGAAGGCGCCAAGTTTGCCGATGCGCATGGGTTCAACGCGGTCTGGACACCGGAGCGGCATTTCCACGCTTTTGGTGGGCCCTATCCCAATCCTTCAGTGACCGGCGCCGCCGTCGCCGCCGTGACCCGGAATTTGGCCGTGCGCGCAGGCTCCTGCGTCGCCCCGCTGCATCATCCGGCCCGCATCGCGGAGGAATGGGCGGTGATCGACAACCTCACCAACGGGCGGGTGGGGCTGGCCATCGCCAGTGGCTGGCAGCCGGATGATTTCGTGCTGCGGCCCGAGAACACGCCGCCCGACAACAAGCCCGCCATGTATACCGCGATCAAACAGCTTCGCGCGCTCTGGGCGGGTGAAAGCGTCGCATTTCCGCGGGCGGACGGCAGCCTTTTGCCGGTGGTGACGCAACCGCGCCCTGTCTCCCGCAGCCTGCCCATTTGGGTCACGACGGCGGGCAATCCCCAGACGTGGAAGGAGGCGGGGGAGATCGGGGCCAACGTTCTGACGCACCTGCTGGGCCAGACGGTCGCGGAAGTCGCGGAAAAGATCGGGATCTACCGCGAGGCGCTTCGCAAGGCGGGGCACGATCCGCAGGATCACCGCGTGACGGTGATGCTCCACAGCTATCTCGCCAAGACGCGCGAAGCCGCCCGTGACGTGGCGCGCGAACCGATGAAGGACTATCTGCGCTCCGCCGCGGGCCTCATCAAGCAATACGCCTGGGCCTTTCCCGCCTTCAAAAAGCCTGCTGGTGCGAGTTCGGCCTTCGACCTCGATCTGGATGACCTGTCGGAGGAGGAAATGGATGCCATCCTCGACTTCGCCTTCGAGCGTTATTTCAATGACAGCGGCATGTTCGGCACCGTGGAAGATGGCCTTTCCCGGGCCGAGGAATTGCGCGGCATCGGCGTGGATGAGGTCGCCTGCCTCATCGATTACGGGATCGGGCCGGAGACGGTGCTGGAAGGGCTGAAACCGCTGGCCGAGGTGCTCGCCCGTGCCAACCCGGTGGTCGAAGAGGCGGCGGCCAGCGAAATGTCCGAAGATATGTCCATCGCGGCGCAAATGCGGCGCCACGGGGTGACGCATCTGCAATGTACGCCCAGCATGGCGCAGATGTTGCTGCTGGATGAAGCGACCTCAGAGGCACTGCGGGGGGTCCGCCATCTGATGCTGGGGGGCGAGGCCCTGCCGGGGGCGCTGGTCGATACGCTACGGAGTGTCACCGACGCCCGGATACAGAACATGTACGGACCGACGGAGACGACCATCTGGTCAACCACCCAGATGCTGAACAAGGACGATGCCGCCACAGCCCCCATCGGGACCCCCATCGCCAATACGCAGGTCTATGTGCTCGACGATAGCTTGGCCCCTCTGTCGGCTGGCGCGCCGGGTGAACTCTGGATCGGCGGGGCGGGTGTGACGGCGGGCTATTGGAAGCGCGCGCAGTTGACCGAGGAACGGTTCCGTCCGAACCCCTTTGGCGCGGGGCGGATCTACAAGACCGGCGATCTGGTCTCGCGCGACCTGAACGGCGTGCTGCACTATCGTGGCCGCGCGGACGATCAGGTGAAGATATGGGGCCACCGGATCGAGCTGGGCGAGATCGAGGCGCGGCTTGCCGAGCTGCCCGGTGTGCGGCAGGCGGTGGTTACGGCGCGGGAGACATCGGCGGGGCGGCAACTCGTGGGTTATGTCACGACAACCGAACAGGTCGATCCGGCGGCGGCGCGGGCGCAACTGGCGCAGCGCCTGCCGCAGATCATGGTGCCCGCCTTCATCGTTACGCTGGACGAAATGCCCCTGACCCCCAACCGAAAGATCGATCGCAAGGCATTGCCGGCCCCCGGCCCGAAACGGGCCCGCAACGCGCCCGCCGTCAAGGAGCGGGTCGAGCGCCTGCGCGGGGAAGCATCCGAGCTTTCGCGCGAGCGGGCGCAGACGGTGATCACCAAGGTCTGGGAAGACCTGCTCGGCGTTTCGGCCCCGCAGGCGGAGGACAATTTCTTCTCCCTCGGTGGTCATTCGCTGCTGGCGGTACAGGCGCATCGGGACATCGGGGCGGCGCTGGGCGCAAAGGGCGCGCTTTCCGTCACGGACATCTTCCGCTTTCCGACGCTGGGAGCATTGGCGACGCATCTGGCATCGCGCGGAAACGATGCCTCACCACGGGCCGTGAAACCGCAGGTCAGGCCCTTTGAGCGACAGCCAACTGCCCCCCGGGCATCGGCACCCGATATCGACCCGGAAACCGCCGATATCATCTCCCGCCGGCGAAAAATGCGGGCGGCCCGGGCGGCGGAACCTGCGCAGTGAAGATGGAGAAGCTCTCGGCCCCCTTGCTTTTGAAGGAGATCGAAGCGCTGCTGACCGCCGGTGTATACGCCGCGCAGGCGCGCATCGGTTCCGTTCACCCGCCGCTTCACCGCACCGAAGAGCCGGCTGTCGCGAACGCCGTCCCGAAGCGGCAGCGTGAATTCGCAGCGGGGCGGGCGGCGGCACGGCAGGCGTTGCGCGCGGCGGGCGGCACCGCAATCGCGATCCCCATGGGGGCGGACAGGGCACCGCAGTGGCCCGCAGGCTTCTGCGGCAGCATCACTCACGATGATCATTGGGCCCTTGCCGTGGCCGCGCGGACGGATCACTGGCGCTCGTTGGGCCTTGATCTCGAAGACGCGAGCCCGCTGGAAGATGATCTCATCCCCCTGATCTGCACCGAAGCGGAGCGGGCGCGTTTCGATATCCGGGGCGCCTCCCATTCCGCAAAGGCGATATTCAGCGCGAAAGAGGCCGCTTACAAAGCGATCTATCCGCTTACGGGGCGGATGATGTCCTTCCACGATATCGAATTGTTGACCCTCGGGGAGTGCGCGTTCGAGGCGCGGCTTGCCGTGGCACAGCCCCCTTTTGGGCGCGGCCTTGTGATGGAGGGTCGGCAGCGGATCTGCGCCGGGCGGCTTGTCAGCTTCGTGGCGTTTGGGCAGGGTAGCTGACGGAGGCCCGTTGTCGTGACACCCATCTCCCGCAGAACCGCCATCTATTCGCTCGCAGCGCTTGTCTTGGGCGGTGTTACCCTGCTGCGTACCCGGTCCCGCGGCGAAGCGCCGCTGCCGCCCTTGCCCGATCTCGCGCCGCCCGTGGGCGCCCTGTCGGTCTATCATCTGGGTCATTCGCTGGTCGGCCACGACATGCCCGCCATGCTGGCGCAACTGGCGGGGGAGGACCATGAGTTCGCCAGCCAGTTGGGTTGGGGGGCGACGCTGAAACAGCATTGGGATCCGGACGAACCCGTTGCAGGTTTCGCCGAGATGAACGGCCATGCCCAATTCCGCCCCGCCCGCGAGGCCGTCGCCGCAGGCACGTATGATGCCATCGTCTTTACCGAGATGGTCGAGATCGCGGATGCGCTCAAATATCACGACGGGGCCGCGCATCTGAAGCTCTGGTCGCAGGCCGCGCTTGATGCCCGCGACGACGTGCGGCTTTACCTTTATGAAACATGGCATCGGACCGACGATCCCGCCGGATGGCTTACCCGGATCGACGGGGACCTTGCGCGCTACTGGCTGGGCGCGTTGGCGCGGCCCGCGCGGGAGGCGGGGCTGCCGCTCTACCTCGTACCGGGGGGGCAGGTCATTGGCACCTTCGTGCGGCGG
>NZ_LWEX01000026.1 GCF_001634885.1 Sulfitobacter sp. HI0040 | reverse complement strand
CCCGGCCAATTGCAATCCCACTACGCCCCCCGTGCGCCTGTGCGGCTGAACGTGACGACGCCCCGCCCGGACGAAGTGCTGCTGGGCTTCGGAGAGATGCGCTGCACCGAGAACCTGTCGCCTACCGGAGATTTGACGGAGGCGGCGGCGCGCCTATTCGACCTGCTGCACAGGCTGGATGCCACGGGGCAGCCCATCGCGGTGGCGCCGGTGCCGGGAACCGGGCTCGGTCAGGCCATCAACGACCGTCTGCGCCGCGCGGCGGCCCCCCGACCTTAGCCGTAAACGTCAGGCCCTGCCCGCCGAGGCCGACAGGGACAGCGGTTCGATCCCCACAGACCGCAGCGCGGCTTCCCATTTCTGTTCGTCGGGCAGGTCAAAGACGATCTTCGTGGTGGCATCGCAGGTCAACCAGCCGTTCTGGCCCAGTTCCGCCTCCAGCTGATCCGCGCCCCAGCCCGCATAGCCGAGCATGAGCAGCGCCCGTTCCGGCCCGCTGCCCGCGGCGATGCTGTCCAGCACGTCCTGCGTGGCTGTCATGGCGAAACCGCCTGACACCTGCAACGTTTTGATGGCAGAGACATAATCGTCCGAATGCAGAACGAACCCGCGTTCGGTTTCAACCGGTCCGCCGATATGCAGGCCGATGTCGCCGGACCCCGCCTCGATCTGACGCTCCATCACGTCGGAGAGTTTCAACCCCGGCGCGGGGCGGTTCACGATCAGCCCCATTGCGCCCTGATCGGAATGCGCGCAAAGATAGATGACGCTATGGGCGAACCTCGGATCGCCCATGCCGGGCATCGCCACCAGCAGCTTGCCTGTCAAATCCATGATGCGGCCTCCCCGTGGAATATCCGGTTTGCGTTGCTTCTTCCAAAGAATGGTCCTGCCCCGCTCTCATGGCAAGGGGGGCCCCTCGGGACCGGCGTAACCGGGCTGATGCAATCGTGACTTGGCAGTGTGGCCCGGATGAAAGATGAAGAGATAATGACCCACATGGCACCCTCGCTCCGCTTTTTCCTGTTTTCTGCCGTCTTCGGGCTGCTTGCGTCCCTGTCACCGGGCCCTGTGCAGGCCCAGATGATGCAAGGCTCGCCCATCCGGGCGGAGGTCCTTCCCGGCTGGGTCCAGCCCGACGGAACACGCATCGCGGGCCTGCGGATGACCCTTGCCCCGGGGTGGAAGACCTATTGGCGCGCGCCCGGCGATGCGGGGATTCCGCCCAATTTCGACTGGTCCGGCTCGACGAACCTGCGCTCTGTCGGGGTCTCTTTTCCGACACCCACGGTCTTCGAACTCTCCGGTCTGCGCAGCATCGGCTATTTCGATATGGTCATCCTGCCGCTGAAGATCACCCCGCTCAAACCCGGCGAACCGATCCAGCTTGAGGCGCGCGTCGAACTTGGCGTGTGCAAGGACGTTTGCCTACCCGAAACCCTTCGTCTGAGCCAGAAGCTGGACGATGCGAACCGGACGGTAACGCCCGCCATCGCCGCCGCCATCGCCGACCGGCCCGCCACCGCGCGGGAGGCCGGGGTGCGGGGGGTGAATTGTGCGCTCACGCCGCTCAGCAACGGTATCCGTCTGCAGGCAACGCTCGACTTGCCTTCGATGGGGGAGCCGGAGATCGTGGTAGTCGAACCCGGCAACCCCTCCATCTGGGCGAGCGAAACGACCAGCCAACGGGAAGGCGGCAAGCTGGTCACGAGGGGTGAGCTTGCCAACGCGTCGGGTGCGGCGATGGCAATCGATCGATCCGCCCTGCGGTTCACCGTGTTGGGATCGAAACGGGCCGTGGATATCCGGGGCTGCGACCCGGCTTCCTAGGTTCGGTATTCTTCAGGAAGCCGCGCGCCGCCGCGATCCCCGGACGAACTGCAGGATCGCCCCCAGGACATAGCCTGTTAATGCCAATGCTGCGGCACCTGCGACGAAGAGCGCCAATGCCGCGGCCAATGGCGCGCCCCCAGCGGGGGCAGGCAGCACCCCCGCAAAGAAAGGCAAAAGCGCACCCGTCCAGACGACCCATCCCAGCGTAGCCCCGGCCCAACCCAAGAGCAGCGCCACGGCGACCAGCAACCCTGCACGCAGCGATCCCACAGGGGCCGTCAGCCCGCGTTTCAGCGCCAGAATATGGCGGGAGACGTCGTTCTGCATCGCCATCAACGCAGGCACCACCAGCAGCACCAGTACCATGCCGAAGCCGAGGCCATAGACCAGCGTGATCACCGTGGGCTTCAGGAACTGCGCCTGCTGACTTTGCTCATAGAGCAGCGGCGCCATGCCCAGCACGGTCGTCGCCGTCGTCAGCATCACGGGCCGCAGCCGGTCGGCGGCGCCGTCGATGATCGAAGGGACCAGCCCCCGCGTGGCGGCGTATTCGTCGATCGTCGTTACCAGAACGATGGAATCGTTGATGATGATCCCCGTCATCCCCAAAAGGCCGACCACCGTGAACATGCTGAGCGGCACGTCCCACAGGGCATGGCCATAAATCGTGCCGACCAGACCGAAAGGTATGATCGCCATCACGACGATGGGCCGGGTCCAACTGCCGAAGATCCACGCCAGGACGAGGTAGATGCCGGTCAGGCAGAGGATCAGCCCGGTGAGCGCGTCGCTGAGGAAATCGCTTTCCTGTTCGCTGAGGCCGGAAAGCCGCCATTCCACCTGACGTTCGGATGCGATCCGGGGCAGGATGTCATCCTGCAGTGCTGCGGTGATGGCCGAGGCACGCGCCGGGTCGTCTTCGGAGATGTCACCGGTGACCGAGATCAGCCGCACCCCGTTTTCCCGTCGCACGGTGCTGAAACCGGTGCGGCGTTCGACGCTGACGATATCTGCCAGCGGCACGTAAAGGCCGCTGGGCGTACGCATCTGCGTGCGGTCGAGGAAATCCGCCGTCAACTCGCCTTCGGGCAGTTCCACCCGGATGGTGGCGGAACGCGGACCGTCGGGATAGGTCGCGGCCTCTATCCCGCCCAGCCTGTCCCGCAGCGCGCGGCCCAGGGCGTCGATGGTAAAGCCCAGTGCCTGACCCTGCGCGGTCAGATCGAGGATCAGCTCTTCCTTGTCATAGGCGAGGTTGTCCTGAACCGCGCTAACTTCGGGGTATTGTGCCAGCGCCGCCTGCAGATCCTGCGACGCGGCCTTGAGCGTATCGGTATCCGCGCCGTAGAACTGCACGTCGAGCGCATCGCCCCCCGGCCCCGACCTCCAGCCGCGAAAGCTGACCGTCTCCGCCAGCGGGTGGTTGACGACCCTTTCCTGAAGCTCACCCACAAAGGCGAAGCTGGAATAGGGGCGCAGATCCGCGTCGATCAGCTCGATGGAGATGCCGCCCAGCAGGTCCGGGTCCTTGCCGTCTGCCCCCGCCAGCCCGTAGCCCGAATTGCCGCCGATCTGCGCCATGACGTAGTCCAGCGGATTGCGCCCGTGGCGTTCTTCGTATTCCGCGCCCAACTCCTCCGTCGCGCGCTGCATTTCGCGCATCATGGCCAGCGTGTCCGCGCGGGTGGCACCTTCGACCATGGCGAAGTTTCCGGTGACGGAGCCGCGCTCCGGCGCGTTGAAGAACCGCCATTGCACGTCGCCTTGGATGAACAGCGCCGCTTGGCTGGCAAAGATCGCGATAACCCCGGCGAGCACGGCGTAGCGCGCGGTCACGACCCCTGCCATGAAGGGGCGGAAGAGCCGTTCTCGCACCCAGACGAAGCCACGGTTCACCACGCGGCTGGGCAGGTCGTACCAATGCTTGCGCCGTGCCGCGCGCATCGCATGGGCCATGTGGTTGGGCAGGATCAGGAAACATTCCACCAGCGAGGCCGCCAGAACCGCGATGACCGTAAAGGGAATATCCTTAATCAGGTCGCCGAAGTGCCCCCCCACGGCGACGAGACCGAAGAAGGCGATGATGGTCGTGAGCGTTGCGGCGAAGACCGGCATGGCCATACGCCGGGCGGCGTTTTCAGCGGCTTCCATCGCGCTTTCGCCCAAGGTCTGGAACCGGTAATCGGCATGTTCCCCCACCACGATGGCATCGTCCACCACGATGCCGAGCGTGATGATCAGCCCGAAGAGGGAGATCATGTTGATGGTAATTCCCCCCGCATACATCAGCGCGATGGCCGCGCCCATCGCCACGGGTATGCCAGCCGCCACCCAAAAGGCCGTGCGCGCATTCAAGAAGAGGAACAGCAGGGTCACGACCAGCCCGAGCCCCATCAGGCCATTGTCCACCAGCAGGTCGAGCCGCCCGGTGATCGCCTCCGCCCGGGTGCGGATCAATTCGACCGTGACAGAGGCCGGCACGGCGGCGCGCATCTGTGCGGCCACCTCCTCCACCGTTTGCTGGATACCGATGGCATCGCCCCCGTCCGAACGATCCACCCGGACGGAGATCGCGGGATCGGGCCCTACGAAAAAGCTTTCTTCCCGGTCGACCCCTTCCGCGGTGACGCGCGCGACATCCCCGATGGTCAGTTTCGATCCGTCGGGGTTGGAGCGCAGCACGATCTCTTCGATCTGCGTGGCGCTGCGCTTGGCCGTGCCGGTGCGCACCCTGGCGTTGGCGCCCGTCACGTCGCCTGCAGGGTCCGCATCGACCTCGGCGGCAATGGCGGCGGCGATCTCGGCCATCGAGATGTCGTTGGCCACCAATCGCGCCGATGGCACTTCGATCAGCGTTAGCGGAGCGGCCACCCCCTGAATGGTGGTTCGGGTCACTCCGGCGGCGAAAAGCCGGGTGACGAATTCATCGGCGAAGCGGCCCAGCTGTTCGGGATCGAGCGGGCCGGTGATCACCACATCGGTCACCCTGTCCCGCCATGCGCCGCGGCGCACGTTCGGCTCCTCCGCGTCCTCGGGCAGGGTCGTGACGGCATCAACCGCCGTCTGCACATCCGCGGCAGCGCGCGCCATGTCCCATCCCGGTTCGAAGTCGAGCGATACGGTCCCCATCCCTTCGCGCGAGGTCGCCGAGGACCCTTCGACGCCCTCGACCGAAAGCAACGCGGGTTCCAGCACCTGCACGATAGCGGTGTCCACGTCTTCGGCCCCCGCCCCCTGCCAGATCGTGGTGACGGAAACGCTGTCGACGATCACATCGGGAAAGAACTGCGCCCGCATGTTGGGGGCGGCGGCCAGACCGCTGACCAGAAGCAGGACCAGCAACAGGTTCGCCGCCGTGCGGTGCCGGGTAAAGTAGGACAGCAGGCCGCCGGGGCCACCGGGGGCGGGACGCATGGTCAGCCCCCCATCCGGTCTTCGATACGGGCCACCATGCGCGCGGGCACCAGCGGCTCCGCCAATCGCGCCAGCACGCGCGCCTTCGCGTCTTCGGGCATGCGCGTATTGCCTTCGACGAAAGCCACGAGACGCGCGCGCCGCTCATCCGAAAGCTCCAGCATCGCTTCGGCCCCGGGTTGCTGGCCCTCGGCAGCGGTGCCTTCTGCGTCTGCGGTGGCATCATCCTCCGGCGCGGGACGGCGCAGGGGGCGCACCCCGATCCCGGCCCCGAGCAGGGGTGAACGGGCCTCCACCACGTCGCGCCCGATGACAGGGCCGCGTACGAGAATATCGTCACCCTGTCGGCGTACCAATTCCACCGCGATCCCCTCGAGCCTGTCTTCCTCTGTAAGCACCAGCACCTCCCCCGTGGCGTCCATGGCCGCGGCCGGCAGTCGAATGACATCCGCCAGCGCGGGTTCACGCACGCGGACGGTCACGAAATCGCCCGGCTTGAAACCGACGGGCCGTTCCAGTGCGGCAAAGATCAACCGGCCCGTCGCGCCCTCCCCCGCCGTGACGCTGGCGCGGGAGATGCGGCCCCGCGCGATCAGATCGACACCCGCGGCGTCGAGTTCGACGGCGACGTCGGTCTTCACCAGATCGCCCGAGGCATCCAGCAGCCGGGAGTATTGCGCGGTCGACACGCGGAAGGAGACTTCCAGATCGTCCGGGTCGATCAGTTCGGCCAGTCTTTCATTGGCCGCCACCAGCCGTCCGGCCACCACGTTCGTTTCGCTCAGCGTGCCGTCGAAAGGGGCGACAACCGCCGTTTCGGCCAGCCGCCGCTGCGCTTCCGCCAGTGCAAGTTCGGCGCGCAGGATGCGGGTTGCCGCCTGATCGACGCGCGCCTCCCCCTGCGCCGCCGCCTGACGGCGCGACAGTACCGCGCCCCGGGCGGAAGAGGCGGCCAGTTCCGCGGTTTCAGTGGCCGTAGCGGTGCCCACCCCGCGTTCCGCCAGATCGCGCTGCCGTTCGTAGGCGCGCGTGCGCAGGACCGCCTGTTCCTCTGCCGCGGCCAGTTCGTCCCGCGCCAGCGCGAGGTTGCGCGCGGCATCACGTTCTTCGGCGCGCGCATCCGCCAGATCGGCTTCGGCGCTGTCCACGGCGCTCTGCGCCTCCACGGGATCGATGCGCACCAGAACCTCGCCCTCTCGAACCGTGCCGCCATCCTCGAACCCGGGGGCGAGGTCCACCACGCGCCCGCCCACGGGGGCACGCAGTTCCAGCATCCGGCGGCTCTGGATCTCGCCGAATGTTTCGAGCACCGGAACAACGGTATCGGATTCAGCGCGGACCACGTTGACGGTAAAGACCCGCTCCCGCGCCGGGGGCGAAACGCCTTCGTCCGCCATGCGCGATTGCACCGCGCCGCGCAGCAGTTGCGCCGCGAAGATCAGCAATCCCAGGGTCAGCGCCGCCAGAAACAGGCCGACCATCGTTTTTCTCAGAAACCGCATCGGATCCCCGCCATGCAAGCGTCGCCCGACAATCTAGGCGGGCGCCGCCAAGTATAAAGCCGCCCCTGATACGCAGGCAACCTGCCTTTCCGTCGCGGGTTCGGGGCGCTTTGCCCCGGTTACTTGCGCCGAAGGTGTTCGGAAAGCCGCGGCATGATCTCGACGAAGTTGCAGGGACGGTGCCGATAATCCAGCTGCCGCTGCAGAATTTCATCCCACGCGTCTTTGCAGGCACCGGGGCTGCCCGGCAAGGCGAAGAGATAGGTTCCCTGCGCCACCCCCGCTGTCGCGCGGCTCTGTACGGCGCTCGTCCCGATTTTTTGCATGGAAACGATGGTGAATACCGTGGAAAAGGCGTCGATCTCCTTTTCGTAGACATCCCGGTGCGCCTCGACGGTGACATCCCGTCCGGTCAGGCCGGTGCCGCCGGTGCTGATCACCACGTCGATTTCCGGGTTCGCGCACCACTCGCGCAGTTGTGCGGCGATCTCATCGCGTTCGTCGCGCAAAATGAGGCGCTCCGCCAGGTGATGCCCCGCCGCCTCGATCCGTTGGGCCAGCACGTCGCCGGACCGGTCCTGTGACAGGTCGCGGGTGTCCGACACGGTGAGGACGGCAATGCGGACCGGAACGAAGTCTAGGGTTTCATCGATGCGGCTCATGTTCTCTCCAAAACGGCTAGTCGGGCAGCGAGGGCGGCAAAGACCCCGGCGGTAATCCAACGTACAACACGCCCACCCTGTGCGAGCCGCCGACCAAGGCCATTGGCGAATAGCCCGACAAGACCGTTGACGATCAACCCCCCGAAAGCAAGCAGCGCACCGAACACGAGAAACTGCCCGAGCACGGAACCCGCCTCCGGAATGACGAACTGGGGAACGAAGGCGAGGATAAAGAGGATGACCTTCGGATTGGTCAGATTGACGAAAAACCCGGTGCGAAACGCGCGCCACGCCCCCTGCGTCGTACTGATGCGCGCCGTCGTATCGTCGCCCCGCAACGCCTGAACCGCGAGGTAGAGCAGATAGGCAACGCCCGCCCAGCGGATCGCATCGAAGGCCCATGGCACGGCGGCGATGGCGGCACCGAGGCCCAGCCCGGCAAGCGCCACATGCACCATCAGCCCCGCCGCCACGCCCGCGCTTGCCGCGATGGCGCCCCGCGCGCCGGAGCGCAGCCCCTGCCCGAGGCAGAACATCATGTCGGCCCCCGGCGTCAGATTCAGCGCAAGCCCCGCCGGGATGAAGGCAAGCAGAGTGACCGGATCAACCATCGCGCAGTTTCCTTTGGAGCGCCTGCAGGTCTGCCCATGCATCGCGTTTAAATTCGGGATACCGTAACAGATAGCCGGGATGGTACATGGGCAGGGTCGGCACCCCGGCGGCTTCGGTCCAGTTCCCCCGCAGGCGGGCGACGCCGCGCCGCCCCAAAAGCACCTGACAGCCGCCGTTTCCCATCACTGCCAGCACCTTGGGCTTTGCCAGCGACACATGCCGCAGAAGGAAGGGGCGCAGCATGGCGAT
Organism: Sulfitobacter sp. HI0040; assembly: GCF_001634885.1. Classification (GTDB taxonomy): domain Bacteria; phylum Pseudomonadota; class Alphaproteobacteria; order Rhodobacterales; family Rhodobacteraceae; genus Sulfitobacter. Next base: position 195 of record NZ_LWEX01000026.1, on the reverse strand, counting down.
TTCCCCGGGCTTCGGCTCCCGCCCCTGCGGGGGGCGCCAGGGCAAGGCCGTGGCCAGATATACCGGCGCCTCTTCATCGGCGCGCCCGCGCCCGATCGCGGCCAGCATACGATCGAGCAGCACCCCGGCCTGCCCGGCAAAGGGGGTGCCGGTGCGGTCCTCCTCCTTGTCCGGAGCTTCGCCCAGCACCATCAG
>NZ_LWEX01000025.1 GCF_001634885.1 Sulfitobacter sp. HI0040 | reverse complement strand
GCTCAGCCAGCTTCTCAGCTGCCAGTGTTGGGCCGAAATCCGGGTAATTCTCTTTGATCAGGCTCAGAGCATAATCGCGCTTTGCATGATGGATACGATTGTTTGGAGGTTTGCCGCGCGCCTTATGTCGGATCGCTGAGGCGCCATCCTGCCGGTATCGCTTGAGAAGCCGGAACACTTGCCGCCTTGTCAGATCCAGCAGGTTTGCCGCATTGTCTACCGTCAGCCGACTATCATCGACCTGCGCCAAAACCTCAACGCGGTTCAAATCGCGCTCGCTCATCATAACCCATCCCATGTCCACTCATCCTCGCTATCGTATGCGAGGAGAGTGACACTTCTGAATTGCTCATGGGTGACATTATCGCTTTGCGCGTACAGTATAAATACGCATAATGAAGTTTATGTTAACCAACTGGCGCCCTGAGCCGCTAAAACATTACGATTTGATAATGCCCCGGCAAGGGCAGTGCCACCGTACCAAAGTTACTCCTTTGCGAAAGGAGCGACCATGTTCAGAACTTTCGGATTGCTCTTGGGTCTCGCAACTGCTGTAGCTCTTTTGTTTATGGTTTCGAACAGATGCTGTCTTCTGCGAAGGCATCTGATTGAAAGCTACTCTACCTTTCACTTGCCCAGGCGATTGCCGCCTTCATTTCCGCCGGGTCGAACTGACGGAGTTCTGCCGTGGTCAGCACGTCGGCGAACCTGGTTCCCCACTCCAACAAAGCCCCTTCGCCCACCACAGCGACGCGGCGGAAGTCATTCCTATGGGCTGTGTCGATTTTCAGATCTTCGAGCAGAGCGGACGGCCCATCGTAGCCTTCGAACCTCGTGAGATCGAGAACCAGGCCGGGCTTACTTGTCTCTTGCAGGCGCTCATGAAGCAGGGCGTGCATCCGTTTCAGGTCGCTTTCGCTGAGCTTGCCCTCGCAGGCGAGGCCAATCGTGTCGTCATGAGCTGTCAGTGTCTCGGTGAACATGGTTTTCCTCCTCTTTTTCCGATTTGCCGTGACCGTAAAGGTCAGCGTTTTCGTGTGCGCGGTCTTCGTGCTCAAATTCCAGACTCGAATGACCGATGCTGAAATCGTCCTTCAGCCGGTCCTTGATCGCGGCCTTGATCTTTTCGATTTGACCCCAGCCGTCCGCTGTCAGCACGACGTGGCAGTCCAGAGCCGCCTCGTGCTCCTGCATCTGCCACAGATGCACGTGATGAACGTCCGCGACACCATCCACACCCCGCATCGCCTGAACGACGGTTTCATTATCGATGTCCGGTGGACTGCCGAGCATCAGCGTCCGAATCGGACCGCCAATCTCGGTAAATGCGAGGTAGAGGATGTAGAGAGCGATGCCGATGGTGATCGCCGGGTCGACCCACCGCATGTTGTAGAGGAGGATGAGCGAGCCGCCGATGATGACCGCCACGGAGGCCAAAGCGTCCGATAGGTTGTGCAGGAAGAGCGCACGGATGTTCACGCTGCCTTTCTGCATCGAATAGGTGAGCAGCGCCGTCAACGTGTCGACGACCAGTGCCACACCGCCCAGGATCACCACCGTCCAGCCCTGTACCTCTGGTGGGTCGATCATGCGCATGCCACCCTCGTAGATCAGGTAGAAGCCGATCAGGATAAGTGTCGTGTAGTTGATGAGCGCTGCGACGATTTCTACCCGCCCATAGCCGAAGGTCATGCGCTTGTCCGCCGGGCGGCGAGCGATCTTACGCGCGAAGAAGGCGATCACCAGCGACGCCATGTCCGAGAAATTGTGGAGGGCATCCGCGATCAGCGCGAGGCTGCCGGAAAGGATCCCGCCGACGATCTGCGCGACCGTCAGGAGGCCGTTGGCCCAGATGGCGATGGAGACGCGACGATCACCGGATTGAGGATCGATGTGGGCGTGGCCGTGATCATGCGGCACGGTTCGTCTCCTCATGGCGGTGGTTCGGCCGATCGAATCCGGGGACCGGCGGCAAGATTCCGCGGCGGATGCGGCGAACCCTGGCATTCATCCAGTGACGGATGACGTGGCGATAGAGCAAGTCGCGCACAAATCCGAAGTTCTGGCGGTGCTTTGAGTAAAAATCGTCGGGTGCGTTGAAGGTTCCAAGATCGCGAACAATACCGGTTTTCTGGATGTAGGTATCATTGCCGGACCAAGTGACAGGCGGGGCGCTCAGACACTCCGTTCCAACCCCGTAGCCGCACAGACTATCCGTCTCGCGGAATTTCTGCTGCAGCGTCTGCAGGAAAGGCGCGTCCAGGATGAAGCCTTCAAGATTGACCCATCCGTCGCCCAAGTCCACCTCTACCCAGGAGTGGAGGATTTCGGACGGCGCGAGGGGATAGACGAGTTCCGGAACGACGCCTCTCTGAAGCGCCTTGTGGATTGTGAACCCGTGCAGTCGGCAGCGAACTCCCACGCCACGCAGCAGGGCCATGAGGAGCGTGCCCTTGGTGTTGCACTGCCCGTGGCCATCTGCGAGGACCTCGGACGCCGGAATGTCGTCGGCGCGGTTGTAGCCGAAGGTAATCTTGTTCCTGACGAAATCGTAGATGGCCCCAATTCGGTCGTCGCTGGGAAGGTCTGCCCAGCCGCGCTCCTCGATCAGTTTTGCAATTGAGGTCGCGTCAAAATCCAGCAGCCGGGTTTTGGCCAAATGAGGGTCGGCGGGGTTCACGGGATATCTCCTCGAATCGTTCGCGAGAATATGTAGTTGCTACAGTCACTGTAGCTTCAAGCCCCGATTTCAGGCCGAGTCCTTGGTTACCTGATCGTCATTGTGCACCGCCTTGTGGTGTTCACCATGCGCGTCTCTCAGGATTCCGACGCCACCCCAGGCCGCGATGCCGGCGACAATCACGCCCACGACAAGGTCCGGCCAATTCGTTCCGAGCCAGGCTACGAGCCCGCCTGCGACGACGATTCCGAGATTGGCCGCGAAGTCGTTCCAGCTGAACGTATTCGCCGCTCGGATGTTCACGTCCGGATCGCGAAGCCGTGCCAACAGCCAGACGCAAAGTGCGTTGATGGCCGCCGCTACCAGCGCCATGACAATCATGATCGTGCCAAGAGGATCCGATCCGCCGACGTAGCGGCGCCAGGCGTCATACAGGATTCCAAGGGCGAAGAGGATCAGCAGGCCGCCCGAAACGTTCGCCGCTCCGCGCTTCCACTTGGCGGAGCGGGACAGCGCGAAGAGGCTGATCGCGTAGACGAAACTGTCCGACAGATTGTCGAGGCCATTGGCGATAAGCGCGCTTGAATCGCCGAATGCGCCCGAGGCGAAGAAAGCGATTGCCAGCCCGATGTTAAGACCCAGCACGATCCAGAGTGTGCGTCTTTCCGTTGCGTTTCTCTGCTCCGCCATGCCGGGTATTCAAATTAGTGAATTGCCAATGAGTAACTAACACCGGGCTTTTTGCGTTCCGATCAAAGGTCGTCGAAATTGCTCAGGCGCCGATCTCTTCATGGTCGGTCAGGCATTCGGAATGGTCGCGCAGTACCTCGAGCACACGGCAATCAGAAGTCTGTCCGCCGCTGCACTCATGCACCATCCGCTTCAATTCCGTCCGCAGCGCCTCGAGCCGCGCCAATCGTTGCTCGACCTGTTTGAGTTGCCGACGGGCGATTGCATCCGCCTCTGCACAGGACTTTCCCGGATGATCGCTGAGATCGAGGAGCTCACGGATCGCGTCCAACGAGAAGCCCAGTTGCCGAGCGTGCCGGACGAATGACAAGCGGTCGAGTTCGGCGTCGCCATAGCGTCGTTGGCCCCCCTCGGTCCTGCCGGGCTCAGGCATAAGTCCGATCTGCTCGTAATACCGGATGGTCTGCACTTTTGTTCCGGTCTTCTTCGCCAGAGTCCCAATCGTCAGCATTTCCGCTCCCCACATTACCTACAGTGGGTGTAGCTTTATGCGGTGCGCATCACAAGCTTCACCTGAGTTTCACAGATAGGTGATTGTTGGCCGATCGGTGACAATCACGCTTGAACCTACAGTAGCTAGAGGATGTAAACGCACACAAAATATAGAATCAAGTTCGGGCGGAGCGGCGTGAGGCTTTCAGGTCTTCAGAAGGTATTGTGGGTGTTGGCGGGCGCGGCGGCGTTCGTTTTCATCTGGCTGTTGCTATGGTCCGACTACCGTGCCGACCTTGCCCGAGCCGAGAATGAACCACCGTTTCTTGCTGATTTCGAACTGACCGATCATCGCGGCATTGTCCAAACGGACGAAGATTTCGCAGGGCGCTGGATGCTGGTCTTCTTTGGCTTCACCAATTGCCCTGACGTCTGTCCGACAACACTGTCCGAAGTCGCGGCCGTGATGGAGGGCCTGGGCGATGAGGCGGCAGTGGTTCAGCCGATTTTCATAACGATCGATCCCGAGCGAGATACGCCGACGGCTTTAGCGGAGTACGTGCCCATGTTCGACGCAGGGATCATCGGGCTTACCGGTACACCGGAGCAGATCGCCGCGACATCCGAAACTTTTCCGATATTCTATGAACGGATCGAGCAGGCGACTGCGCCGGGCGGATACACGATGGGTCACACGTCGCATCTTTTCCTTTTCGACACGCAAGCAGGCTTCGCGGACTCCTGGCCCTACGGCACGCCCGCCGAAGAGATCCTCGCCGATCTGAGAGAGAGGATCTGATCGTCATGACCCGACTTTCCGGAGAGACGGCCCTCGGGCTGGCCTGGATCATCGCGCTCACCGCGTCGCTTGCAGTGCTCTTCATCGGCGAGGTTCTGGGGCAGACACCTTGCGTGCTTTGCTGGTTTCAGCGTGCCTTCATGTTTCCCTTGGCCATCGTCCTCGGGCTCGGGCTGTGGTGGCAGGATCGGCGCGTGGGTCGCTACGGGATCGCGCTGGCAATCGGGGGCGCCGCCATAGCGCTCTGGCACCTCGGCCTCTATGTCGAGCTGATCCCCGAACGCATCCAGCCCTGCACGGCGACAGGCCCATCCTGTACTGACGACAATCAACTGGTCTTCGGCATTCCGATTCCTCTGATGGCGCTCGTCGCCTTCGTGGTGATCGGGCTGCTGTCGGCTCTCTCACTGAAGGAAGCACAAGAATGAAACGACGCGGCCTCATCCTGTCCGTTCTCGCGCTCGGGGTCGCCGGTTTCGGCGGGGCCGCCTGGTATGCCACCCGCCCCGACCCGATTGCCGCGTCCGATCCCATCGACCCTGAAATGGCCAACGCGCTGATCCGACCCTATTCCCCGATCCTCGGGCCCGAGGATGCGCCCGTAACCATCGTTGAATTCTTCGACCCGGCCTGCGAGGCATGCCGCGCTTTCTATCCGGTCGTCGAGGATATCATGGCGGAGCACGGAGACGCGGTGCGCGTTGTAATCCGCTATACGCCTTTTCACGGCGAGGCGTCGGTAGAAGCGATCCGTGTGCTCGAGGCGGCGCGCATGCAGGACGTGTTTGAACCTGTGCTCGAGGCAGTCTTGCGAGAGCAGCCCAGATGGGCGTCTCACGGGACCCCGGCACCCGGATTGATCCTTGAGATTGCAGCAAGCGGAGGTCTGGATGTCGAAGCTGCCCGGACACAGATGCTGGCCCCCGGTGTTGTGGCGGTGCTCAACCAGGACCGCGCCGATGTCGAGACAGTCGGGGTCCGCCAAACGCCCACGTTCTTCGTGAACGGCAAGCCTCTCGATCCGTTCGGTGAGGCCGAATTGCGGAGGCTGGTGGCAGTGGAAGTTGCGGCAAGCCAAAGCTGATTTGCGGAGGCAGGAGAAACGAGTGGTGAAGAAGTTGAGATATACCAATGCATTGGCCGTGCTTTTGACGGTTGCAGGGCTGTCGGCCCCCGCACTGGCCGGTTCGGAGGATGTCGTGGTCGAGAATGCGTGGTCCCGCGCCTCGATCGGCGTCAACAGGCCAGGTGCCGCCTATATGACCGTGCGCAACACGGGTGAAGACGCCGTTACGCTGACCGGACTTGCGACACCGCTGGCAATGATGCCCGAGATCCATGAGTCGAAAACCAACTCCGATGGCGTCAGTTCCATGGCACCTGCAGGCGAGATCACGATTGAGCCCGGCCAAAGCGTGGCATTGGAGCCGGGCGGGTTGCACGCCATGCTCATGAAGCTGCAAGAGCCGATGACCGAAGGCGAGAATTTCCCGCTGACACTGACCTTCTCGGATGGCGGCAAGGTGACGGTCGAGGTCCCAATCCTCGGAATCGCCGCGCGTGGACCGAAGGGCTGATGCAACGTCGGCAGCTCCTTCTATACGGCGCAGCCGGTGCCGGCGTTCTTGGCCTGACGCTCTTCGTGGGCTGGTGGCGGGTGGACGGGCCCGGTGCGCCTGAACCAAAAGGGCAGCGGCCCCTGCCCCTATCGGCGATGGAGTTCCGGCTGACCGACCACGAGGAAAATGAGGTAGGGCCTGGCAACCTGATCGGTCGTCCGACAATGGTGTTTTTCGGGTTCACCTACTGCCCGGACGTCTGCCCGACGACCCTATCGGATATTTCCGGCTGGCTTGAGGAACTGGGCGACGAAGCATCAGAGATGAACGTGGTCTTCATCACGGTCGACCCGGAGCGGGACACGGTCGAGGCCATGGCCGAATATGTCGGCTATTTTCATCCGGTCATTCGTGGTTGGACGGGGCCGGAAGACCAGATTGCCCGCGCTGCAGAAGGGTTTCGTGCCTCATTTGAGCGCGTCCCGACTGAGGGCGGCGGCTATACGATGAACCATACGGCAGGCGTATTCCTGTTCGATGCCGAGGGTGAGCTCGTCACCATGATCGACTATCACGAGCCAAGAGAATTCGCGGTGCCGAAGATCCGGCGCGCACTGACAGAAGACGTAGAGGGGGCAACATGAAGATAAGAACTGTCTTGGCGGCCGTTGCGGTCGCAGGCGCATTTTCGGTGACCCCCATCGCCATCTCTGGCGTTCTGTCCAAAGAACCGGTGCCCCCTGCGATTGCTGAAGCGACCCTCTGGACTCCCGATCCGCTTGCGCCGCCTCGGATTACCGAAACCAATTCGGTCCGCCCTACACTCGCCCAGGCAGATATCGCATTCGAGTTCAGACCCCGGCCCCTCCTGACCGTTTCCCCCGCTGATACCTCCTTGCCATCTATCGAGCCCCAGCTGGTCACCTGGTCGCGCGAGATTGCGTCGGGCGAGACGCTTGATGCGGTCCTTTCCGATGCGGGGCTGGATGCTTCGGATCGCGCCGAAATCGCCTTGGCGATTGGCGCGGAATACGATCTGCGCCGTCTGCGTCCGGGTCACATCATTACCGTGGTTTCCACAACGGACGACAACCCGCGTCGTGTAGAACTAGCCGTCGATGACGGTGTCCGGATAGAGGCGGTCTTCGGCGAACAGCTTGCCGCCCGCGTGTTGGAGCCGGATCCCGAATTGGTGACTTTCGCTGGCGAGGCGGTGATCGAGAGCTCGATTTTCGCCGCCCTAGACACGGCAGACATCCCCGCCCGTTTTGCGGTGGACCTGGCGCAGATGCTGGGCGGCACCGTGGATTTCCGTCGTGATCTTGCGGGTGGCGAGACGATGCGCCTCCTTTGGCGCGAGGCCCGAGACGGGAACAAGAGGATTGGTCAGCCCGAGCTTGCCTTTGCCGCACTGGATATCGATGGCTCGGTCTATGAAATCGTCTGGCCGAACGACGGCAGCGGCCAAGCGACGATCTATGTCGACGGAGAAGTCCTGCGCGTGTTTGCGCAACCGGTCGAAGGTGCACGGCTGAGTTCTGTGTTCGGGCGCCGCACCCATCCGGTCTACGGCAATGTACGGATGCACACAGGGGTCGACTTCGCGGCGGCGCGCGGCACGCCGGTACAGGCGACGGCGCCGGGCCGCGTTCGCTTCATCGGCCGACGCGGTGGGTATGGCCGGGTCGTCGAGATCGCTCATGGCTCCGACACCCTGACGCGCTATGCGCATCTGAGCGCCGTACCGGACGGGCTCACACAAGGGCAACGCGTGATGGCCGGAGATATGATCGGGCGGGTCGGTGCGACGGGTACCGCGACAGGCCCCAACCTACATTACGAAGTGCTGGTGGACGGTCGCCCAACCGACCCTCTCTCTGACGACCGATTGGCAGAGGCGGCCGAGCGTGAAGCGGACGACACGGCCGCGCTTGAGCGACTGCGTGAGGCGCGTTCACTTCTTGCTGAGAGGCTCGCCAGCGAATTTGCACAGACGACAACCGAAAGGCTTTGATCCATGAAACGATTTACTCCCGCCCTTGCCATCGCATTTGCCTTGCTTCCCGCGGCGCAGGCCGTCGCAGAGACGATTCAGATCGACGTCCGGAAGACAAACGGCTGCGGCTGTTGCCTGTCCTGGATGAAGCACCTCGAGGAGAATGGCTTCGCGCCGATGGGCGAGGACATGTTCGGAGGATCTCTTGTGCGCTTCAAACTCGACAATGGCGTGCCGCAGCGCATGGTGTCCTGCCATACTGCTCTGGTCGACGGCTATGTGATCGAGGGCCACGTGCCGGCGGCTGACATCCAACGCCTGCTGGAGGACCGGCCAGACGCGGTAGGCCTGGCGGTGCCGGGAATGCCCTACGGGTCGCCCGGCATGGGACCGGAGGACGACCGGGAGGCTTACGATGTCTTCCTGATCCACGAAGACGGATCGACCGAGGTCTACACCAGCTACTCGGCTCCTGACTGAACTCGCGGCAGAACCTTAACAATTGGAACCCCTCTCCCCCATAGCGCTTGGCTTTCTTGGAAGCCTGGCCGCCGGATCGCTGACCGCGGTCGGGGCGGTCCCCGTTCTTTTTGGGCGCATCCCGTCCCGGGCCACGCGCGATCTGCTGCTTGGCTTCGCGGCGGGTGTCATGCTCGCGGCTTCGTTCTTCTCGCTGATCATCCCGGCTCTCGACGCAGCTGAAGGACAGTTCGACAACGGTGCTCTCCCGGCGGCCATCGTATGTGTTGCGATCCTGCTTGGCATGGGCGCGGTCGCTCTGATGAACGAACGGCTGCCGCATGAACATTTCAAGACGGGGCGGGAAGGTCCCGACGCCGCATCGCTGCGGCGCGTCTGGCTTTTCATCATCGCGATCACTATCCACAATTTTCCCGAAGGGCTTGCCGTCGGCGTCGGGTTCGGGGCTGACGGTTTGTCGGGCGGGTTGCCACTTGCGATCGGTATTGGATTACAGAATGCCCCCGAAGGTCTGGCGGTGGCGGTTTCGTTGCTCGGCGAGGGCTATTCCAGGTTTCGCGCCTGGGGCATCGCCGCCCTGACCGGTCTCGTCGAGCCCGTCGGCGGGCTCATCGGCGCGGGTATCATCGGCATCTCGCAACCGCTGCTGCCTTGGGGTCTCGCCTTCGCAGCAGGGGCGATGCTCTATGTCATCAGCCACGAGATCATTCCGGAAACCCACCGGTCCGGACATCAGAACAGGGCGACGCTCGGCCTCGCGGTTGGTCTTGTGATCATGTTGTTCCTCGACGTCTGGCTGGGATAAGCGGATGAGATCTTGCCTCTTCGTCGGTCTGCTTGCTGCTCTGATCGCCTTTCTTGTCGATCAGGCAACGAAGGCAATCGTTGTTTCCAATGCGACTGTTCTTAGTTCCGGCGTATCGGTCTTTCCCGGCTTCAATCTCATCTACCTGCGCAATGACGGGGTGACCTTCGGGCTTCTCGGCGGTGCGCCATGGTGGAGCCTTGTCGTATTGGCACTTGGCATCTGCGTCTGGTTGGCGGCTATGCTGATCCGTTCCAGCAGCCGGGTCGAGGCCATTGCCTATGGTGCGATCATCGGCGGTGCTCTCGGCAATATTCTGGACCGCCTGCGCTATCGTGCGGTGACGGATTTCCTCGATTTCTACATCGGGACGGCGCACTGGCCTGCCTTCAACATGGCCGATGTTTTTGTGGTTGGCGGCGTGATGCTGCTGCTCATTGCGCCGTGGGTTGGCGCTCGACTTCAGACCGATTCATGAAGCCGGGTTTGCCGCAGATCGTTAGTGAGGACCCGAACCTGTTCCAGTGCATGGGTCTTGCCCTTGTTGCCGGCGGATTGACGGTTTTGCCCCTTCCGCCGTTTTCTTGGCTCATGGCGGTCCCTGTCGCCTTCTCAGTGCTCTTTATCGTTCTCCGGAACATCTCAACCTCGCGCGCTTTCCTTGTCGGTTGGGCTTTCGGACTGGGCCAATTCGGGATTGGAATTTCCTGGATCGCCGAGAGCTTCTATGTCGATGCCGAACGTTTCGGCGCACTGGCGATCCCGGCGGTCGCGGGTCTGTCCGCCGGAATCGCCATCTTCCCGGGCATGGCGGCGATGCTTTTTGCCGCCATCATGCAGCGCCGAACTTTCGGCGGCATTGCGGCGGGCCTTCTGTTTGCAACCTGCTGGGTGGTCACGGAGTGGCTGCGGGGTCATATCCTGACGGGGTTTCCCTGGAACCTTGCCGCTTATGCCCTTGTCGACTATGCCGCCCTGCGCCAACCCGCCGCCTGGGTCGGCAGCTACGGTTTGGGCTTTCTCACGGTCTTCATCGGCATATTGCCAGGTGTGTTGACTGTGGCGGCGCCAAAGAGACGCGCGCCTGTTCACGTGCTCTTCGCCGTTGCTGTGACGGGTCTCTGGGTTGGCGGTGCGCTTCGGTCAGGGCAGGACGTGCCGCCGACAGACGTTGCTTTGCGCATCGTCCAAGGCAATGTGCCACAAGTCGAGAAGTGGGTACCGGGCAGCCGCCAGCGAGCCTTAGAAAAATACCTGGGCTTGTCCGCGCAACCCGGACGTTTCGATGTGCTGCTTTGGCCGGAAACGGCCTTCCCCGGCTTTCTGGATGAAGATGCTGCGGCACGCGCGCGGATATCTGCAGCTTTGCCAGACGGCAGGATCCTACTGACAGGTGCGCCTGACCGAGTGGAGGGCGATGGGGGAACCAGATATTTCAACACGGTTCAGGCATACGATGGCACCAGTGAGATTCTGACGGGATATGCAAAACATCATCTCGTTCCGTTTGGCGAATATGTGCCGCTGAGAGGCTGGCTGCCCATCGAACGACTGACGGAAGGGTTGGGCGATTTCACGCCGGGACCAGGGCCGCGCACGCTGGCGATCCCTGGCGCGCCTCTGGTCGCGGTGGCGATCTGTTACGAGATCATCTTTCCGGGCCACGTGGTCGATGACCTTTTCCGTCCCGACTGGATATTCAACGCCACAAATGATGCTTGGTTCGGAACCAGCATCGGACCCGAGCAGCACCTCGCCTCCGCGCGGATGCGCGCGGTCGAGGAGGGGCTTCCCGTGGTCCGGGCGGCCAACACTGGGATATCCGCGATCATCGACGCCAATGGAAATGTCGTCGCGCGTCTTGATACCGGGGAAACAGGCACCATTGATGCCGGCCTGCCGGGCGCGCGTACTCCAACGCCCTATGCGCGGTTCGGCGACTGGACCTTGTTGGTTCTTGTTTTTGGGTGCTGGGTCTTCGGCTGGCTGGCCAGTTTGCTCGGACGAGATCCCGATGCGCGGCATTTTGGAACGGAGGTATCCTGATGCTTGTGATCGTGAGCGCTATCGGAGGCGCGATCTGGGGTGGCTATCTGGCACGACGGAGGAGGGGGAATCACCTGGATATCCTCCAATATGCGGTAGCGTCTGCGATCGCCTTCGGACTTGTCGCCCTGTTTGCAACCATCGTGCTGTCGCGGGTTCTCGGCTAGCGAGCTTCGAAATTGCGCAAACGTGTCAGCGGCTTGAAGACCCGATAGCTCGAGGTCCCGATAGAGAATCGCGCGAATGTGCATCTAGGCGAGCTCATTTCTGATTGAGCCGTCGCTCGAACGCCTCCAATGTCGTCCCGCTGACGTGATGCTCGATCCCTTCCGCATCGCGTTCCGCGGTCTCTTCGTCGATTCCCAGGCTCAGAAGAAAGGCGACGACGACCCTGTGGCGGCGTCGACAGATCTCCGCGAGGTCCTGCCCGGCATCGGTGAGGAATATCGCGCGGTATGGCTCCCGCCGGACCAGACCAGCAGCCTTGAGCCGCGAGATGTTCTTGGTCACGGTCGGCGGCTTCACGCCAAGCCGCTCGGCGATCTCGACCGGTCTGGCCTCCCCGCGCGTCTCGATCAGTTCCGCGATCAGTTCGACGTAATCCTCCGCCATCTCGCTTTCATGTGCCTGACGCACGGTCGCAAAGCCCTCGGCCTGCGCCTCGGGAGCCCGGTCGACCGCTTCGAATGGCTCACGCCCATGTGATTGTAGCTTTGTCATACTCGGGACTTTGCAGCGAAACAGCGGGATTGACAACTTGTTTGCTTCGGGTAGATAAGTTAGCCATGTCTAACTTTGTACTTTGGAGGCCGTGGTGATGCGAAATATTATGAGAGCGCTGCTCGCCACACTCGCAAGTGCGCTCCTCCTGTCCGGACCTGTCGCCGCGACGCCGGCCAAGGAGGCGCCTTGGCTTCCCGAGGCAGCGGCCTACCGGCTGACGCTCTTTCTTGGAAATCTCGAGCCTCTGCCCTGGGACGACATCAAGACCGCCTGGACGGAACCCTACCGGGGTTCGGAATTCTCTGTCGGAGCGCTGGCGTGGCTGGACCGCAAAAGCGATATCGAGCCTGACGGTCTTCTGAACGCGATGATGCGCGAAGACCGGCAGGCGGTATTCGCCGAGGCGACGCGGCTCATCGCGCTCAGGATTGAGGAGAATTTGGACCGTGCTCTCGCGGCCGAAGAATCGGCGACAGCACAGCTGGCGGTGCAGACGGCACGCGAACTCTACCGTGCGTTTGAGGATGGTATCGCGGCGGCCGATCCCGAAGCTGCAAGACGCATCGGCCTCGCCTGGCTGGAACTCAACAGCAGCACAGGTTCCGCTGGTGTTCTCGGCGCTGGCGCCACATCTGCGGATCGCGACACGATGGAAGCCGCCCGTGCAGTCATCTCCGGCTATCTTGCGGAGAACTACCTCCTGGACAGTTTCGCTCCGCGCCGGACGCTGAGCGCCCTGCCGGAAACAGCTGTGCTCAGCGGAAAGGCCATCGAGGTACCGCCAAGCCTGCCGCCTGGGTCCGACATCTTCGATCAGGACCCGCTGCCGCTGCTCGTGCTCAACTTCGAGGAACAGGGCATCGACGAGACCGACCTGCCGCTGGTGGCCTACGGCGACATGCTGTTCGACAGCGCGCAACTCTTTGGAAGCCCGGCGCAGGATCTCGGGATCGCCTGCTCGACCTGTCACAACCGCTCGGACGTCAACCAGCGGCTTTTCATCCCCGGCGCCAGCCACCAGCCGGGTGCGATCGACGTCGACGGCGCCTTTTTCAACCCGATCTTCAATGACCGGCGTGACGACCCGCTCGACATTCCGAGCCTGCGCGGCTTGCGTTTTACCGGTCCTTACGGCCGCGATGGCCGTTTCGCCTCCCTGCGCGATTTTACCCGCAACGTGATCGTCAACGAGTTCGGCGGGAATGAACCGACGCCCTTCATGCTGGACGCTCTCGTCGCCTACATGCTCGAGTTCGACTTCCTGCCGAATTCCATGCTGACGACTGATGGCCGTCTGACCGACACGACCCAAGAGGCCGCCCGGCGCGGCGAGGAGATCTTCAATACGCCCTTCGCCGGGCTCGGCGATCGGTCCTGCGCCAGTTGCCACGTGCCAGACGCGAACTTCCTCGACCGGCAGGCCCACGACATCGGCTCCGTCGCGCCGGGCTACGAGGGGGCCCGCGCCGGTGCGCTGGACACGCCCACGCTGCTCGGCACGGCCTATACCGCCCCCTATTTCCACGACGGGTCATTGCCGACGCTGGCCGCCGTCGTGGACTGGTTCGACGAGACGAAATCGCTTGGGCTTACCGAGGAAGACCGCGCCGACCTAACCGCCTATCTCGAGACCGTTGGCGCGGCAGACGAGCCCTATGAAGCCTTCGACACCGAGAACACCGCTTTCCGGCTGGCATTCGCCGAACTGACGACCTTCGCCTCGACAATCGATACGCTACTGCCGCGGCGGGACGCAGAGCATATCCTGCTGCTGACCGACACCGTGGCTGCGGACCTTTCGGCCGACGCCAGCACCATGTCGAACCTCCCCGCCCGGCCCGAGGTCTATGCGCTGGCCGAGCGGCTGGCCGCGGTCGGCGCCGCCGTCCGCGTGGAAGACTGGGAGGCCGCTGAAGCAAGCTGGACCGCGTTCAAGTCCGAAGCCGACGCAATCGAAGAGAGGGCATTCTGATGCCGGTCCATCTGACCCGTAGAACGATACTGACCTTGGTCGGCGCGGGCGCGGTGTCGCTGGCGACACCTCTCGCCGCGCAAGACGTAACCCTGCGGCTTGCCTTCATCCCGCAAGAGAACCCCGACAAGCTTCTGGGGGACATCGAGGCCATCACCGGATGGCTGGCAGAGGAGATCGGCGTCCCCGTCGAGGGGTTCGTCACCATCGACCATGCAGCGGCGGTCGAGGCGCTGCGCAACGGCGACGCGGATATCTCCTTCATGGGCGCCCTGCCCTTCGTTCTGGCCGAGGCCGAGATCGGTGCCGTGCCGCTCCTGTCCGAGGTCTACCGCGACGCGCCGAGTTATACGGGCCGCATCTTCGTGCGGCGCGACAGCGGCATCGGCGCGCTCGCAGACCTGCGCGGGCGCGACATCGCTTTTGCCGATCCGATTTCGGAATCGGGCTATCTCTACCCGCTCGCCGAATTCGTAGAAGCCGGGCTGATCGAAGACCCCGGACAGGCGGAAGCATTCTTCGGCCGCGTCTTCTTCGCGGGCGGCTACCAGCAGGCGATGCAGGCGATGGCCGAAGGCCTGGTCGATGCCGCAGGCGCCAGCCAGTATGCCGACCTGCTTCTGACGCCGCAGCAACAGGCAGAGGTAACCTGGATCGCGGAAAGCGCGCCGATCCCGAGCCATTTGGTGATCGCTCGCCCGGGGCTCGATGCCGCTCTGCGGGACCGTTTTGTCGACGCAATGCTGCGGCTCAACGAGCCGGAGCACCGCAACAAGCTGCGCTATTTTTATGGACCGGATGGGTACGTCAGGGCCGACGGCGCCGCCTATGACGGCGTACGCGATATGGCACGGCAATACGGGCTGTTGCGATGAGCACAGCTGTCGAAGTAGACGACCTGAGTTTTGCCCATACGGGCGCGGACCTCCCGGCGCTGGAGCGGGTCTCGTTTCGGGTTTCGGCGGGCGAGAGCGTCGCTTTGCTCGGCCCGTCCGGGGCGGGCAAGACGACCCTGCTGGCACTGCTCGACGGCAGGCTCCAAGGCTGGAGCGGGCGGGTATCGGTTCTGGGTGCGCCGCTCGATCCCGACCGTCCGCCGCCGAGCGCGCGCCGTCCGGATACCGGTTTCGTGTTTCAGGAGTTTGCATTGGTCGAGCGTTCCTCGGTTCTGCGCAACGTCCTGAATGGCCGCCTGGGGCGCATGTCGCCGCTGCGGGCCCTGTTGGGATCACCGACCAAACATGATCTGGAGATTGCGCGCACGGCACTTGCCGATTGCGGAATTGCCGATCTTGCCGAACGCAGGGTCGACAGCCTCAGCGGCGGGCAGCGGCAGCGTGTGGCCATCGCACGGTGTCTGGCGCAGGAACCGCGCCTAATCCTCGCCGACGAACCGGTGAGCAACCTCGACCCCGCGCATGCATGTGAGATCCTGGCGCTGCTGACCGGGGCGGCGCGAACGCGCGGCGCGACGGCGCTGTTTTCGTCGCACCAGCCCGACCTGGCGCGGCGTTTCGCGCAGCGCATCATCGGCATGCGGGACGGGCGGATCGTGTTCGATGTACCGACCTCCGAGTTGAACGATGATGCGACGGCGGAGCTCTATCGGGAGGTAGGGCCAATCCCCGGTATCGGCCTCAGGGCGGTGTCCTGATGGCGTTCCGCGGGTTTGGCGGCATTGCGACGAGCGGTCTGATCGCAGCCGCGATCCTGTGGTCCTTCGCCACGACCGATGTCGAGTTCTCGCGACTTCTGTCGGCCGGCCCGCGGATCGCCGATTTCTTCGGCCGGATGTTTCCGCCTGACCCGACGGTGATGGCCGAGATCAAGAAGGGCAGCGCGGAAACGCTGAGGATCGCGATCCTCGGCACCCTCGGTGCTGTGATCCTGTCCGTTCCCCTCGGCATTCTCGCGTCTGAGACGATGGTATCGCCCGCGGTGTTTCGGCCGATCCGAACGCTGCTTGCCTTCATCCGGGCGATTCCGCTGATCCTCGTGGCCATGCTCATGGTGGGCGCTGTCGGGCTCGGGCCGCTGCCCGGCATCATCGCGGTCGCCTTTCATGCAACGGGGATGCTCGCCAAGTTCTATGCCGAGGCGATCGACGGCGTGTCCCGCGCGCCGATCGCAGCACTTGAAAGCGCGGGCGCCGGGCCGCTCGTGCGGCTCAGATACGCGATCTGGCCGCAGATGGCGCCGGTCGTCGCCCGCGACACGATTTTCCGGTTCGAGTTGAACCTGCGCGAGTCGCTGATCCTCGGCATTGTCGGCGCGGGCGGGATCGGCTTTTACATCCAGACCTACGTGCGCTCTTTCCAGTATGATAAGGCGGCCAGCGTCACGATTGCCGTCGTCGTCATGGTCATCGCTATCGAAGCCATCAACGTTGCGCTGCGCCGTCGCTTCACCTGACGATCAGGCATAGATGTCGATGGGGGTTCCGTCCCTGACCATGGCGTAGATATCCTCGATTTGCCGGTCTGTGACGGAGATGCAGCCTGCGGTCCAGTCGCGCTTGTTCATCGGGTCGATCCCCTTGCGCGGCCCCCCGTGGATGAAAATGTCGCCGCCCGGCGATTTTCCTTGCGCCTTCGCAAACGCGATATCGGCCTCGTTCGGGAATGAAATGCCGATGGAGAGGTGGAAGAGGCTGTCCGGGTTGCGCCGGTCAATCAGATAGGAGCCCTCCGGCGTGCGGCCGTCTCCTTCGAACTGCTTGTGGCCTTCGGGCGCGAAGCCCAATCCGATGGGATAGGTCCGCAAGACATCATCCGTTCCGTCAAGAACCAGCAGCCGCTGCGCCTTGTATATACGCAGCCGGGTCACTTCGGGTCCGTTGTAGGACCGGAACTTGCTGGCACAGCCAGACAGGAAGGTGGCCAATCCGCCCAACAGCAAGACCCGCCGTGGAATTCTGGTATTCATCACTGCTCGACGCCCCTTTTGCGAGGTCTGGTTGATGTCAGACGTTACTCTACCGAAACCGCCGGATCAATGACCGTGCGCCAGTGCTCCTTTCGCCATCTGCTCGCCCACCGGTTCTCCGCCTGAAGGCCCGGCCTCAACCTGATGGCCGTTCAGGAGCCGAAGTGCGTTGGCGACCACCAGCAGAGACACGCCTACATCCGCAGCAATGGCGCCCCACATTGAGGCCATACCGAACGCGGTCAGCCCGACGAACAGCGCCTTGGTCGCCAGCGATATGCCGATATTCTGGTGGATGATCGTCATGGCACGGCGCGAATGGCCGATAAGCCAGGGTACCTTGCCGATGTCGTCGGTCATCAGCGCGATGTCGGCCGTCTCGATCGCGGCATCCGATCCGACAGCGCCCATGGCGATGGCATAATGCGCCCGCGCCATGGCCGGTGCGTCATTCACACCGTCGCCGATCATCGCCACCATGTCGTGGCTTTCGACGAGTTCCTCAATGGCCGTCACCTTGTCTTCTGGCAAAAGTTCGGCGCGCACCTCGTCGATGCCGACTTCGGCTGCCACCGCGCGCGCGGTGCGTTCGTTGTCGCCCGTCAACATCACGATGGTCTTCACACCCTGCGCATGCAGACGCGCAACGATCCCCTTTGCATCTGGGCGGATGCGGTCGCGAAGCTCCAGTACGCCGGTCACGCCGGTCTCGTCACCCACGGCAACGAGGGTGCTCCCTGCCCCTTCGATCCGATCCCGCAGATCCGCCGGAATGGCATTGCCGAACCCCTTCTCTTCGGCGAAGCGATCCGAGCCGAGCCAGATAGCGCGCCCGTCGGCGCGTCCTTCCAGACCGCGCCCGGGCACGGTACGGGTGTCCTCTGCGGCAGACACGGAAACACCATCGGCTTCGGCGCGCGAGAGGATGGCGCGTGCCAGCGGGTGTGAAGACCGCGCCTCCAGGCTTGCTGCCAGCGCCATGAGATCGCGTGCGGAAACGCCGACCAGTGGGTGAACCGCCGCCACCTCAGGCTCGCCCATGGTGATCGTCCCGGTCTTGTCCATCGCCAGTGCCGTGGTCCGCCCCGGCGCCTCGACATAGGCGCCGCCCTTGATGAGCACCCCCGCCCGTGCCGACGCGGTCAGCGCTGCCACGATGGAGACCGGCGTAGAAATGACCAGCGCGCAAGGACATGCGATGACCAGAAGGACCAGAGCATTGTAGAACCAGTAGTCCCAGGCGCCGCCGAGCAGCAGTGGCGGCACCAGCGCGATGGCGATCGCCAAAGCCATCACGATGGGTGTGTAGATGCGCGCGAACTTGGCCACCCACTGTTCGACCGGCGCGCGGCGGGCATGGGCATCGCCCACCATGCGAATGATTTTCGCGAGCACCGTGTCCGAGGCGGCCTTCGTCGCCCGCACCGTCAGTGTGCCCTCGCCGTTGATCGTGCCGGCATAGACCTCGTCGCCTGGTTCCTTGGGCACTAGCGCGCTTTCCCCAGTAATTGGGGCCTGATCGACGGCCCCTGCCCCGTCCACGACCTCACCGTCGAGGGGGATCCGGTCGCCGCCGCGCACGATAAACCTTGCATTGACTGCCACGGCCGCGGCCGGAACGTCGGATTCAGATCCGTCGTCGTAAAGAACCCGCGCCGTTGGCGGCGCCAGATCGAGGAGCGCGGAAACCGCATTACGCGCCCGCCCCACGCTCCAGCTCTCAAGATAAAGCGAAAGCGAGAAGAAGAAGGCGACCGTCGCGGCCTCAAAAAACTCGCCGAGGCCGATGGCGCCCGCGACGGCCACCACCATGAGCAGGTTCATGTCGGGGCTAAGCCTCCGCGCCGAAGACCAGGCCTTGGGCGCGACAAGCCAGACGCCAAAAAGAATCGCGACGGCGAAGATCCCTGCTTCCACCATAGGCATAGGCACCTCGCCATGGCCCGCAAAGAGCCCGAGCGCGCCGCCCATGCCGGTCTCGACAATGTGAAAAAGGAATCCCGCCGCCCAGAAGCCGCCGCTCAACGAGGTAAAGCGCTTCTGACGTGCCAGATGCGCCGCCTGGTCCTCTGCTGCGTTGTCGGCATCCCATGGCTTGGCGCTCATGCCGGTCGTTGCGACCAACTGCGTGACTTCGTCGTCTGGTATCCTCTCGGCGCTATCGAGGATGGTCATTCGCCCGTTGATCACGTCGAATGCCAGGTGTTCGGTTCCGCCCACTTTCGGCCCGACAACCCGGTTCAGGATCGCCACCTCTTCGGCGCAATCGAGCCCGGAGACCTGAAAGCTCCTTCCGCCAGACGGCGCTGGCGCCGTGGACGCGACGTCCTTGCTGGCGTCGCAACAGGAGTTGCCTCTTGGGTCAGAATGCTCTTGATCACCCGGATGGCCGTGATCGTTGCGGTTGCCGTCGGAAGACATGGATTGACCTCAGGATTCATTGATTCCACATTGACATAGCCCCTACAGTAACTAGAGCTTCAAGGGCAAAAAGTGGATATTCGTCCAGCAAGAAAGGCGCCCTGCGGAGGCTTGAAGCTAGCCGCCCCCTTGAAACGACGCGGTTGGAGCAACGCTTGCCGGTACGAAGCGATCAGAATGAGTGAGGTAGACATGCAGAAACGAAACGCGCCGATTATCGCAGCGACATTGGTGCTTGCTGGCTGCGCGGTGCCAACGCTGGACGACGGCGGCGCTCGCAACGAAGTGGGAAGTGTTCCCGAGGCCGTCATTGCCCTTGCTGCGCCTGGTCAGGATCTCACCACGGCGCGGCTTCGTCCCGAGGATGGCTGTTATTGGTATGAACACAGCGGTCCGGTGGAAAACACCTTGGTTCCGCTACGCTCGGCAGGTGGCAACCCCATCTGCACTTCGCGCCAGTCCTGATCAGCCCATAGATGCGTCAAGCCCACGCGTAACACATGATGCGCCAGTCAACTTCTCGGGGTGACGCTGTCTTCCGCCGAGTACAGGAATGCCGTCGAGCCAATCTCGACGTTGGGATAGAGATCATTGATGTGTGCCATGACCATTCGGACGCAGCCGGAACTCGCACGGCCGCCAATGCTTCTTGGATACGGTGTCCCGTGAATCCTTAGATAGGTGTCTCGGTCGCCGACGAAGAGATAGAGGGCTCGCGATCCGAGCGCGTTTTCAGGTCCGGGTTCCATACCGTCAGCGATATCGGAGTAGAGCTCTGGGTCGCGGTCGATCATGTTTTGTGTCGGCTGCCAATGCGGCCACCTGACCTTGCGCTTGATCGTATAGGTGCCCGGTTCGTAAAGTTTACCGCGCGCGATCGCCACGCCATAGCGCATCGCCGTGCCGCCTTCTTCGATGTGGTAGAGATAGCGCGCAACAGCATCGACATGGATATCACCGGGTACAAGTCCGTCCTTGTGGCGAGGGAGTGGGTGGATGCGCGGCATGCTCCACATCGTTTGCTCAAGTCCCAAACCTAACAGACTTTACGTCACCTTACTCCTGTATTACGTAGGTTACGTACCTCTCATATAGGCATGCGTAATGACATCTCTCCTACATGTGCCCCGCGTTGAGGATGCCACCCGCATTGCCTCACTGCTGACCCCTGATCCGCTTACGGGCTCGCTGGCCGGCTTGTTTCTCGCAGCGCCGCGGCGAACGGGGAAGACTACCTTCTTGAGATCGGATCTCATCCCGCATCTCGATAGCAAGGGCTATGCCGTCATCTATGTCGACCTGTGGGCCGATCGGTCCGCCGATCCGGCCGACCTCATCATCTCTCGGATCAAGATCGCGCTGGAGCAGCATGACGGCCTGATCTCGCGCATGAGAAAAAAGAGCCCTGTCAACCGGGTCGGCGTGCTGGGCTTCTCTGTCGGACTGAAGGAGAGTGGACCTTGGTCAGGCACGATCGCCGAGGCCCTCGAAGATCTGATAAAAGCGACGGACAAGGACCTGGTCGTCATCATCGACGAGGCGCAGCAGGCGGTCGAAACCGATGCCGGGCTCAACGCCATGTTCGCATTGAAGGCCGCACGGGACGCAATCAACCAAGCACCGGGCGATCGGCACCTTTACCTTCTGATGACCGGTTCGCACCGCGACAAGCTGTCGACCCTCGTACAGAACCGGCAGGCCCCGTTCTTCGGCGGCATCGTGAGACCCTTTCCACCGCTTGGATCCTCCTACATTGCCAGCATGGTCGCGCGCGTGAACGAGTCCCTTGCCGACAGCGCGAAGCTCGCTCCAGAAGATCTCGAAGCGGCTTTCGAGGTCGTCGGGCGGCGACCGGAGTTGCTGACCGACTGCCTGCGCGACTTGATCTTCGCGCCGGAGGGTGCCGGGCCGGAAGCATTGAGACGCATTGCATCCGAACGCAAGGTTCAGACCGAGATCGACACGCTTTCCGAGATCGCCTCCATGACCCCTCTTCAGCAGGGGATCTTGCGGATCATGGCGAGGAAGGGGCTGGCATTCCAGCCGTTCTCGGAGGAAACGCGCGAAGCCCTGAAGGATGCCCATCGCGGTCGAATGCCCGCCGTGACGACGGTCCAGACGGCCCTGTTGGCGCTGCGGGAGAAGGGCTTCGTCTGGCGTCGGGAGTATGGCCAGTACATTCTCGACAATGCGGACATCGCGGTCGCCCTGGCCCGATCGGACGGCGACTGACCAGGCATTGTCGGCCTTCAACGCTTCAATCTGATAGTTGAACGTCATGCCGCAGCGTCAGGTTGCCCTCCTGTTTTTTGCGAACGGAAGAGAGAGAGGCGGAGCGGAAAGGTTCTCCCAGCGGTATAACCGTCGTCCGCCTTCTTGAAGGGCAGCAGCAATCGGGGGAGGTCGACCACGGGAATGCCCGAAAATAGCTAGCATACTCCCGTCTGCTCCGTTGCCATTTCTACCAGGTTTCGTGCAGTATTCGTATGATCGAGCGAGATGCCGCCCTTGTCGCCATCTTGGGCCTTGCACTGGTCTCGCTCGGTCACTCCATTTAACGGGCTATTGCCGGGCGATTAGATAGTCACCTTCGGCAAGTCAGGGCAAAGTATTTGCACGACCAGCTCTTGCCATACGCTTTGCTGGCGAGTTGGTGCTTTTCAAAGATGGCAAAATTCCCGATCAAGGCTAGGTCACGGTCATGCTTTGCCCAAAAATGCTCGCGCAGATTATTAGCTTTTATCGCGATATATCAACAAAGGGCGCCGGCCCCATGATAATGCCTTCTCGCCGAGAGAGATCTTCAAATAAACACAACCTGTCTATCGCAGGATGACCCCGACATGGTCGGTAAACCCGTGCCTTAGCCAACATCTTTGCCAAGCCGAAAAGCTGAGAAGAATGCG
The DNA here is from genome assembly GCF_001634885.1 of Sulfitobacter sp. HI0040. GTDB lineage: Bacteria > Pseudomonadota > Alphaproteobacteria > Rhodobacterales > Rhodobacteraceae > Sulfitobacter. The sequence goes on along the minus strand of NZ_LWEX01000025.1, from coordinate 2,225 downwards.
ATGCAGCCAGCTTACCCATCCAGGCGACCTATACCTATGGCACTCATAGGATCTTACTCTAGCGTCCGCCATCTTGTTGCCGCAATTGGATGTGGGTGTGACCTGTACGAAAGAATAACAAGCATGAGGCAGGACGCGTAACCCGTTGTTCGGCGAGTGATCAAACAGGGTCGGCGTTTGGATATCAGGGCGTGACAGGGCTATGAGCATTTCATATGCCATGCAGACCGGCGTGAGCGGTCTGCGGGCGAATTCGACGGCGGTGGGCCGGATTTCGGAGAACATCGCCAACGCCAACACCGACGGCTACCGGCGCAGCTTCGTGCAGATGGTCACCACCAGTACGCTGAGCCAGAACGGCACGGTGGCGCCTTCGGGCGTGCGCGCGGTGCAGGGCTCCGAGATCTCGACCGAAGGCGCGCTGCGCGCCACCGACCAAGCAACCGACTTGGCAATCGGCGGGCCGGGCTTCTTCGTGGTCTCCAAGCAGCCGAACGAGACCAACGAGGCGAACTTCATGCTGACCCGGGCAGGCTCCTTCCTGCCCGACGAGAACGGCAACCTGCGCAACGCCGCGGGCTATTACCTCGCGGGCTTCCCGTACGATCAAACCGCGAGCCTCGGAATGATTGATCGCAACCAGTTCGGCGATCTCAAGACCGTCAATCTGGGCAGCCTGTCGCAGACCGGCTCGCCCACCGGCGCGATGACGATCAGCGGCAACATCCCGGCCCAGCAGACCGGCCTGGCGACACCTGGCGAGCCCTTCCTGAGTTCGGCGGAGTATTTCAGCCCGCTGGGTGCCGCGCAGCGGATGCAGTTCTCCTGGCAGCCCGGCGCGGTCGACGACCAATGGACCCTCAGCTTTAACGGCGCCGACGGTACCCAATACGGCAACGTCACGGTCGATTTCCATGACAGCGGCCCGCTGGCAGGGGCGCCGCGACAATACTCGAACGCAACCACCACCGCCAATCCCCCGGCGAACTTCGCGTTCAATGCCGGAACCGGGGTGGCAGCGTTGACCATCAACAACGGCGCAGTGCCACAGAACTTGGCAATCAACATCGGCGCGCCCGGGACCTATGCCGGCATGACCCAGTTCGCGGGCGACTACTCGCCGCTCAAGATCACCGCCGACGGTGCCGAGAGCGGGGTGCTGGTGCGGACCGAGATCGACGAGCGCGGCGACGTCTACGGCGTGTTCGACAATGGCAGCCGCAAGCCGCTCTACAACATCCCGCTGGCCGAGGTGGCCAACCCCGACGGCCTGCTCAAGGCCGACGGCAACGCCTTCCTGCTGTCCCGCTCCTCGGGCAAGTTCAGCCTAAACCAGGCGGGCGAGGGATCCACGGGATCGTTGACGGCGGGCGCGCTCGAGAGTTCGAATGTCGAAGTGGCTCAGGAACTCACCGACCTGATCAGCACCCAGCGGGCATATTCCTCGAACGCCAAGATCGTGACCACCGTCGACGAGATGCTCGACGAGACGACCAGACTGAAGCGCTGACGGGGGTTAAGCCAAAAGAGGCAGAAATAGGCGTTCGCGGTCGCTGTCTGGCCGACTAACCAGGTCTCCATGACAACCTCCGTGGCACCTGATGGTTAAACTCTGGTCTCCTTTGCGATGCTCCGTGCCAAGTCGGATATTGCTGTCGCGTTGCCCTTTAATCTGAGACGCGACGCGTTCGGCGACAATTTTTGCCCTTAATTGTGAGATACGGCTGTCATGGGGCCCCTGTTTCTCGCGCACCTTTGCGCTATGTGATCAACCGCGGCAAGCAATCGAGGCTCCTTCTCGAAGGCGCGCAAGAGAGCAACCCTTGCATAGTCGTCGATGCTTTTGCTGACGATGGCTGCCTTAGCCAAGGGATGAGATCGAGCGGCGGCGATTGCGGCGAGGCAGAACAGCCTAACTTCCGATCTGGGGTTCTGGACAGCGAACGACGGATCCCCGCGGAAGGTTTTGAGTGACATGGCAAAGGTGACTGCGCGCATTGCGCGCCGAAGTTGCTTGGGGCCGCGCGAGCGCGCGGCGCACTCAAGCATCTCTGCCCCGCGGCGCGCTCGGTATATCAGTTTTCCAGATATTTGTTCCTCACGGAGTTTGCCAAGGGTCTGCACAAGTCTCGTCCCGCAAACTTGGCAGTCAAATGCCCAGGCCCGCCTCCAATGCCTGAGCGAAAGACCCTCTCTGGCGCATTGCATGCAATGCTGGAATGGCA
>NZ_LWEX01000024.1 GCF_001634885.1 Sulfitobacter sp. HI0040 | reverse complement strand
CCGGAGACCGGCCCCCCGTGCCCCCCCCGCAGGGCGCACGGTATGGAAAGACGCTTACCCGCTCAGGAAAGGCGCTCGATCGCCAGGGCGATACCCTGACCACCCCCGATGCACATGGTAATCAGCGCGCGCTTGCCGCCAATGCGCTCCAGTTCGTAGAGCGCCTTGACGGTAATAATGGCACCGGTCGCCCCCACCGGATGACCAAGTGCTATGGCCCCGCCGTTCGGGTTCACCCGCTCGGGATCGAGGCCGAGGTTCTTCGTCACGGCGAGGGCTTGGCTTGCGAAGGCTTCGTTGCTTTCGATGACGTCGAAGTCCTCCGGCTTCAGCCCCGTACGGGCGAGCAGGTTCTCCACCGCCGGTACCGGCCCGATGCCCATGACCTCCGGGCGCACGCCCGCATGGGCATAGCCGAGGATCTTTGCGCGCGGCGTCAGGCCCGCCTTCTGCGCGGCCTCGGCGGTTGCCAGTACCACGGCGGCAGCGCCATCGTTGATACCGCTCGCATTGCCCGCCGTCACGCAGCCGTCTTTCTTGAAGACCGGCTTCAGCCCAGCCAACGCTTCTCTGGATGTGGCCTTGGGATGTTCATCGGTGTCGAAAGCGACCATATCGCGTTTGACGCGCACCTCTACGGGAACGATCTGTTCCTTGAACCGGCCCTCCTCGATCGCGGCGCTGGCGCGTTTCTGGCTGCGCAGGGCGAAGTCGTCCATTTCCTCCCGGCTGACCTGATGCTCCGCCGCGACATTCTCCGCCGTCACCCCCATATGGCCGGAGCCGAAGGGGCAGTTCAGCGTGCCCAGCAGCATATCGAGGCTGCGGACATCACCCATTTTCTGGCCCCACCGCGCATCGGGCAGGATATAGGGCGCACGCGACATGCTTTCCGCCCCACCGGCGAGGCCGAATTCAGCGTCCCCCAGCATCAACGATTGCACGACGGAAACGATGGCCTGCACCCCTGAACCGCAGAGCCGATTCACGTTCATCGCGGGAACACTTTCCGGCACGCCCGCCTGCATGGCTGTCACCCGGCTCAGATACATGTCCCGGGGTTCGGTGTTGATGACATTGCCGAAAGCGACATGGCCGATCTGCCCCGGCTCCACCCCGGCGCGTTTCATCGCGGCCTTTGCCGCGACGGTGCCGAGTTCGATCGCCGGAGTATTCGCAAGCGCGCCGCCAAAGGTGCCGATTGCGGTCCGCGCGCCGTCGAGAATTACGATTTCCTGTGCCATGTTGTCCTGCCTTGTTGGGATCGGCGTCACTCTATGCACAGGGTTGCGGATGATTCCAGCGGCCTCGCGCCGTGATACTTGACAGGGGCGCGCGCCATGCGACATTCCTCCGCCATGACGGAAAATTCAGACGCCATTCTCACCCAACTGCCAGCCCGGTTGAAACAGGCCCGGCAGGCGCAGGGGCTGAGTCTCGATGCTGTCGCGAAACTTTCAGGGGTTTCCCGGTCAATGGTGAGCCAGATCGAGCGGGGCGAAAGCAGCCCGACGATCGCAACCCTGTGGAACCTGACGCGTGCCCTGCAGGTGGATTTTGCCGGTCTGCTCGACAGCGAAGCGGCGGTGCCCACGATGGAAGTGCTGCGCAGCGGGGCGGTGCCCACGATTGCAAACCTCGGGAATGGCTGCAAAATCCGCATCCTTTCACCCCCCGAGGAAGCGGGCCGGCATGAGGTTTACGAGCTTCTGATCGAAGCGGGCGGGGGCTTGGTCAGCGCGCCGCACACCCGCGGCGCACGCGAATACTTCAGCGTCATCGATGGTCACGCCGAAGTCACCAGCGGAACGGAGGCGAACCTTCTGGGGCCGGGCGACACGGCGCGCTACGCCGCCGACGTACCGCATGCGATTCGCGCGGTGAAAGGAGCCTTACGGGCGTTTCTTGTCGTGCAGGACGCCTGAAAGGGCGCCCGAAATCTCCGCCATCACGGAATCCGGTATTTCGGAGGCAATTCCGTTATGATAGAAGCAACCCAGCTGAAGGAGCTTTGCCATGAACCGCGCCTATCTCGACCATATTTCCGAAACACTGTCCGGGATCGACGCGGACGGGATGATGAAGCGGGAACGTCTGATCACCTCTCCGCAGGGGGGGCAGATCACGGTAGGGGGGCGCGAAGTCATTAATCTTTGCGCAAACAACTATCTGGGGCTGGCGGACCATCCCGATCTGATCGAAGCGGCGCGCGACGCGATGGACCCCAAAGGCTTCGGCATGGCCTCTGTCCGTTTCATCTGCGGTACGCAGGATATTCACCGCGAACTGGAGCAGAAACTGGCGAACTTCCTCGGCAAGGACGATTCGATCCTTTTCGCGGCCTGTTTCGATGCGAACGGGGGCCTGTTCGAGCCGTTGTTCGGGCCCGAGGACGCCATCGTGTCTGACGCGTTGAACCACGCCTCGATCATCGACGGTATTCGTCTGTGCAAGGCGAAGCGCTATCGTTACGCGAATAACGACATGGCCGATCTTGAAGGGCAGTTGAAACTGGCGCGTGACGAAGGCGCGCGGTTCATCATGATCGCGACGGACGGTGTTTTCAGCATGGACGGTTATTTGGCCAACCTGCCGGAAATCACGGCGCTGGCCGAAAAATACGAGGCCCTCGTCATGGTGGACGATTGCCATGCGACAGGTTTCATGGGCCCCAAGGGCGCGGGCACCCCGGCGCATCACGGCGTCGATGTGGACATCCTGACCGGGACGTTGGGCAAGGCGCTGGGCGGTGCCATCGGTGGGTATATCGCGGGGCCGCAGCCGGTGATCGACCTGCTGCGTCAGCGGGCCCGGCCCTATCTTTTCTCCAACTCCTTGCCGCCCTCCATCGTGGCGGCAGGCTTGCGGGCCATCGATCTGGTCATGAATGGCGACGCGTTGCGCGAGCAGCTGTTCGAGAACACAGCTTATTGGCGGGCGGGTCTGGAACGTCTCGGCTTCGATCTGCTGCCGGGGGAGCATCCGATCGTCCCGGTCATGCTGGGGGAGGCGCGGCTGGCGCAGGACATGGCGGCGCGCCTCTTCGAAGAGGGCGTCTATGTGAGCGGTTTCTTCTTTCCGGTGGTGCCCCGGGGACAGGCGCGGATCCGAACGCAGATGAACGCAGCTTTGAGCCGGGAAGAACTTGACCGCGCGCTCGACGCTTTCGAAACGGCCGGCAAGGCCTGCGGGGTGATCCAATGACGACGAATGAGATGAAGGCGCTCTCAAAGCTCCATCCCCGGGAAGGGTTGTGGATGACCCATGCACCGGTGCCCGAAATCGGACCGGACGACGTTTTGATCCGCATCAACAAAACCGGCATCTGCGGCACCGATATCCATATCTGGAACTGGGATGAATGGGCGGCGAAAACCGTCCCCGTCCCGCTGATCACCGGGCATGAGTTCGCCGGGGAGATCGTGGAACTGGGGCGCAATGTCGAAGGTCTGGAGATTGGCCAGCGCTGCTCCGGCGAAGGGCATCTGATCGGCAAGAATTCCCGGCAGAGCCGTGCCGGGAAATTCCACCTCGACCCGGCGACCCGGGGGATCGGGGTGAACGAGCAGGGCGCTTTTGCGCAATACCTGCGCTTGCCCGCCTTCAATGTCGTGCCCCTGCCTGACGAAATAAGCGACGATATAGGCGCCATCCTCGACCCGTTGGGGAACGCCGTGCATACGGCGCTCAGCTTCGATCTGGTGGGGGAAGACGTGTTGATTACCGGCGCTGGGCCCATCGGGATCATGGCGGCGGCGGTGGCGCGACACGTCGGCGCGCGGCATGTGGTGATCACCGACCTCAATCCTGATCGTCTGGCCTTGGCGGCGCAGGTGGTGCCAGATGTCGTTCCCGTCAACGTGGCGGAGGAAGAGCTGGGGGAGGTGATCCCCCGGCTGAAGATGAAGCAGGGATTTGACGTCGGTCTGGAAATGTCGGGCAACCAGCACGCGCTGGACCAGATGGTCGAAGCCATGACCATGGGCGGGCGGATCGCGATGCTGGGCATACCCCCCGGCAAATCGCCCGTCGATTGGAGCCGCATCGTTTTCAAGGCGCTCACCATCAAGGGTGTCTATGGCCGGGAGATCTTTGAGACATGGTACAAGATGATCGCGATGCTGGAAAACGGGCTCGATGTGTCCAAGATCATCACGCATCGCTTTCCGGTCGATGATTTTGAAGCGGGGTTCGCCGCTATGAAATCGGGCAGTTCCGGCAAGGTGGTTCTGGATTGGACGAAGGCTTGATGGGGGCCAGCCCCCGCCGGGCTTTGCAAGCCCGCCTCCCCCGGAGTATTTCTCGAAAGGGTGAAGTGCCATACGGGGGCGTATGTAGTGAGTAAAGGCAGGATCATGGCGGCGATTCATCGCATCGCTTTATGGAGCGAGCGAACCTGGGATAGCTGGCGCGCGCGACGGATCCGGAAGAAGGTGATCGCGCCCTATATCGGCTACGCGGATCCCGAACATCTGGTGGTGAGGGGCCGCGTCCTCGGCTCCTTGCGGAGGCATCGCCCCGATCCGTCCCAATCGCTCTGGCTGAACTTTCGCCAGATGGTGTCACTGTTTTTGACGGATGAAGTGGCGGATGTGGAGGTGGCCGCGCGGGGCGTGACGGCCATTTCCGGGCAGGAAGGATATTTTACCTTGCTCCTGCCGCGCGACGCGCGGGAGGGTTGGGTCAATGTCGATGTGAGCATCAGAGGTCAGGAAGGCGTCACGGTATGCCCGGTTCTGATCGCGCGGGATGACGCGGAATTCGCTGTTATTTCGGATATCGACGACACGATGATGCAGACGGGGGCCTATTCGATCGCCCGGAACCTCTGGACCTCGCTGACGGGGAACGCGATGACCCGCAAGGTATTCGAAGATGCCCCGCCTTTCATGGAAACCCTGTCTGAGGGCGGGCGCAACCCAGTTTATTATGTCAGCTCATCCCCCTGGAACCTGCATTACTTCCTGCGCCGCATTTTCGAGCGGGCCGGTCTGGTGCCCGGGCCGAAGTTCCTGCGCGATCTGGGAATGAGCGAAACCAAGTTCATCACCGGAACGCATGGCGATCACAAGGGCGACAGCATCGATGTGCTTTTGGCGGCAAACCCTACGCTGCCGTATGTACTGGTGGGGGATACCGGGCAACACGATGCTTTCGTCTACCGCGACGCGGTTCTGCGCCATCCCGGGCGTATCAGGGCCGTCGTTCTGCGCGAACCCGGGCCGGGCCCTGACGCTGAAAGCCTGCGCGCGATGGAAGAGATTGCCGCGCAGGGGGTTCTGTTGTTGCACGCACCCAGCTTCGGGGGCTTTGCGCCCCGCATCCGCGATGCTTTGGATGCGACTGCAGGCTCCTAGAGCGTCGGCAGAAGGGCCACGCGCCCCGCGTCGGTCAGCCGCCAGCAGTCCCGACCTTCGAATACCGCCGCGTGGAGAGGGCGAAAATACCCCGCCCCGGCATCCAGATTGACACGGTTGCCGTGGTGTTGGGGCTGATCCAGCGCGGTATGGCCATGTACAACCAGTTTCCCGTGATCCCGGGTATCGGTGAGAAAGGGATCGCGGATCCAGACGAGATCATCCTCTGTCTGATCGTCCAGCGGTACGCCCGGACGAATGCCCGCATGCACGAATATCAACTCATCCGTAACATGAAGCGAAGGCAGACCCTCCAGAAACGCCACATGCCTTTGGGGTACTTCGGCACGCGCTTGCGCTGCCAGTTCCGCGGTTTCGGCAGAAGCTTCGATGTCGATCCCGTAGGATAACAGCGTCTTGTCGCCGCCGAGCCGCGGATTGAGCCACAGAAGATCCGCACGGGTCGCGGGATCGTGCAACGCTCCGTTTGTCAGGAAACGTTGGAAATACCTGTCGTGGTTTCCCTTGAGCATGGTCCAGGGCCGCCCCGCGTCCTGCGCCTTGGTCAGCAGGTCGATCACCCCGCGGCTTTCAGGCCCCCTGTCCACGTAGTCGCCGACAAAGACGATGGCGGCATCGGGGCCGCCATCGGCATCGATCAGGGAAAGGACACGCTCCAATTCATCCAACTGGCCGTGAATGTCGCCGATTGCATAGATGGGTTGGGGCATGCACGCATCCTTCCGGAGAGGCAGGGCGGGCAGAGGTTGCCCGCCCTCTAGGTTCAGGCCACGTCGAACTGCAGCGGCTTGATCTGGGTGAACATCCCCGTGTCGCGCAGTTTCTTGATGACAGGGGCGGGCACTTCTTCGTCCACGTAGAGAAGTGCGATCGCTTCGCCCTTGGCGGCGGCGCGACCGAGGGTGAAGTTGGCGATGTTCACGCCATTTCCGCCCATGGTGTTGCCCAGAACGCCGATGATGCCGGGAACGTCCTCGTTCGTGGTGTAGAGCATATGCGCCCCCACCTCGGCCTCGATGTTGATGCCCTTGATCTGGATGAACCGCGGCTTGCCGTCAGAGAAGACCGTGCCGGCGATGGAGCGTTCGCGTTTGTCCGTCACGACGGTGACCTTGATGTAGCCGTCGAAAACGCCGGATTTGTCCTGATTGGTCGTACTGATCTGGATGCCCTTTTCACGGGCCACCACGGGCGCGCTCACCATGTTCACGTCCGGGTTCGCGCGCTTGATGATGCCTGCCACCACGCTGCAGTTGAGCGCGTCGGTATTCATGGTCGAAACCGTACCGTCATAAAGAATGTTGATGGCCTTGATCGGTTCATCGGTCATCTGCCCGATAAAGGCACCGAGATGGCCCGCCAGTTTGACCCAAGGCCCCATCACGGCCGCTTCCTCGGCGGTGACGGAGGGCATGTTGAGCGCGTTGGTCACGGCGCCGGTCAGCAGATAGTCGGACATCTGTTCGGCCACCTGAAGGGCGACGTTTTCCTGTGCCTCGGTCGTGGCGGCGCCGAGGTGCGGGGTGCAAACGACATTGGGCAATCCGAAAAGGGGGTTCTCCTTCGCGGGCTCCTCGGCAAAGACGTCAAAAGCGGCCCCGGCGACGTGTCCGGACTTCAGCAGTTCGGCCAGTGCCTCTTCGTCCACGAGCCCGCCGCGGGCGCAGTTGATGATGCGCACGCCCGGCTTGGTCTTGGCGAGGTTCTCGCGGCTCAGGATATTCGCCGTCTGCTCCGTATAGGGCACATGGAGGGTGATGAAGTCGGCCCGCGACAGCAGTTCGTCCAGTTCTACCTTTTCCACGCCCATTTTCTGGGCCTTTTCCTCGCCGAGGAAGGGATCGTAGGCCACGACTTTCATTTTCAGTCCGCGGGCCCGGTCGCAGACGATGCCACCGATATTGCCTGCCCCGATCACGCCGAGGGTCTTGCCCGTCAGTTCCACGCCCATGAACTTGGACTTTTCCCATTTACCGGCATGGGTAGAGGAACTGGCCTCCGGGATCTGGCGAGCGACGGCGAACATCATGGCGATGGCATGTTCGGCGGTGGTGATCATGTTGCCGAAGGGCGTGTTCATGACGATCACCCCTTTTTTGGAGGCGGCGTCCTTATCGATGTTGTCGGTGCCGATCCCTGCCCGGCCGATGACCTTGAGCTTGTCAGCCTGCGCGAGGATCTTTTCCGTCACCTTCGTGGCGGAGCGGATGGCAAGGCCGTCGTAGTTGCCGATGACCTCCGCCAGCTTGTCCTTGTCCTTCCCGAGGTCGGGCTGGAAATCGACCTCGACGCCGCGATCCTTGAAAATCTGCACAGCGGCGTCGCTGAGTTTGTCCGAAATGAGTACCTTGGGTGCCATGGGGCGGTCCTTTGATGTATTGGGGAACGGGGCGGCAGCCTTGGGCTGCCGCGCCTGAAATGGGGAATTGTGGAAGCCTCAGGCCGCCTTGGCCTGTGCCGCGATCTCGGCTTCGAAAGCCCAGGCGAGCCATGGCAGAAGCGCCTCGATATCCGAGGTCTCGACCGTGCCGCCGCACCAGATCCGCAGACCCGGAGGAGCATCGCGATAGGCACCGATATCCAGCGCCACGCCTTCGGACTCCAGCCGCTTGGCGACGGCCTTGGCGAAGGAGGCACCGTCGGCGATGCGCCCGTCGTTGAACTTGAGGCAGACCGAGGTGTTCGACCGGATCGCTGGCTCGCTAGCGAGGAATTCGATCCAGTCGTGATCTTCTACAAACCTTGCGATGGCCTGCGCATTGGCATCGGCCCGTCCGATCAGACCTTTCAGGCCACCGACCGATTTTGCCCAGTCGAGCGCCTGAAGATAGTCTTCGACACAGAGCATGGAGGGCGTGTTGATCGTTTCGCCCTTGAAGATGCCCTCTATCAACTTGCCGCCTTTCGTCAGCCGGAAAATCTTGGGCAGGGGCCAGGCGGGGGTGTAGCTTTCCAGCCTTTCGACAGCGCGGGGCGACAGGATCAGCATGCCATGCGCCGCTTCGCCGCCCAGCACTTTCTGCCAGGAGAAGGTCGTTACATCCAGCTTGTCCCAAGGCAGATCCTGGGCAAAAGCCGCCGATGTCGCATCACAGAACGTCAGGCCCGCGCGATTTGAGGGAATGACATCGCCCGACGGTACGCGCACGCCGGAGGTCGTGCCGTTCCACGTAAAGCAGACGTCGTTATCGTAGTTAAGCGCCGCCATATCCACGATCTCGCCGTAGTCGGCGGTATGGGTCGTCGCGTCGATCTTGAGCTGTTTGACCGCATCCGTCACCCAGCCCGCACCAAAGGATTCCCAAGCGACCATTTGGGCAGGGCGTTCGCCCAGCATCGTCCACATCGCCATCTCAAAAGCGCCCGTGTCGGAGCCCGGCACGATGCCGATGCGATAATCTGCGGGAACGCCGAGAACCTCGCGCGTCGTCTCGATTGCCTCGAGCAGCTTCGCCTTGCCGACCGCCGCGCGGTGGCTGCGCCCAAGCGGTGCATCCGCGAGCCGGGTCAGATCGAAAACGGGGGGTTTGGCGCAGGGGCCGGAGGAGAAACGCGGGTTCGCCGGTTTTGTGGTCGGACGAACGGAGTCCGGCTGTGAAGCCGGTTGTGCAATAGCCATAATGCTACCCTTTCAGATAAGCGCCCTTCGTTGGGGAAGGGTGTCCCACCGCCGGAATTACGGCGCGGCCCGGGCTGGCACAAGTGGAAAAACGTGGCTAGAACGCCGCTCGAGTCGCTTTTTGCGACATTCCTGACGCGCATCGGAAACTTCGCCATGTTCACCGCTGTCCTTCTTACCGATCCGGAAAAGGCAAATCTCGACCCTGCGCTGGTGGACTCCCTGCGCAACGCGTGGGGTGGTGGCGATGCTCTCTGGCTGGCCCCGGACGAGGCGGCTGAGTTCTCGCTTGCCGCGATGCCAGGCAACCGCTGGCAGGTCTGGGAGGAGTGCCAGCGGATGGGCGTCGATCTTGGGATCGTTCCGCAGGAGGGGCGGCGCAAGCGCATGCTGCTTGCGGATATGGACAGTACGATGATCCAGCAGGAATGCATCGACGAATTGGCGGATGCGGCAGGCGTGGGCGACCGCGTGAAGGAGATCACCGCGCGCGCGATGAACGGCGAGTTGGATTTCGAGGCGGCGCTGCGCGAGCGGGTGGGGCTTTTGAAAGGTCTGAAGGAAAGCATCGTCGGTGAGGTGCTGGCATCCCGGATCACGCATATGCCGGGAGGACGTCAGCTGATCGCGACCATGCGGGAGAACGGGGCGCACACCGCGCTTGTCTCAGGCGGGTTCACCGCCTTCACCGGGCCGGTGGCAGAGGCACTGGGCTTCCATGAAAATCGCGCGAATACGCTTCTGGCGGAGGATGGCGTGCTCTCCGGCGACGTCGGCATCCCGATCCTCGGTCGGCAGGCCAAGGTCGATGCGCTGGAGGAGATCACGGCGCGGCTGGGGTTCGATGCAAGCGACGTGCTCGCCGTGGGGGATGGGGCCAATGATCTGGGCATGTTGCACCGCGCCGGGATGGGAGTGGCGCTGCACGCCAAGCCGGTTGTGGCGGCTGAGTGCGACCTGCGGATCAACTTCGGCGATCTGACCGCGTTGCTTTACCTGCAGGGGTACGGGGTGGCTGATTTCGCCGGGTGATTTTGGCGCCACCCCCGGGGGGCCAGCCCCCCGGGCCCCCCGGGATTTAAAACCATTTGGAAGCGGAATCAGGTCAGCGCGGCTGCTGGTCTGATGGATCCGGTCTCAATCCCGCGGGCGTTCAGTATGGCGGGCCGCAGCCGTTTGACCGCCGCGGGATGATTGGCGTCCAACTCCCCGAGCCGGACAAGCAGCGCCGCGATGGCGCATTCGGCAGCGCGTGTAGCGCCGTCCGCCGCCTTGAGCGCGATGCCGAGTTTGCGGTGGGGCAGAATGGCGATGAAGAAGCCTTCGGCGCCGGTTTTCAGCGCGACCCGCCCGTCCATGGCACGCATCAGCTCGGTGCAGGCGCGGCCTTCGCCTGCGACCAGTTCGGGATGTTCGCGCATGGCGCGGTGCAGGCGTTCTTCGGGCGAGCCTTCGGGCGCGGCGGCGAAATGCGCCATGGCGCGGCCCATCCCGTGCAGGGTGCTGGCGAAGTTCGGCGCCGAGCAGCCGTCGATGCCGTATCCGGGGGAGGTTTCCTGTGTCACCCGCTCAAAGGCGTCGAGGCAGGCGCGCTGAACCGGGTGCTCCGGCTCCACGTAGTCGGCCCCGCCGTTAAGATGGGCGTTCAGGGTCAGGAAGCCCGCATGTTTGCCTGAGCAATTGTTGTGGATCTGACAGGGCGATTCACCCGCGCGGATAAGCTCCACCTCCGCTTCCCGTGAATAGGGCATATGCGGGCCGCAGCGAAAATCCGCATCCTTCAGCCCCAGATCCTTCAGCCAGTCGCCCACCCTTTGGGTATGGATCGCCGCACCCTGGTGGGAAGCGCATGCAAGGGCGAGCTGCGCGCTGTTCAGCTTGCGCGCATCCGCCGCGCCCGATTCGAGCAGCGGCAGGGCCTGTATCATCTTGGCCGACGAACGCGGCAGCACTACGCGGGATGGATCGCCCCATGCTTCGACGATTTCGCCGGTGTCGTCGCAGATGACCGCGTGGCCGTGATGGACGCTTTCGAGGATGGGCCCCCGCCAGACTTCTGCAAATTCTGCGGCTTGGGTCATGCTCTCGTCCTCCGTCTGGGCGAATTCCTGCCAATCAGGGTTTCGCCGGTCGCGTGTTTGGCGTTAGTATGCATGTTGTCGAGAAGAACGGGAGCACTTGCAAGAGAGCAAGCCGCCAAAGGCCTGCCCGCCGGTTCCCGTGGGTATGAGATTGAGGTCAAGGACGGCTGGAGGCTGTACGAATGCAATTTATGAAAACGGTTGGGGCGGCGGTGATCGGTGCCGCGATGGTTGCGGGCAGTGCCTTTGCGCAGGAGCAGAGCACGAACCGCGTAGCGGCCAAAACCGACTGGAGCGTCTTCGTCGAGGACAATCCGACGGAATGCTGGGGCGTGTCGACCCCGAAGGAAACCGTTAATTCCAAGGACGGACGTGTGGTCGCGGTGAACCGGGGCCAGACGCTTTTGATGGTATTCTACCGTCCTTCCGCCGGGGCCAAGGGACAGGTCGCCTTTACCGGCGGGTATCCTTTTGCCTCCGGTTCCACGGTAAACATGGATATTTCCGGTACCACGTTCGAGCTTTTCACCGAAGGTGAATGGGCGTGGCCGGCCACCACGGAAGACGACAACAAGATCATCACCGCCATGAAGCGCGGTGCCGATGCGGTCCTGACAGGGATGTCCGGGCGGGGTACGCAGACGAAGGATACGTTCTCCCTGCTTGGCTTTACCGCTGCGGTGGAGGATGCCGCCAAGCGCTGCGGCAGCTGACCACCCTGCACATTCTGATCCGACAGCCCCGCCTCTGCGGGGCTGTTTTCTTTTGATCCTCGGGAAAATCCCTATATAGAGGCCCATCCCCAAGCGTCGGAGAATCTCCAATGGCCGAAATCGGACAGGCGGCAGCGCCGATCACACAGGATGTGCATACAATCCCGCGGAAACTTCCCGACGGGCCGGTCAACCTTGTCGGCATGACCCGCGAAAAGATGCGCGACACCCTGATCGCCCATGGAACGCCCGAGAAACAGGCGAAGATGCGGGTCGGCCAGATCTGGCAGTGGATTTATCAGTGGGGGGTGCGCGACTTCGCCTTGATGACGAACCTCGCCAAGGGCTACCGGGCCGAACTGGCTGAAAAATTTGTGATCGAGGTGCCCGAAGTCGTCACCCGTCAGGTCAGCAATGACGGCACCCGGAAGTACCTTGTCCGGATTGCGGGCGGCCACGAGGTGGAGGTTGTCTATATCCCCGAAGAAGGCCGGGGCACGCTTTGTGTGTCTTCTCAGGTGGGGTGCACCCTGACCTGTTCCTTTTGCCATACCGGCACGCAAAAGCTGGTTCGTAACCTCACCGCGGCAGAGATCATCGGCCAGGTGATGGTCGCGCGGGACGATCTGGGTGAATGGCCGGAAATCGGCGCGCCCAAGGACGAAACCCGGCTGCTGAGCAACATCGTGCTGATGGGCATGGGCGAGCCGCTTTATAATTTCGAGAATGTGCGCGACGCGATGAAAATCGCCATGGACGCCGAAGGCATCCAGCTTTCACGCCGCCGCATCACCCTTTCGACCTCTGGCGTCGTGCCGGAAATCGCCAAGACTGCGCAGGAAATCGGCTGCCAGTTGGCGGTGTCCTTCCATGCCACGACGGATGAGGTGCGCGACAAGCTGGTGCCGATCAACAAGCGATGGAATATCGCCGAACTTCTCGATGCGCTGCGGGCCTATCCCAAGGTCAGCAATTCCGAACGGATCACTTTCGAATACGTGATGCTGGACGGCGTGAACGACAGCGACGAAGACGCGCGCCGCTTGGTCAAGCTGATCGAGGGTATCCCGGCCAAGATCAACCTGATCCCGTTCAACGAATGGCCCGGGGCGCCTTACAAGCGGTCCTCCAACAACCGCATCCGGGCCTTCGCGGACATCATCTACAAGGCCGGCTATGCCTCACCCATCCGCACCCCGCGGGGGGAGGACATCATGGCGGCCTGCGGTCAGCTCAAGTCAGCTACCGAACGCGCAAGGAAATCCCGGCGTCAGATAGAGGCGGAAGCAGGCATGACGCAGCAGGGCTGAAGCGGGGCCTGAGGTTCAGGGTCAGTGGACAGCTGCCCCAAGCGCGCCACGACAAGATCTTGCTGCCGCCCGGTTTCGGGTGAATTTCTGCCACATTCCTACGGTTGATTGTTTCCACTGGAAGTTCAATCGGAGGAATGAACAATGTCCGTCGTCTTTAACCAAGACCCCTATATCACCGCCAGCATCATCGATCTGGTTCTGCGTGAACGCAGCGTCTCGCTTTCCCCCCGCGAATGGAAACATCGTCTGGCGGGCTATGGCTACTGCATCAAGGAAACGGATCACGGCCAGATCGTGGAAACCTTGCCGCATCATGTCGAAGTGGGTGTTCTGCCGGCGCAGGCCTAATCCCCCTTCTTGACGTGTGACTGCGCGACCGAGAAAAGGTAGGACGCCGAGCAGCTCAGCAGCAGGAACCCGCCCAGGGATTCCATGCCAGCGAGGAACCTCAGGTGCCCGGACGGGTATATGTCCCCGAGGCCGAGCGTCGTGTAGTTGACCAGCGAAAAGTAATACACGTCCATAAGTGACAGGGGTTCATCCGGTTTGAAACCACCGAGACCCAAGCTCTGGCTCCACCGGAAGACCAGGGCATAGATGAATGCCTCGAACGCGTGCAGCGTTCCGATCAAGGCAACAAGGCTCGTATGTTGGGCCGCCCGGGACATGTTGCTGTCGATCACCGGCGGGACGGTCCGGGACAGGACCGCAAAGTGAAACCATCCCACGGTGGTGAATACGACCGCGGCGATGAGGATCATGGTGATCATGCCTTCACTCTCCATCACCGACGTTCCTTCCGGGGACATGATCCCGCTGGGTGGTGGGCATGGGCCAGTTCTCGATCAGCTCCATCGCCTCGGTCGCCGTTTCGACGAAGCGGAACAGCTCCAGATCTTCGGCAGATATCGTGCCGGCATCCGCCAGAGCGTCCCAGTTGATGATCTTTTCCCAGAAGGCACGACCGAACAGCAAAAACGGCACCCGCTGCATACGCCCCGTCTGAATCAGGGTCAGGGCCTCGAACAGTTCGTCCATCGTGCCGAAACCGCCCGGGAAGACGCAAATCGCCTTTGCCCGCATGAGGAAGTGCATCTTGCGGATCGCGAAGTAATGGAAATTGAAGCACAGTTCCGGGGTGACATATTCGTTCGGGGCCTGTTCGAACGGCAGAACGATATTCAGCCCGACGGACCGGCCCCCGGCATCGAGCGCGCCGCGATTGCCCGCCTCCATCACGCCGGGGCCACCGCCCGTGACGATGACGTTTTCGCGGTATCCGCTGTCTGCCGATTTCTCGGTCATCAGCCGCGCGAATTCCCGGGTTTCGTCGTAAAAGGCTGACAGGTCGGCAAGCGTCTGGGTGCGCGCCAGATGCTTTTGCGACGGTTCGGGAATTCGGGCGCCTCCGAACAGCACGATGGTGGAGGTCACGCCATGGGCATCGAGGATCATCTCGGGCTTCTGCAGTTCGAGCTGCAGGCGCACCGGGCGCATTTCGTCCCGGCAGAGGAAATCATCGTCGAGGAAGGCAAGTCTGTAGGCGGGGGCACGGGTCTGCGGCGTGTCGGGTGCCTGCTGGGCTTTCGTGCGGTCCGAATGCGCGTCACGCAAAGGGTGGCGGGCGGCTTCTTTCATGCGGTTTCTCCGGTCGGCTGTCCCCCGCGCAGGTAGCGCGCGTCGGATCAGCATGCAACGGATCACCGGGATTGGCCATGTCGATCTGCCCGATGAATCGCGTCGCGGGGGTGCAACGATTGCGCGGCGGCCTCTGCAGGCGTATGACGCGGGGGACACAGTATTCCGGAGACCTCTCATGTCCAACGATCACCTCGAAGCCGCCATCGAATCCGCTTGGGACACCCGCGACAAGATTACCTCCTCCAGTCGTGGCGAAGCGCGCGACGCGATCGAGGAAACGCTCAACGCGCTGGATGCGGGCGAATTGCGCGTGGCGGAACGGGGCGAGGACGGCACCTGGCACGTGAACCAATGGGCGAAGAAAGCCGTGCTGCTGGGATTCCGCATCAAGGACATGGAGCATCAGGAAGGCGGCCCGCAGGGCAGCGGCTGGTGGGACAAGGTCGACAGCAAGTTCAAGGGCTGGGGCCCTGACGAATGGAAGAACGCGGGCTTTCGCGCCGTACCCAACTGCGTGGTGCGCCGGTCGGCCTATATCGCGCCCAACGTCGTGCTGATGCCCTCCTTCGTCAACATCGGGGCCTATGTGGACAGCGGCACGATGGTGGATACCTGGGCCACCGTCGGCTCCTGCGCGCAGATCGGCAAGAACGTGCACCTGTCGGGCGGCGTGGGCATTGGCGGCGTGCTGGAGCCGATGCAGGCTGGCCCCACGATCATCGAAGACAACTGCTTTATCGGGGCCCGCTCCGAAGTGGTGGAAGGCTGCATCGTGCGCGAGGGATCGGTGCTGGGGATGGGCGTTTTCATCGGCCAGTCCACCAAGATCCTGGATCGTGAGACAGGCGAAGTCATGTATGGCGAAGTGCCTGCGGGTTCCGTCGTCGTCGCGGGAACGATGCCCAGCAAGAACGGCGTGAACCTCTATTGCGCGGTCATCGTGAAGCGGGTGGACGAACGGACGCGGTCGAAGACCTCGATCAACGAATTGCTGCGCGATTGACGCAAAGCGGAAATTTGTTGACCGTTTCGGTGGCATGGCGGAACATTCGGTAACGCATCGGGTTATCCGTGCGACATATCGAAGGGAGAATTTGTCATGACAGGTTTGGGTTGGTTCGCAGCCATCATCGTTGGCGGCATCGCCGGCTGGATCGCAGAGAAGATCATGAAATCAGACATGGGGCTGATCATGAATATCGTTCTCGGCATCCTTGGCGCGGTCGTGGCAAACTTCTTGCTCACGCTGATCACCGGCGGCACGCTCGGGGGATGGATCGGTCAGTTGATCGTTGCCGTCATCGGTGCCTGCCTGCTCATCTGGCTCACCCGGCTGGTCAGGGGCAGGACCTGACCCTTTCCAAGACCGGCTGAAAACGCTAGGGCTGCCATCTGTTGCGGATGGTGGCCCTTTTCATGACCGATACGAAAAAGCAGAAGAAACCCTCGCGGCAGCAGGTCTATACCCTGCTGGTCGAAATCGGCCGCAAGGATGGCGACGGTCTGCCCGACAGGGCGACGGGGGCGGCGCTCATGTGTTTTGCCTCCGGTGTGGACGAAGCCGAAGCTGTGCGCGAAACCGTTGCGATCCTCAAGCAGGCGGACGTGAACCCGCTCGATGTCACGGGTTACGGGACACTGGGGGAGCGCGAAGCCGAAGGGCATGAGATCGACGAAGAGGAACGCGCGCTCATGCAGCGGGCGCTGGACGAGAATTCGGTCATCGTGGCGCAGGTAACGCCGTTCTTCGACTGAACGGGCTCAGGCCGCGCGGCGCCGGGCGAGGTGTATCGCCTCGTACCATTTCAGCACCTGATGCCCCGGGCGCCCGTGTTCCGGCAGGCTGCTGCGGTCCGCATCGTGCAGCACGCTGCTGGCGAGGCGCTGGGCATTCCGCCTGATCCGACCGATATAGAGGCTCTCCAGTGCCGTGCCCCCGGCAAGAACGGTATCATGACCCGGCAGAACGAGCTGCGTATAGGTCGTGACCGGACCGACAGGTTCTTCCAGCGCGGCGAAACCGTTCATGAGATGCCGTGCCGGCACCAGAACGGCCTCTTCGTTGAAAAGGTATTCGACCTCGGGCCCATCGATGCGCAGGCGCTGGTCGGGCGCCACCACGACATCCTGCTGGAGCCCGAAGTAGGGCGCACGCAGCCGAAGCGGGCGGAAACTGCCGCGGGCCGGGACCGTCCGGTTCACCCGGTGGAGGACCGGGACAACATCGCCGCCTTGGGTCAGCACCGTGTCACCGCGCCGAAGCTGCGACACGGGCCTGTAGCCCCAGGGGGTCGCCAGCGGCGTTTCGGGGTGCAATGTCGGAGCAGGGCCGATGGGTTCGATCCGGTTCGACAGCGCGGCAAAGATCATGTCGGGCGCGAAGGTGTGGTTTCGCCGTCCCAGCATCAGGTCGCGGATATCCTCAAGCGTGAGGGGATGGGGATTGGCCACGGGTACGGTGACCACATGTTCATCTTCGGGCCGTTCCAGCGTCAGCCGCGCCCAGCCCGCTTCGATGTCCCACGAATAGATGATCCGCAGAACGTCGGTGCGCCCCCGGTTCTGATAGGAGATCGCGGCGTGGGAAATCGCCTCTCCGTGTACCTGAACCATGGAAATCCCACCGCCCGGCACCGCCTGAAACGTCAGGCTGCGCAGATGGGGGTAGGGGTTCTTGTAACCGAAAAGAACCTGCGGGCGGCCATCGGGCGAAGGGCGCGTTTCCATCAGCAGGGTGCCATGGTTAAGCAGCGTTTCGGGCCGGTCGTCGAGCAGGGGCCGTTCGCATTTGTCCTCCCCCAGACCGCGCAGGGACAGGCGGCGTTCGCTGTGGTCGGCAATGGCGATCCAGGTCATGTCAGGCCGCCTGCGTCGCGCGGAACAGGTCCGCTTCGAACCGGCGCAGCGTCCTGCGCGCGGCGGGAGAATAGCCGCCGCCTGTATGCGGATCGAGTTCCGGAAAAAGGGCCGAGAGTTCTGCCACGATCTCGCTCTCGAAACTGCGGGCGGTCTGGGGACCGGGCAGGAAGCTTTCGGTAGCGAGGCCTTCGGAAAAGACGACCTGATGGCGGTCGAACATCAGATGGACATAGGTGACATCGCCGCCCGGCTTGCGCAGGACGGATCGATCGTTGACCAGATCGCGCGCGGCAATCAGCACTTCGTCTTCGCCGAACAGCAGTGCCGCGAGGCTATCGCGTATCAGGACCCGGTGAAGCGGAGACACCAGCAGATCCCGGTGCGTGCCGAAGGTATTCGCCCTGATGTAGATCGGGGCAAACTCCCCCTCCGCCGGGACCGTCCGCGTCCCGATCCAGCGCAGGGGCTGCGCGCCTTCGTCCTGCGTCAACACCAAGTCTCCCGGGCGCAGCGTTTCGGCAGGGCGCTCCCCCTCGGGCGTGGCGATGAGCGTTCCGGCCACGAAACAGGGTACGGAGGAGGCGTTGACATAGCCTACATCGGTGTCATTGCCGTTAGTGGTGGTGTAGGTGAAATTGAAATTCTCGGTGTCCCCGTCGCCCAGCACGTCCAGCGTTCCGTCGGGATTCACGGTGATCTGCTGCCCGGTAGGCAGGGTCACGATGGAACCGGCGGTGACCGACTGCCCGTTGATATGGGTGATCGTGATCGTACCGCCGCCGTTGTTGATGTCGTTCGCCAGAACATCCACCACGGCGCTGCCGGTAGGTGAAACCGTCACCTCATCCGTCATCGCGATCAGTTCAGTCTGCACGGAATTGGCGGCGATCAGCAGGTTCGAATCGTAGGCGCTGTCGGCAACGTCGGCGATGGCGATCCGCATGGAGTTTACCACGTCGGGATTCACGTACATCGTGAGCGTCATGGTGACGGTAAATCCGTCCATCTCCGTGTTGTAGTCGTCATTCTGGTTGTTGACGTACATGTTCACGTTGTTGGTCGTGTTGATGTTGCCCGGATCGGTGTCCCCGTCCCCCACCTCGAGCGGAACGAGCTCTCCGTTGATCCAGACGCCGACGAAATCCTGAAAGACGGAGTTCTCGTACTCGGGATATTCCTCGGAGGAGAACACGAACTGCATCGTCATCACCGAGCTGCCGGGGATGAAATCCACGTCCAGTACGGCGGCATCGTAGGTATTGGTGCCCGCCTCCTGATTGAAGGGGCCGAAATTGTCGATCCCGGTGGTGTTCTCGCTGGTGTCGGCCCGCTGGTTCGCTTCGCCCTTGTTATTGGTGAAGCTTTCCGCGTTACCCGTGGAGAGGATGACGCCGGTGTCAGACGGCGTCACATTCGGGGATTTGTCGTCGCCGCGCGAATAAGTGCCTGCGCTATCCACGTCGCCGTAATAGGTCGCTCCGGTTACGACGGCGCCATTGCCGAAGATCGTCTGCGCCATGTCGTCGGCAGTCGTGCCCTCGCGGACGGTGTTGATGGGTAGTTTCGATGCCTTGACCATGCGCATGCCTGTCCCCTGGCCGAAACAGCACAATCCAGCATGGCGCGGATTGAATCCGCACTCTTGTCGCCCGTTGATATACGGATGGCCCTGGTTTCAGGTGCCGATACTGCTGAATGCCCTGCCTCGGGTCATATTATTGCCATGTTCGTAACACGGGGATGGTCGTTCTGTTAAGCTATTTTGCTTGCAACCGACTGACAGGCGCGCTTTTTTCGCCACAATTACAACCGGGCCCCGGCCCGATAAGGAGCCGCGATGTCCCGGATCGATCCTGTAGAACTGACCGCCCAGCTTGTCCGTTGCCCTTCCGTGACGCCGGAAGATGCCGGTGCGCTTGATGTGCTGGAAAAGCTGTTGGAAGACGCGGGGTTCGAATGTGTCCGGGTTGACCGCGGCGGAATCCGCAATCTTTTCGCCCGCTGGGGCGCGCGTGGGGCCGACAGGACCTTCGGTTTCAACGGCCATACCGACGTCGTTCCCATCGGCGCGGAAGCGGACTGGTCCCACGCGCCATTCGGAGCGGAGGTCGTCGACGGCGTAATGTACGGGCGCGGCACCACGGACATGAAATCCGGTGTGGCGGCCTTTGCCGCGGCGGCGGTCAACATGTTGCGTGAAAACCCGCCGGACGGAGCCGTCATCCTCGCGATCACGGGGGACGAGGAGGGCGATGCGCTGGATGGCACGACCGCATTGCTCGATCATATGTCGGAGGCCGGGGAACGCATGGATGTCTGCCTCGTGGGGGAACCGACCTGCCCTGAAACCATGGGTGAGATGATGAAAATCGGTCGGCGCGGTTCGCTCAATGCGCATCTGCGCGTGATCGGGCGGCAAGGGCACGCGGCCTATCCGCATCGGGCGCTCAACCCCTTGCCGCCGATGGTGCGCCTGCTGGACCGGCTGGCGTCTCACACCCTCGATGAGGGGAGCGCGCATTTCGATCCCTCCACCCTTGCGGTCGTCACGGTGGATACCGGAAACCCCGCAACGAACGTGATCCCGGCGCAGACGCGTGCGACGCTCAACATTCGTTTCAACGACCTGCACAGTGGTCAGAGCCTGACCGAATGGCTGCGTGAAGAAGCCGACGCGGTGGAGCAAACCTTCGGGGTTCGGGTCGAGATGGAGGTCAAGGTTTCCGGCGAAAGCTTCATAACGCCGCCGGGGCCGCTGTCTGACCTCGTATCCGCCGCCGTAACGGCGGAAACCGGCGTTACGCCGGTGCTGTCCACCAGCGGTGGCACGTCGGACGCGCGGTTCGTCCAGCACCATTGCCCCGTTGTCGAATTCGGACTTGTGGGCCAGTCGATGCATCAGGTGGACGAACACGTGAAGGTCGATCACATTCGCCAGCTTTCCAGCATCTACGAACGTATCCTACGCGATTACTTCGCATGACCTTCATTGTGACGACAACGCAGGACATCGGCCTTTGCCGCGCCCTGAGGCGGGGGGTTTTCATCGACGAGCAAGGCGTTTCCGAAGCGGAGGAGATCGACGAACTGGATCCCGTTTCCATTCACCTGCTGGCCTTCGCCGAAGGTAAGCCTGTCGGTACCGCCCGGATCACGACAAAGGGCGATGTCGCAAAGATCGGGCGCGTCTGCGTGCGTCAGCCGTGGCGCGGTACAGGTGCGGGGGCCGCGCTGATCCGCGCCGCGCTCACCGTTGCACAGGCGGAACCCGGTGTGTCGCGTGCAGTGCTGGGCGCGCAGACCCATGCCCTGGGGTTCTACGAACGCCTCGGCTTTACCGCCTTCGGCCCGGTCTATGACGATGCAGGTATTCCCCACCGCGACATGGAAGCGACCCTGTGAAGCCCACATTGATCGTCATGCTCAAGGTGCCTCGCCCCGGGCGGGTCAAGACCCGGCTGGGGCGGGAGATCGGCATGACGGCGGCGGCGTGGTGGTTCCGGCACCAGACGCGGCGGCTCTTGCGGAGGGTTGTGGACCCGCGCTGGCAGGTTGTTCTGGCCGTAGCGCCCGATGTGGAAGGTCTGGAAAGCCGGGTGTGGCCAACGGACCTGCCGCGCTGGGCGCAGGGGCGGGGGGATCTGGGCCGCCGGATGGTGCGGATGCTGCGGCAGGCACCGCCGGGGCCCGTCTGCCTGATCGGCGCGGATGTGCCGGGCATCGACCGGCAGCGCATCGCGGAGGCATTCGCCGCGCTGGGGCACAATGACATGGTTTTCGGCCCGGCACCCGACGGGGGGTTCTGGCTGATCGGCGCAAAGCGGGGGCCTACCCTGCCGCCCCGTGTCTTCGACGGCGTGCGATGGTCCACCCGCCATGCCCTTGCCGATACGCGGGCCAAGCTTCCCGGAAAGCGCATCGGGTTGGTGGCCACCCTGCGCGACGTGGACACCGTCGACGATTTGCCATGACGGCGCGGGGGGTGCGTGCTACCTCACGGGGATGAGCAAGCTACCCTCCAAATCCGAAATCCTCGACTGGGTCGAGAACAATCCCACCCTGACCGCCAAGCGCGACATCGCCAAGGCTTTCGGCATCAAGGGGGCCGCGCGTATCGACCTCAAGCGCGTGTTGAAAGAACTCGAAGCCGAAGGGCATCTGGAGAAACGCAAACGCAGCTACCGGGATCCGGATCGCCTGCCGCCCGTTTCCGTGCTGCTCGTTACCGGGCCGGACAAGAACGGCGATCTTTTTGCCAAGCCGATGGAGTGGCAGGGCGAAGGGCAGGAGCCCGTTGTACTGGTAATCCCCCGCGCCTCCGATCCCGCCTTGGGCGAAGGGGACCGGATACTGGCCCGGCTGACGCTGGTGAAGGGCGATGACCATCATTACGAGGCGCGCCTGATCCGCCGGATCGGCACCAACCCGAAAAGCGTGTTGGGCATCTTCCGAAAATCCGCCGAAGGGGGGCGCATTCTGCCCATCGACAAGGGTGCGGACCGTGAATGGCAGGTGGCTGCGGATGCGAGCGGTGGTGCGAAGGACGGCGAGTTGGTGGAGGCCGAACAGGCCGGACCCAAGAACCGTCTCGGCCTGCAGCGGGCACGTATCGTGGAACGGCTGGGGGATCCCTCCGCGCCGAAGGCCGTGTCTCTCATCGCGATCCACCAGCATGGGATACCCGATCATTTCCCCGACGAGGTGATGGCGGAGGCGGATCGTGTGAAACCTGTCGGGTTGAAGGGGAGGGAGGATCTGCGGGACCTGCCGCTCATCACCATCGACCCGAGCGATGCGCGCGATCATGACGATGCCTGCTTCGCGCACGCCGACGATGACCCCGACAACGAAGGCGGACATGTTCTCTGGGTCGCCATCGCGGATGTGGCCGCCTATGTGACCCCCGGTTCGGCCCTGGACCGGGAGGCGCGCAAACGCGGAAATTCCACCTATTTCCCCGATCGCGTCGTGCCGATGCTGCCGGACCGGCTGTCGGGCGACCTGTGCAGCCTGCACGAAGGTGTGCCGCGCGCCTGCATCGCCGTGCGTATGGTGCTGGATGCCGAGGGCGAAAAGCTGCGCCATGACTTTCACCGCGGCCTCATGCGCTCCCCCGCTTCGCTGCATTACGAAGAGGTGCAGGATGCGATCGACGGCAACCCCAACGACCGCACCGGCCCCTTGCTGGAGGATATCCTCAAACCGCTCTATGCCGCCTATGAGGCGCTTCGACGGGCCCGGGAGCGGCGTCAGCCGCTCGACCTCGATCTGCCGGAGCGGAAGATCATCCTGTCGGACGAGGGCAAGGTGGAATCCGTCGCCTTCAGGGACCGGCTCGATGCACATAAGCTGATCGAGGAGTTCATGGTGCTGGCGAACGTCGCCGCGGCGGAAACACTGTTGAAAAAAGACACGCCCCTACTCTTCCGCATTCATGAGGAGCCATCCCCCGAGAAGTTGGAAAGCCTGCGCGAAACCGTTCAGGCCGCGGGCTACACGCTGGCAAAAGGGCAGGTCCTGCAGACGGCGCATCTCAACCGCTTGCTGGACGCGGCGGCGGGGTCCGAGGATGCGGAACTTATCAACCTGTCTACCCTGCGGTCGATGACGCAGGCCTATTACGCGCCCCAGCATATCGGTCATTTTGGTCTGGCCCTGCGGTCCTATGCGCATTTCACGTCGCCAATCCGTCGCTATGCCGACCTTCTGGTGCACCGTGCGCTGATCACGGCCCACGGCTGGGGCAAGGACGGGCTGAGCATGGAGGATATCGAGAACCTCGAACGGACGGGGCAGCACATCTCGGACACCGAGCGCCGTTCGATGATGGCCGAACGCGACACGACGGACAGATACCTCGCCGCCTTCCTGTCAGACCGGGTTGGGGCCGAACTGACCGGTCGTATCAGCGGGGTGGCCCGGTTCGGCGCTTTCGTCAAACTGGATGAGACCGGGGCCGACGGCCTGCTGCCCATGCGGGCCATCGGGCGCGAGTATTTTCATTACGATGCCGAAGCTGGAACGCTCATGGGGGCCGATACCGGCATGACCTTGGGCATCGGGCAGCGTGTCACCGTGCGATTGGCCGAAGCCGTTCCTGTGACGGGCGGGATCGCGCTGGAATTGCTGGCGGTGGAGGGCGAAGAGGTCGCCCGCGCCGATCCGTCACGGAAGACTGCCCGCAATCCCCGGCGCAAGGCTACCAAGGCCAAGCGCAAGAAGGACAAGGTAAAGCGGAAGGTCACACGCTCTCGCCGCTGAGGGCATGGGCGAAGGTCCGCAGACGCGCCGGTAGGCCCCTTGCCCGGTTCGGGGCTACGGGTATGGTCACCCCGACGAAGTTGTCGGAGTGAGTGATGCGAGTGTTCAAAAGCAGAATCAGCGTGGCGGCGATGTTTGCGCTGGGGTGCAGTACAGGGGCCATGGCGCAGACAGACCCCGAAGCCTCCCTTCGGCCCAATGCAAAGGACGCGAAGCCCCCCGAAGCCGCGGTGATCAGCGCGCCCGAACTTGCGGAAGAGGCGGTTGCTGAAACAGGCTCCGACGCGGGGCTGCGCGCCTGGATCGAAGCCTTCCGCCCGCGTGCCCTTCAGGCCGGTATCCGCGAGGATGTGTTCGATGACGCGATGCGGAAGGTTCGCTACGATCCGGAGGTCATCCGCCGGGATCGCAACCAGTCGGAATTCACCAAGACCATCTGGGATTATCTTGAAACCGCCACCTCCGACCTACGCATCGCGAACGGTAAGGCGGCGCTTGCCGGCCAACGTGATACGCTCAGCCGGATAGAAGAAAAGTTCGGGGTTGAGAAGGAAATCGTCACCGCGATCTGGGGCCTCGAAAGCGCCTATGGCACTTTTCGCGGCACCGACCATGTGCTCTCCTCGCTGGCGACGCTGGCCTATGACGCCCGGCGCAGTGCCTTTTTCGAAGGCGAGTTGCTGGGTGTGCTGAACATCCTGCAGGACGGCGATACGACGCCGGAGGAAATGACAGGCAGTTGGGCCGGGGCCATGGGCCACACACAGTTCATGCCCTCTTCCTACCTCGCGCATGCGGTCGATTTCACCGGCGACGGCAAGCGTGACATCTGGGGGGATGATCCCGCGGATGCCCTCGCCTCGACGGCGGCCTATCTCAAACACTTCGGATGGACGGCGGGGCAGCCATGGGGCGTCGAGGTCTCATTGCCCGACGATTTCGATTACATGCAAGCCAGCCGGGACATCACCATGCTCCCATCCGTTTGGGCGGAGCGCGGTGTGAAGCCGCAGGCGGGCGGGTCGATCCCGGATCATGCCGAAGCCTCGATCCTGCTGCCGGGGGGCGCGCAGGGCGCGGCCTTCATGATCTTTCCGAACTTCGCGGTGATCGAGCGGTACAACAGCGCAGACGCCTATGTGATCGGCGTGGGCCATCTGGCTGACCGGATCGGGGGCAAGGGCCCCATCGTCGCGGATTGGCCTCGGGGCGACCGGGCGCTGACCTATGATGAGCGGATCGAGCTGCAGACAAGGCTGACGGCGCTTGGGTTCGACACCCAGAAGATCGACGCCAAGGTCGGGCCGCTGACCATCAACGCCGTTCGCGCGTTCCAGAAGGCGCGGGGGCTTGTGCCGGATGGCTACGCATCACTTCGCCTGCTGGAACGTCTGCGCGAAGGCTGAGCGCCCGAAATGGCCGGCGCCGGGCTGGATCAGCCCGGCGACATGCCCCGCAGACGCTCCGACCGGCGGCGCAGCAGTTCCACCACCGTCAGCAGACATATTGAGATGAACACGAGGATCGTCGCCACCGCCAGAATGGTCGGGCTGATCTGTTCGCGCAGCCCGGTGAACATCTGCCACGGCAGCGTTTTCTGCCCGGCCGAGCCGACGAAGAGCACCACGACCACCTCGTCGAAAGAGGTGATGAAGGCGAAGAGCCCGCCCGAGATCACGCCGGGCAAAATGAGCGGCATCTGCACCCGGAAGAACGTCGTGACCGGATTGGCCCCCATGTTGGCCGCCGCGCGCGTAAGCGAATTGTCGAACCCGACCAGCGTCGCCGTCACGGTGATGATGACGAAGGGGATGCCCAAGGCCGCATGGGCAAGGACAACGCCCAGATAGGTGCCCTGCAGGCCGATGCGGCTGTAGAAGAAATACATGCCCGCAGCGGAGATGATCAGCGGCACGATCATCGGGGAGATCAGGATCGCCATGATCGCGCGCCGGAACGGAACATGCGGCTGGCTCAGCCCGATGGCGGCAAGCGTGCCGAAGCCCACGGAAAGCAGGGTGGCGACCGGCGCGATGCGGATCGAGTTCTGCACCGCGTTCTGCCAGTCGGAGTTGGTGAAGAAATCGCGGTAATGCTTCAGCGAATACCCGTCCGGATCGAAGCGCAGCATTTCCGGCGTGAAGGTAAAGAAATCCTCGGCGTTGAAGCTCAACGGCATGACCACGAGGATCGGCGTGATCAGAAAGATGAAGATCGCGCCGCAGATCACCCGGAAGGTATAATGCCACAGGACCTGGCCGGGGGTGAGATAAGGGGCGACCTTTGCCCTGTATCGCCCTTCGTAGAGCCAGAAGGTCAGCCAGCCGAAGAACAGCCCGAACAGCGCGCCAATAACCGCCGCGACGAGGCCCCCGATGAAGAAGCCGCCAAGCGCCATGAGCAGCGCGAGCCCATAGCGGGACGTCTTCTCCTTCCCCAGAACCTCGGCCATCAGGTAGGCGGCGGCTCCCATAACGACGGCGCCAAGAATCAGGCCGATCAGGCCGCTGCCCTGAGCGGTGCCGACCAGCAGCCCGGCGAAGGCGCCGAAGGCCGCCACAACGGAGGCGTAGAAGCTTGCGGGGGTGCGTGAAACAGGTGTCAGAACGGCCATGATCTCAGCCCCCCAGCTTGACGTTGTCGATACCGACGATCTTGTCGTAGGCGTAGTAGAGCAGCAGCACCGCGGCCAGCAGGATCGTCCCCAGTGCGGCAGCGAGCCCCCAGTTCAGCGATTGCGAGATGTGATAGGCGATCCGGTTCGAGATGAAGATACCGGATGTGCCGCCGACGATTTCGGGCGTGATGTAGTAACCGATCGCAAGGATGAAGACGAGGATCGACCCCGCACCGATGCCCGGAACCGACTGCGGGAAATAGACCCGCCAGAAAGCCGTCCAGTTCGTGGCGCCAAGCGATTTGGCGGCGCGCAGGTAGCTGGGCGGGATTGTCTGCATCACCGAATAGAGCGGCAGGATCATGAACGGCAACAGGATATGGGTCATCGCGATGATCGTGCCGGTCTGATTGTTGATCAGCACCAGCCGGTCCATCGTGTCCACCAGCCCCAGCCAGACCAGCGTGTCGTTGATGACACCCTGTTGTTGCAACATCACCTTCCACGCGCTCGTCCGTACCAGCAGAGAGGTCCAGAAAGGCAGCAAAACGAGGATCATGAGCAGGTTCGCGGTGCGAGCGGGCAGGTTGGCGAGGATCCACGCCACGGGATAGCCCAGCAGGATGCAGGAGGCCGTGATTGTTAGCGACATCACCAGCGTACGCCAGAACAGTTTGATATAGATCTGCTGGTTCTCGGGCCGCATCTCTGGCCCGTCGGGCGATTTCTGCATGTCGATCGCGTTCAGGAAGTATCCGTTCGTGAAACGCGGTGAATAGGTTTTGATCGTTTGCCAGACCTCCGGATCGGTCCAGTCCTTGTCGATGTCCTGAAACGCGGCGACGTAATCCACCGTTTCGAAGGTGTCGACCGCGGCGGCGGCTGCGCGCAGTTCCTCTGCGGCGGGGCCTGAGTAGTCGTTCAACCTGGCGGCGGCGGGGCCTGTCAGGTCGTCATAGAGCGCGGAATAGACAATGGCCCAGGGGTCTTCCTTGGCCAAGTTGTCTTCATCCACGGTCTGGATGAATTTCGCATAGGCGCTGAAGGTCTCCGAGGTCTGGGGGAGCAGTTCTTCGATACCGTCGCGAAGTTCGAACCGGGGCTGACGCGCGTCCCCCTTGGGGTCCCAGGCCGCCATTTCGGCGTTCCACTCGTCCGACCCCATGAGGGCATTCCAGTTCTCACCCTCTTCCCAGAATTCGTTCAGGTCCTCGAACTGGTCCTGATAGACCTCTCCCATGTCCTCGACCTTGCGCCCGGACTTGCGGAAAAGAGACGACATGCCGGTCATCTCGTAGTTGAGCCGTCCGCCCAGCACCGTGTGCTGCTTGCGTTCGGCGGCAAAGAAAATGTCCTGATAAAGTGCCTTGAAAACGGCGGGATCGGGTGGGGTGCCGCTATCGGCATCCCATTCGGCGAGCATCGGCGTTGTGCGGGGCAGGGTTTCGGCGACGACATCGTTTTCGACCGAGCGGAACAGCATGTCCGCGATCGGTGCGATGAACGTGATCAGCACGAAAATGAGAAGGGGGGCGATCAGGGCAAGGGCGCGAAGCTTCTGCATCCGCAGTGCCCGGCTGAGGGACCGCTTGAGCGGCGTTCCATCGGCGGCAAGAACCGGGCCCGAGGCTTCCGCGTCGGCAATGCGAATGCCGTCGTCGGGGGTAGGGGCGCTTTTTGCGGTGGTAGCGTCGGTGACGTCGGTCATGGCGGCCTCGCGGGTGGGGCTGTCTATAGGGTCATCGGATCAACCGATGAAAGGGGAAGGGGCCGCGTGGCCCCTTCCGGTATCGAAGCGCTTATTGCGCCAGCCAAGCCTGGAACTTGGCGTCGATGTCATCACGGTAGTCAGCCCAGAACTCGTAGTTGTAGAGGAACGTGTTCTTGGCGTTTTCCGGATCGGTCGGCATGTGGGGTGCCATCTCGATGCCCAGTTCGGCGTGCTTGCCCACCAGCGGTGCGGAGGATTTCCGTGCCGGACCGTAGGAGATGTACTTCGCCTGATCCGCCAGACGCTGGGTGTCTGTCGCGAAACGGACGTAGTCGAGCGCACGGGCCTGACGCTCTTCGGACAGGCCGGTCGGGATGATCCAGCCGTCAAGGTCGAAGACCTGCGCGTCCCACATCATCGCGACGGGCTGATCCTGCTCTTCGATCAGGCTGAACAGACGACCGTTGTAGGTGGAGCCCATGATGACTTCGCCGTCAGCCAGAAGCTGGGGCGTGTCGGCACCGGCGGACCACCAGATCACGTCGTCCTTGATGGTTGCCAGCTTGTCGAGTGCCTGCTGCTGACCTTCTTCGGTCTCCAGCACGTCATAGATTTCTTCCTTGTCGACGCCATCGCAGAGCAGGGCCCATTCCATGTTGCCGATCGGGCGCTTTTCCAGCGCGCGCTTGCCCGGATATGTTTCCGTGTCGAAGATCGCGCAGATGTCTGTGGGCGGTGTGTCGCCGACAAGGTCGGTGCGGTAGCCCACGGTTGTCGAATAGACGATCTGCGGGATGAAGCAGTCACCGACGAGCAGGTCGCCGAAGTCATCGCTCGCGCTGGAGCCGTCGTCACCTTCGGCGAGCATTTCGTCCGGGTCGATTTCCATCGCCAGACCTTCATCGCACAGACGCAGGGCGTCGGATGCAACAACGTCGACGACGTCCCATGTCACGTTGCCCGCTTCTTTCATGGCGCGCAGCTTGGAAACCGCTTCGGCGGAAGATTCATCGTTGATGATCTTGACGCCGGTCTTTTCCATGTAGGGGTCGTGATAGGCCTTCTGCTGGGAGTTGGAGTAGGCTCCGCCCCAGCTGACGATTGTCATTTCATCGGCCATATGTGCATCGGCGTGCACCATGCCCGCGGCGATGGTCAGGGCCGACGTGGCCAGTAGTGTCTTGGTCAATTTCATTCGGTAGTCTCCCATTTTTCGCCCGTTTGGGTGTTGAAGGTGTGACATCGGGCTTGATCACAGCCTCTCTCTCGATCGCCTCCACGCCCTGGGGCGGGCAGCGACGGGTCGCGCGCGCGTCAGGCGTCCAACGCGCGGCAATCTTCGGGCAGCCAGCCGATCTGCACATGGCTGCCGGGTTCCAGACGAACCTGATCCGCCCGGTTCCGCGTCTTGACGACGAAATCGTCCACGCCCGCGACGCGCAGGCGTGTGCGGAAGACGTCGCCCATGTAGATGAATTCCAGAACCTCGGCCTTGAGCGTATGCGCGTTCTCGCCAAGCTGCGGGTTGATCTCCACCCGCTCGGGCCGGATGGAAACGCGCGTGCGCTCCCCCACCTTGCTGACGTTCACCGGCTTCGCGTCGATCACCTCGCCGCTGTCCAGTTTCACGACGCAGATGCCGTCCGAAATTTCCTGCACCACGCCATCCAGCGTATTGTTCTCGCCGATGAACTGGGCCACGAAGCTGTTTTCCGGCTCTTCATAGAGCTTGTCCGGCGGGGCAAGCTGCTGGATGCGGCCATCGTCGAAAACGGCGACCCGGTCGGACATCGTCAGCGCTTCTGTCTGGTCATGGGTCACGTAAACCACGGTAATACCCAACTCATGGGCGAGGTTCGTGATCTCGAACTGCAGCGTCTCGCGCAGCTGTTTGTCCAGCGCGCCGAGCGGTTCGTCCATCAGCACGAGTTCGGGTTCGAACACCAGCGCCCGTGCGAGCGCGATCCGCTGCTGCTGGCCACCCGAAAGCTGGGTGGGGCGACGACCGGCGAAATCCTGCATCTGCACCATGCTGAGCGCACGGTTCACCTTTTCCTTGCGCTCCGACTTGCTGATCCTGCGGACCTCAAGCGGAAACGAGAGGTTTTCCGCCACGGTCATGTGCGGAAACAGGGCGTAGTTCTGGAACACCATGCCGATGCCGCGCTTGTGCGGCGGGATGTTGTTGATCGAAACGCCGTCCAGCCGGATGTCTCCGTGGGTGGCGGTTTCGAAACCGGCCAGCATCATCAGGCAGGTCGTCTTGCCCGAACCGGACGGCCCCAGCATCGTCAGGAACTCTCCCTTCGGCATGCTGAGGTTGAGATCTTTCACGACAAGAGTTTCGCCGTCATAGCTTTTCTGAACGCGATCGAATTCGACGAACGCGCCGTTTTTCTGTGTGTCGGCCAAAACTGGCTCCCCATTGGACTTGGCGGTTTTCCGCGCTTGTTGCAGCGATGTAAAACCATACCAGCCCGAGTTTGCAACCGATTTACCGAGTTTTGGGTCTGGAAGCGTCATTTGCAGGCCATTTTGCGGCGTAGAGGGTGGAATCAGTCGATTGACCTGCCCAATAAATAACTTGCATGGAGCTTAGCGCTGTTTCACCGTTTTCCCGGACCACAGGGAATCGTGCGATATGCCAGCCATCGATTTGCCGTTCGAACGCGCGGAATATGACCGCCGGCTTACTCTGGTACGACATGCGATGGAGGCAGCGGGGCTGGACGCGCTTTTCGTCACCGATCCCAGCAATCAGGCGTGGATCACCGGCTATGACGGCTGGTCCTTCTACGTGCATCAGGGGGTCATCGTTCTGCCGGATGACGATCCTGTCTGGTGGGGCCGCAATCAGGATACGAACGGGGCGTTACGCACGGTCTGGATGTCTGCCGACCGGGTCCGCGGCTACGCCGACAATTATGTTCAGTCCACCGAAAGGCACCCGATGCAGGCCCTCGCGGAGGCGTTGCGGACGCATGACCTCGAAAGCGCGCGCATCGGGGTGGAGATGGACAATTACTATTACTCCGCCAAGGCGCATGGGACCCTCTGTGCATCACTGCCCCGCGCGGAGATCCGGGATGCGACGGCGCTTGTGAACCGCCAGCGCACCATAAAATCCGCGCCGGAACTGGATTATATGCGCAAGGCGGCGGCGATTTCCGAAAAGATCGTGGATGGTTTGTTGGAACGGGTTGAGCCGGGGATGCCCAAGAACGAGGTGGTGGCGGAGATCTATCGCGACGCGATCCGCGGCGTTCCCGGCGCATGGGGCGACTATCCGGCCATCGTGCCGCTGCTGCCCTCGGGGACCGATGCCGCTGCGCCGCATCTGACGTGGGATGGCCGCCCCTTTGCCACCGGCGAGGCGACGTTTTTCGAGATCTCCGGCTGTTACCGGCGATATCACGCCCCCTTCTGCCGGACGCTGTTTCTGGGAACGCCACCGGATTACCTCAAAAGGGCAGAGGCAGCACTGGTGGAGGGGTTGGAAGCAGGGCTCGAGGCCGCGCGCGCAGGCAACCGTGCCTGCGATGTGGCGAATGCACTGGCCGCACCGTTGGAACGGGCGGGGATCGAACGCGGGGCGCGCTGTGGCTACCCCATCGGGCTCAGCTACCCCCCGGATTGGGGCGAGCGGACCATTTCACTGCGCGCCGAGGACGAAACCGTGCTGGAACCCGATATGACCTTCCACTTCATGCCCGGCCTTTGGATGAAAGATTGGGGGATCGAAATCACCGAAAGCATTCGCATCCGGGAAAGCGGCCCTGTGGAGACGCTCTGCAACCGTCCGCGCCGGATGTTCGTCAAGTGAGCGATCTGGAACATACCGTGGCCGAGCTTGACCGGCTCGTGGCCTTTCCCACGGTCTCCACCGACAGTAACCGGGAAATGTCGGAATCGCTGCGCGACGATCTGGCGGCTCTCGGCGCGCGGTGTCACCTGTTTATCGACGACGGCGGGGCAAAGGCGAACCTCTTTGCCTCTCTCGGGCCGGATGTGCCGGGCGGTGTGATGCTGTCTGGGCATACGGATGTTGTGCCGGTGACCGATCAGGAATGGTCTGACCATCCGTTCCGGCTGCGCCGCGAGGGGGAGCGGCTCTTCGGGCGGGGGACCTGCGACATGAAGGGTTTCATCGCCGCCGCCATGGTAAAAGCGCGCCGGTTCGCGGAAATGCCGCTGAAGCGCCCGGTGCACTTCGCCTTCACCTATGACGAGGAAACCGGTTGTCTGGGGGCGCAGGCCCTGATCCCGGAACTGGCCAAGCGCGGGCTGCGCCCTGATATCGCGATCGTCGGGGAGCCCACGGAAATGCGGGTGATCGAAGGCCACAAAGGCTGCTGCGAATATACCACCCGCTTCACGGGGCTGGAGGGGCACGGATCGGATCCCGACAGGGGGGTGAATGCCGCAGAATACGCGGCGCGCTTCGTCATGCGTTTGCTAGGCCTGCGGGAGGAACTGCGCGGTCGCGCCCCGCCGGACAGCCGGTTCGAGCCGCCGCAAACCACGCTCAACATCGGGCGTATCGCGGGCGGGCATGCGCATAACGTTATTGTCGGTCGGGCCGAGGTGGATTGGGAATTCCGCCCCGTCCAGACAGAGGACTATCACCATGTCCGGCAGGTGATGGAGGCCTATGTCGAGGAAGAGTTGCTGCCGCACATGCGGGCCATCTGCCCCGATGCCGACATTTCGACCGAGACCATGGGCGAAATCACCGGGCTGCAGCCCGTGCCGCTGAACGCGGCGCGCGACCTCGTGGCCGGGCTATTGGGGGCCAACGGTGCGGATGTGGTGCCTTTCGGCACCGAGGCGGGGCTGTTCCAGAACTACGGCGTCGACGTGGTGGTCTGCGGCCCGGGATCGATCCGGCAGGCGCACAAGCCGGACGAATATGTCGAACTCGACCAGCTTGATGCCTGCCTGCGGATGCTCGACCGCCTTGGCGAACGGTTGATCTGAAACCCGTCAGCCCAAGGGTGACGGGGTGTCGTGTTCGGGTATCGCCGCGCTCAACAAGCTCTTTTCCTGCAGCTCGGTATAGGTCGCGTCCAGCGCCGCCTTTGCGCGTTTTGCGAAAATGTCGATCTCTTCGGGGGTGATCACGAGCGGCGGGGAAATGATCATCCGGTCACCGACGTGGCGCATCACCAGATTGTTGGCAAAGCAATGCTCCCGGCAGATGTAGCCCACGGTGCCCTTGTCTGCTGCAAAGGATGCGCGGGTTTCCTTGTCCGGGGTCAGCGGCAGCGATGCCATCATCCCCGAAATGTTGACCCCGCCGACCAGCGGATGCTCTGCCAGACCGTCCAGCGCACGGGACAGGGCGGGGGCCGCGACCTTGTTGATATGATCGAGGATGTTCTCTTCCTGCATGATGCGCAGGTTTTCCAGCGCCACCGCGGCACAGACCGGGTGACCGGAATAGGTGTAGCCGTGATTGAATTCGCAGGCGTTGATCACTTCGGCCACCTCGTCGCAGACGATGGAGCCGCCGATGGGCGCGTAGCCGCTGCTGAGCCCTTTCGCGATCGTCATGATATGCGGCTTGATACCCATGGTCTGGGAGCCGAACCAGTTGCCGGTGCGCCCGAAGCCGCAGATCACCTCATCCGCGATGATAAGCACGTCGTACTTGTCGCAGATGCGCTGGATTTCGGGCCAGTAGGTCTTGGGCGGTACGATGACCCCGCCCGCACCCTGCACCGGTTCCCCGATGAAGGCGGCGACCTTTTCGGGGCCGAGTTCGAGGATCTTCGCCTCCAGTTCCTGCGCCCGGGCAAGGCCGAAGTCTTCGGGGCTCTGATCTCCGCCTTCGGACCACCAGTCGGGTTGGTTGATGTGGTGGATTCCGGGGATGGGCATGCCGCCCTGTTCATGCATGAACGCCATCCCGCCAAGGCTGCCGGACCCCATGGAAGAGCCGTGATAGGCGTTCTTCCGGCTGATGATGTGGCTCTTGTCGGGTTGTCCCTTTTCAGCCCAATAGGTGCGGACCATCCGGATATTCGTATCGTTCGCCTCTGACCCCGACCCGGCAAAGAAGACGTGGTTCAGGTCATCCGGCGCCAGATCCGCAAGTTCCTTTGCCAGAGCGATGGCGGGGACGTGGGTTGTCTGGAAGAAGGTGTTGTAGAACGGCAGTTCGTTCATCTGGCGTGCCGCGACGCGGCCCATCTCTTCCCGCCCGTAGCCGAGGTTGACGCACCACAGGCCCGCCATCGCATCGAGGATCTGATGGCCTTCGCTGTCGGTCAGGTAAACGCCCTTGGCCCGAGTGATGATGCGCGCGCCTTTTTCCGCCAGTTCGTCGTTGGTGGTGAAGGGATGCATGTGATGTGCGGCGTCCAGCGCCTGAAGTTCGGAGGTCGGCAGATGATTCGTGACGGCTGACATGGGGGGCACCTTGTATTCCGGGTTATGTCTGGGGCGCGTAAATGCTTGGCTTGCAGAATATGATCAAATTACGCGCTGTCAAATCGAATAACCGACTGGCAGATCAGTTTTCGAATGCCGCCGCGATCTGCCGCATGCCCTGGGCCACGTCTTCTGCCATGGCGCGGGCGGCGCCGTCGGCATCCCGGCGGGCGATGGCGTCGAGAAGGTCGGCATGTTTGTCGGGCAGGTTGCTCGTGCCGAAACGACCGCAAATCACCCGCAGCGAAGGGCCGAACCGGAGCCAGAGCTGGTCAACCGTGGCGGCCATGATCGGTGCGTTTGCGGCAGCGTTGATCAGGCTGTGAAACTGGTAGTTATGGGTCAGGTAGCCGTTCACGTCGCCCCGGTCGATTGCCGCGTTCAAGGCCTCGTCGCAGGCAGTAAGAGCGTTGATCTGGGGCGATTCGATCAAGCCCGTCGCGCGCCGGGCAAGCTCCGGTTCGAGCGCTTCGCGCATGAATCCCAGCTCTTCCATGCACAGCGGGGTCAGCACGGGCACCGTGACCCTGCGGTTGCCCTGATGGGTCAGCGCGCCTTCTGAAATCAGGCGGCGCAAAGCTTCGCGTACCGGGGTCATCCCGGCATCCAGCCGCTCGACCAGCCCTTGGATGGTAACAGCCTGACCAGGCGCCAGATCTCCGAACAGGATCAACTGGCGCAGGCGTTCGTAGACATGCTGATGGGCGGGCATCTTCGCCGCCTCGGCCGAAGGCAGGGTCTGCATTTTCATGGTCGGTTCCTGCTTCATCGTGCTGCCCATTTTTTCACGTATGCTACATCCTTTACCGGGTGGATTACGCGTGAAAGCATAAATCATCTTGCCGCAAGAGGCAAAACTTGATCAAATTGGCGAAAGCCGGTGACAACCCGGCCACATGAAGGGAGTAACAGATGAATTACCGTTTGATGAGCAGTGTCGCCGCTGCGACGCTCATGGCAACAACGGCCGTCGCCGAAGAGGTGCGCGTCTACAACTGGTCCGACTATATCGACGAATCGCTGCTCGACCAGTTCGAGCAGGAAACCGGCATCGATCTGGTCTACGATGTATTTGACAGCAACGAGGTTCTGGAAACCAAGATGCTGGCCGGCGGGTCCGGTTACGACGTCGTGGTGCCGTCCGGTACGTTCCTGCAGCGCCAGATCAGCGCCGGTGCCTTCCAGAAGCTGGACCAGTCGAAGCTACCGAACCGGGAAAACCTTTGGGACGTCATCGAAGACCGGGTCAGCAAATATGATCCGAACAACGAATACGCCATCAACTACATGTGGGGCACCACCGGCATCGGTGTGAACATCAACAAGGTCAAGGAAGTGCTGGGCGAGGATGCGCCCGTTGGTTCCCTGTCCCTGATCTTCGATCCGGCCAACATGGAAAAGCTGTCGGAATGCGGTGTGCATTTCCTCGACGCTCCGGTCGAGATGATCCCCGCCGCTCTGGCCTATCTGGGTGAGGACCCCGACAGCCAGGATGTCGACACGATCGAAAAGGCGGAGCCCGTCCTGGCCGCCGTGGCGCCCTATGTCCAGAAGTTCCACAGCTCGGAATACATCAACGCGCTGGCCAACGGCGACATCTGCGTGGCCTTCGGCTGGTCGGGTGACATCCTGCAGGCCCGCGACCGTGCCGCCGAAGCCGACAACGGGGTAGAGATCGAATATTACGCGCCGAAAGAAGGCGCCCTGATGTGGTTCGACAACATGGCGATCCCCGTCGATGCCCCCAATCCCGAGGGCGCGCACAAGTTCCTGAACTTCATCATGGACGCGCAGAACATGGCGAAGGCATCCAACTACGTCTATTACGCCAACGGCAACAAGGCGTCCCAGGAATTCCTGGAAGAGGACGTGATCGGCGATCCGGCGATCTACCCGGACGAGGCGACGCTGGAAAACCTCTACACCACCAGCCCCTACGATCCCAAATTGCAGCGGGTCGTCACCCGCATGTGGACCAAGGTCAAGTCGGGCACCTGAATCGGGACAATACGCAGGGGGCGGGGCCGCAAGGTCCCGCCCCTTTTTCACGAAGCACGCAAGTGTCACGCAAGGAATTCTTCGTTGAGCCAGACCATCTTCGCTCCATGGGACGACCCGAACGAAAAGCCGCTGATCCGGTTTGAGAATGTTACCAAGAAATTCGGTGAATTCGTCGCCATCGACGATCTGTCGCTGGATATCTACACGCAGGAATTCTTCGCGCTGCTGGGTCCCTCGGGCTGCGGCAAGACGACGATGATGCGCATGCTCGCGGGTTTTGAAAACCCGACCCGCGGGACCATCGAACTTTCCGGCCAGAACATCGTGCCCGTGCCGCCGAACAAGCGGGCCGTGAACATGATGTTCCAGTCCTATGCGCTCTTCCCGCATCTGAGCGTCCGGGAAAATATCGCCTTCGGTCTCAAGCGCGACAAGATGGACAAGGAACGGATAGAGGCCCGCGTGGCCGAGATGCTGAAGCTTACCCGGCTTGAAAAGTTCGCCCAGCGCAAACCGCATCAGATTTCCGGCGGGCAGCGGCAGCGCGTGGCGCTGGCGCGCAGCCTTGCGAAGGCGCCCAAGCTTTTGCTGCTCGACGAACCGCTCGGTGCGCTCGACAAGAAATTGCGGCAGGACACCCAGTTCGAGCTGATGGATATTCAGGAAAGCACCGGCACGACCTTCGTGATCGTTACCCACGATCAGGAAGAGGCGATGACAGTTGCAAGCCGCGTGGCCGTCATGGACGAGGGGCGGATCATACAGGTCGCGACCCCGGCCAATATCTACGAATACCCCAATTCGGTCTATGTCGCCGACTTCATCGGTGATGTGAACATTCTCGAAGGGCGGGCGAAACCGGTCGGCGAAGACCGGTACGAAGTGCTCTGGCACGAGGGTGTAGCCCCCGTCACCGCGACCTCCTCCGCGCCCTTCAGCGACGGGCAGACGGCGCATCTGGCAATCCGGCCCGAAAAGATCGCGATCAGCACCGACCGCCCCGACAATGCCGACAACGCGATGGAGGGGAAGGTTCTGGACATCGCCTATCTTGGCAACCTCAGCACCTATCATGTCGGACTGCCGGGTGGTCAGGTCATCAAGGCGCAAACCGCGAATACACGTCGCATCGCCCGCCGGGACATCACATGGGAAGATCCGGTCTGGATCAGTTGGAGCGCCACCGCAGGCGTGCTGCTGGCCGAATGATGCGCCGCCTCGATATCCAACCCGGAAGGAGCGGGACATGCTGATGCGTCGCGCCCTCCTGATCGCAGTGCCCTATCTCTGGCTGCTGCTGCTCTTTCTCGTCCCGTTCCTGATCGTCTTCAAGATTTCCCTGTCGGATATCGCGCTGGCGATCCCGCCCTATACCCCGACCTTCAAGGACGGAATTGCCGAGCTGATCAGCCAGCTCGATTTCGAGAATTTCGTCTTCCTTGCCTCGGACGACCTGTATTGGAAGGCCTACCTTAGTTCGCTGCAGATCGCAGCGCTCTCCACCTTCATGACGCTTCTGGTCGGGTATCCCATCGCCTACGGGATGGCCCGCGCGCCCGAAGAATGGCGCCCGACGCTGATGATGCTGGTGATCCTGCCCTTCTGGACCTCGTTCCTCATCCGGGTTTACGCGTGGATGGGGATTCTCAGCAGCGAAGGTTTGCTGAACCAGTTCCTGATGTGGCTTGGCCTGATTGGGGAGCCGCTGACGATCCTGAACACCAATGTCGCCGTCTATATCGGGATCGTCTATACCTATCTGCCCTTTATGATCCTGCCCATCTACGCCGCCCTCGACCGGATGGACGAATCGCTCATCGAAGCGGCGGAGGATCTGGGCTGTTCGCGCACGCAGGCCTTCTGGCTGGTGACCGTGCCGCTCAGCCGCAACGGAATCATTGCGGGTTGCTTCCTCGTCTTTATCCCGGCCTTGGGCGAATTCGTGATCCCGTCGCTGCTGGGTGGTTCGGGCACGCTGATGATCGGCAAGGTTCTGTGGGAGGAGTTCTTCAACAACCGTGACTGGCCGGTGGCCTCTGCGGTGGCGGTGATCCTGCTCTTGATCCTCATCGTGCCGATCGTGCTGTTCCAGCGCAACCAGCAGAAACAGGCGGAGGCCGAGGCATGAGACGTCTTTCATGGTTCAACGTCACCTCCCTGACCCTCGGATTCGCCTTTCTGTACCTGCCGATGCTGATCCTCGTGATCTACAGCTTCAACGCCAGCAAACTGGTAACGGTATGGGCGGGATTTTCCACCCGGTGGTACGGCGAATTGATCCAGAACGAAGCCTTCCTCGGCGCCGCATGGGTAACGCTGAAGGTGGCGTTGATGTCCTCCACCTTGGCGACATTGCTGGGAACGATGGCAGCTTATGTTCTGGTACGCGGGGGGCGCTTTCTGGGGCGTACGTTGTTCTCGGGAATGATCTACGCCCCTCTCGTCATGCCGGAGGTCATTACCGGCCTGTCGCTGCTGCTGCTCTTTATCGGGATCGGTCTGGACAGGGGCGTGCTGACCATCGTTCTGGCCCATACGACGTTTTCCATGTGCTACGTTTCTGTCGTCGTATCCTCGCGGCTGGTTTCCTTCGATCGCTCGCTGGAGGAAGCGGCGCTGGATCTGGGATGTTCTGCGTGGGATGCCTTCCGGCTCGTGACCCTGCCGATCATCGCGCCTGCCGTCATCGCGGGCTGGCTGCTGGCTTTCACCCTCAGTCTCGATGACCTCGTGATCGCGTCGTTCACCGCCGGACCTTCGGCCACGACACTGCCGATTAAGATCTTCTCCGCAGTGCGGCTCGGCGTTTCGCCCGAGATCAACGCGCTCTCCACCATCATGATCGCGATTGTGGCCACCGGGGTGATCACCGCATCGCTCATCAGCAAGCGGGCCAGCCTGCGCGCCCAGAAGGAGGCGCAGGCGGCGGAACGGGCATCGGGATGAAGCGCATCTATTCCGGTTTCGCCTATAGCGCCGCCCCCCGGGCAAACTGCTGGTGGGATCGGACGTGCGACCTGCCGGAACGCCCCACGCTGCAGGGTGATCTAACTTGCGACGTCGCCGTGATCGGGGCCGGGTTCACCGGCTTGTCCGCGGCAATGCATCTTGCGAAAGAAGGCGTGTCGGTTGCCGTGCTCGAAGCGGAACGGGTCGGATGGGGCGCGTCGGGCCGCAACGGCGGTTTCTGTTGCCTCGGCGGTGGTATGCTGGACAACGCCGGATTGGAGGCCCGCTTCGGCGCAGAGGGCCGCCGGGATTGGCGCGCGACGGAGGCGGCCTCGGTTCGTTTCGTGCAGGATCTGATCCGGGAGCTGGGGATCGACGTCGACCGCCATTCGGAGGGGGAAACGCGCCTTGCCCATCGCCCTTCGGATTTCGAGGGGATGAAGCGCGAGGCGGAAGAGATCGAGGCGGATTACGACGTTACCCCAAGGCTGATCAAGGCCGCGGACCTCCCCAAAGAGGGTATGAACGCGGGCTTTCATGGCGGGCTGACCACGCCGGTGGGCTTCGCACTCAATCCCCGCAAATACCTCGCAGGTCTGGCGAAGGCCGCGGAAGACGCAGGG
Organism: Sulfitobacter sp. HI0040; assembly: GCF_001634885.1. Classification (GTDB taxonomy): domain Bacteria; phylum Pseudomonadota; class Alphaproteobacteria; order Rhodobacterales; family Rhodobacteraceae; genus Sulfitobacter. The sequence goes on along the minus strand of NZ_LWEX01000024.1, from coordinate 5,584 downwards.
GCGCGCCTTTTCGAAGGCACGCCAGCCCATGCCATACACGACGACCGCCCCGGATTTTCGCTGGATACGCCGCAGGGACGCGTTCGGGCGGGGCGGGTCATCGTGGCGACGAATGGCTATTCGTCCGAGGACCTGCCGGACTGGCTGCGCGGGCGCTACATGCCGACGCAATCGAGCGTCATCGTCACCCGCCCGCTGACGCAGGTGGAACTGGACGCGCAGGGCTGGACCAGCGCACAGGCCTGCTATGACACGCGCCGTCTGCTGCATTACTTTCGCCTGATGCCGGACAGGCGGATGCTGTTCGGCGTGCGGGGCGGGCTGCTGTCAAACCCACGTTCCGAAAAACGCGCGCTGGCACGGGCGCGCCGGGATTTCGAAGCGATGTTTCCCTCTTGGAAGCATGTCGAAACACCCCATGGCTGGTCCGGCATGGTTTGCATCGCGCGCGACCGGATGCCCTTCGTTGGGCCGGTTCCGGGGCGCGAGGGGCTGTTTGCTTCGCTGTGCTATCATGGAAACGGGGTGGCGATGGGCAGCTATTCGGGCGCTGTCGTCGCGGAACTGGCTCAGGGCAGAAAGCCTTCCCGGCTCTATCCGCAGCCGATGAAAACACCGCTGTCGCGGTTCGAACTCGGCAGGTTCCGCCGTGCCGTCATGCCACCGGCTTATGCAGCTTTCGCACTGGCGGACCGCTAAGTCCCGCCCCCTTCGCGTTGTCCGGGATCGACCTTTGCCGCCCGCTGTCGCTGCAGGGTCAACTGGCGCTGCCGTTCGCGGAAACGCGCCTTGTCCGCGTCGGAGGTTTCCGCATGGCAATGGTGGCAGGAGACGCCCGGCTCGTATTCAGGGCGCTCCCGGTCTTCGGGCAGGATGGGCCGCCGGCACCCGTGGCAGAGGATATGCGGCCCTTCTGCGAGCCCGTGGCTGACGCTGACGCGGTTGTCGAAAACGAAGCAGTCACCCTGCCAGCGGCTTTGTTCCTGTGGGACGTCCTCAAGGTATTTCAAAATCCCGCCCTTGAGGTGAAAGACCTCCTCCACCCCTTGGCCGAGAAGGTAATTCGTCGATTTTTCGCAGCGGATGCCCCCCGTGCAGAACATGGCAATCTTCTTGCCCGCGAACCGATCCCGGTTCTTTTCCCACCATTCGGGAAATTCCCCGAAGCTGGCTGTCCGGGGATCGACGGCGCCGTCGAAGGTGCCGATGGCCACCTCGTAGTCGTTGCGGGTGTCGATCACGACAACATCGGGTTGTCCGATCAGGGCGTTCCAGTCCGCCGGGGCGACGTAGTGGCCCGTGCCTTGCATCGGGTCCACATCGGGCTGTCCCATCGTGACGATCTCCCGCTTCAGGCGCACCTTGAGCTTGCCGAAGGGGGCGCTGCGGGCGGTCGATTCCTTCCACTCCAGATCAGCGCATCCGGGCAGGCCCCGCAGATGCGCCAGAACCGCGTCGATCCCCGCCCTGGGCCCGGCGATGGTGCCGTTGATCCCTTCGCGGGCCAGCAAAAGCGTGCCTCTGACCTCTTGGGTTTCGCACAGCGCCAGAAGGTCGGGCCGCAGCGCGGCCGGATCGTCGAACCGGGTGAAGTGATAAAGGGCGGCGATGGTATACATGGCCGGTCAGATAGGCCGCCGTGCCGGGGTCGCGCAAGAGGCCACAGGCCAAAACCGGCCTTACATACGGCGGTTGTTCCGTCTAGGCTGCCGCCGAACATCGCAAGGGACGATACGGAATGCAGGCATTGGTCGTGATCGACGTACAGAAGGATTTCTGCCCCGAGGGCGCGTTGGCAGTGCCCGGCGGCGAAGCGATCGTGCAGGGGATCAACAGCCTGATGGCCGAAGTGGATGCCGTGATCCTCACGCAGGACTGGCACCCGGCGGGCCATTCCTCCTTCGCGTCAAGCCATCCGGGCCGCGCGCCCTATGAAGTGATCGAAATGCCCTATGGTCCGCAGGTGCTCTGGCCGGATCACTGCATTCAGGGCAGCCTTGGGGCGCAGTTTCACGGCACGCTTCAGGCTGAGCGGGCCGATCTTATCCTGCGCAAAGGGTACAACCCCGCCATCGACAGCTATTCCGCCTTTTTCGAGAACGATCACGAAACGCCCACAGGTCTCGAAGGATATCTGCGGTCGCGCGGGATCGACCGTTTGCTGATGGTCGGTCTCGCGACCGATTTCTGTGTCGCCTATTCCGCGCTGGACGGGGCGCGGCTGGGTTTCGACGTCGAAGTGCGCGAGGATCTGTGCCGGGCCATCGACCTCGACGGTTCGCTGGCGCAGGCAAGGGCACACATGCGTGAGGCGGGCGTCGTGCTGGCCTGAACAGACGGGCCGAGGGCGCGGCCCTTGCCCTTCGCCCGGTACCTCGCCACAAATAACCAGCTTTTTCGGGATTGAACCATGGTCGACATCGCCACGCGCGTCTGGAATCACAAGTGGAAGATCGACCCCATCGTTCGTTCGCTGATCGATACCGATTTCTACAAGCTGCTGATGTGCCAGTCGATCTTCCGCAACAAGCCGGATACGCAAGTTACTTTCAGCCTGATCAACCGGTCCACGCATGTCCCGCTGGCGAAACTGATCGACGAAGGCGAATTGCGCGAGCAGCTCGATCATATCCGCTCACTCTCCCTCAGCCGGGGGGAATCGACATGGCTGCGGGGGAATACCTTTTACGGCAAGCGGCAGATGTTCCGGCCCGATTTCATGGAATGGTTCGAGGGCCTGCGCCTGCCGCCCTATCATCTGGAGCGGCGCGGCGATCAATACGAGCTGACCTTCGAAGGCAAGTGGCACGAAGTCATGCTGTGGGAAATTCCGGCGCTTGCGGTGCTGATGGAATTGCGGGGCCGGTCGGTTCTGGACGGAATGGGCAAGTTCGAGCTTCAGGTGCTCTATGCCCGCGCGATGACGCGGGTGTGGGAAAAGATCGAAGCCCTGCGCGAGATCGAAGGCCTGACCATCGCCGATTTCGGCACCCGCCGCAGGCACAGTTTCCTGTGGCAGGACTGGTGCGTGCAGGCCATGCGCGAAGGGTTGGGCAGTGCCTTCACCGGCACGTCGAACTGCAAGATCGCCATGCACCGCGAGGTGGAGGCAATCGGCACCAATGCCCATGAATTGCCCATGGTCTATGCCGCGCTGGCCGAAAGCGATGCCGAACTGGCCCGCGCGCCTTATACGGTTCTGTCGGACTGGCACGATGAACACGAGGGTAACCTGCGCATCATCCTGCCGGACACCTACGGCACCAAGGGGTTTCTGGACAACGCACCGGACTGGCTGGCGGGTTGGACCGGCATCCGCGTCGATAGCGGCGATCCCGAAACGGCCGCGAATGTAGCTATCGACTGGTGGAAGGCGCGCGGCGAGAACCCGGCGGAGAAACGCGTGATCTTCAGTGACGGTCTGGACGTGGCGAAGATACACGAGCTTCACGCGAAATTCGCCGGACGGGTGAAGGTATCTTTTGGCTGGGGCACCCTGTTGACCAATGATTTCCGTGGGCTGGTGCCCGATGATGCGCTCGCGCCCTTCAGCCTTGTGTGCAAGGCGGTCAGCGCGAATGGCCGGCCTACGGTCAAGCTATCGGACAACCCCAACAAGGCGATGGGCCCCGAAGCGGAAATAGAGCGCTACAAGCGTGTGTTCGGCGTGGGCGACCAGCCCGCGCTAGAGGTCGTCGTCTGAAGAAAGTGCGCCGCGGGCCATTAGTTCCGCACGCCGTGCCTGCCGCTCTCGCCACACGATCAGCAGGCCGCCCCCGGCAATCAGCAGCGCCCCCGGGAACAACTCTGCCCAAGGGGTTTCGCCGTAGAATGCCCAGCCCAGCACGAAAGCGATCGGGATGCCGAAATAGCTGAAGGGGGCAAGGTTGCTCTGTTCCGTCATCCGGTAGGCCGCGATCAGAAGCAGAACGGCGATCCCGCCGAAGGTGCCCATCGCCAGGATCCAACCCAGATCGGAGAGCTGTGCCAGCGGACTGAACCCGGTGCTGACGAATGCGAGTAGCAGCGAACCCAATGCCGCCACCCCTGAGGAATAGAGATTGATGAGCGCGGTCGGCACCTCGTCGTCCATCATCCGCGCGGTAACTCCTGTCAGCGCGTAACAGGCCGCGGCGGCCAGTGGCAGCAGGGCGGCGGGGGAAAAGCTGTCGCGGCCCGGCCCCACCACCATCACGACCCCGACGAATCCCACGATCACCGAGGCCCAGCGGATCCAGCCTACCTGCTCACGCAGCAGCGGCACGGCCAAAGCGACAGCGAAGGGCGCGCTGGCGTAGGTGATCGTGGATGCGGTCGCAAAGCTCAGCAAGCCGAGGGAAAGATAGAAGAAATACTGCGCAAAGGTCAGCACGACGCCCCGCATCAGGGCAAACCGCCATTGCCGCATGCCAAGCTGACGGCCCTTCGCGTGCCAGTCCTTCGACGACCACAGCGCGATTGCCGCAGGTATCAGGCCACAGAGATTGCGATAGGCCGACAGTTCCGCCGCGCCGTAGTCCGCTGACAGGCGCTTGATGATCAGCCCCATGCCGTCAAAGAGGACCAGCGCCAGCAGGGAGTAGAGAATCGCAAGTGTCGTTCGGTTCGTTGGCATCCTGCACCGGCTCGAAAAAGCGCGGATAGCTCTTCGCCCGCCCGCCCCTTATGGCGGCCAACGGGCGATTTTGCCATCTGCGTTCCGCTCCCGGGGCGCGGATTGTCGCAAAGAGACCTTGCCAGAGATGGGTCAAAATGCGTAATTGAGCGAGCTTGGTGTTCCGAAAAGCGCATCTGCGTGGAACTGAAAAGGGAATTCGGTAAGGGATCCATCGATCCGGAAGCCGGAGCCGCCCCCGCGACTGTAAGCGGTGAGCCGATGCCAATGATGCCACTTGCCCGGAAGGGTGGGGAAGGCGGGCAGGGGCCACGACCCGCGAGCCAGGAGACCTGCCAGGCGAAGAAACGCAATTGGCCGTCGGGTGTGACGGTAAGGAGACCGATATGACAACCATGATCCAGACCCTCGGTGTGAGCGGCACGCGCTTCATTCCCGCGGCTTTCGTTGCCGTTCTGGGCGTGACGCTGATCACGCTCACCGGGCACGTACAGGCCGCCGCGCTGCACGACGCGGCCCATGACGTGCGCCACGCGACCGGCTTCCCCTGCCACTGATATGATTTCCAGATTTGTCGTCAGCGCGTTGTTCGCTGGCGCTGCGGCAGGCCTGATAGCGGGTCTGCTGCAGTTGGCGTTTGTGCAGCCGGTTCTTTTGCAGGCCGAACTGTTCGAAAATGGAACCTTGTCCCATTTCGGGTCCGACCCTGCCCCGGTGAACCTCGGCTGGGCGGCCATCGATCCTGTGCGGGACGGATTGAGCATCGTGTTCAGCATGCTGATCTACACCGGCTATGCGCTGGTGCTCGTCGCGGCCATGAGCCTTGGCGAGGAGCGCGGGAGCATGGCCAACGGCCGGTGGGGCATCCTTTGGGGGATAGGGGGGTTCATCGCCTTTCACCTCGCCCCCGGCTTTTCGCTCGCGCCAGAGGTTCCGGGCGTGGCGGCGGCGGATATCGGCGCGCGTCAG
>NZ_LWEX01000023.1 GCF_001634885.1 Sulfitobacter sp. HI0040 | reverse complement strand
CGCGGGCCCGGTTCCCCGCCGTTAGCGGCAACGGAAAAATTGGGCGGGTTCCCGCATTGTAGGCGGGCAGTTTCGGGGGTAGGCGCAGGCCATGACCCCGCCCCAAACCCCGCATCGAACCGCCGTCGCCCCCGTGCTTCTGCTCTGGGGGGCCGGGCTGGGCGCGGCGGCGCAATACGGCAAGATCAGCGTGATCTTCGACATGCTGCCGCAGCTTTATCCCGCCGTCGGGCCCGCGCTGGGGTTCATGGTGTCACTGGTGGGCTTCGTGGGCATCCTGCTCGGCGTCGTTGCGGGGCTGGTGGTGGCGCGCATCCGTTATCGGCGCGCGCTGCTCTGGGCACTCTGGACGGGCGCGGCGATCTCGCTCCTGCAGGCGTTGCAGCCGCCGCTGTGGCTGATGCTGGCAAGCCGGGTCGCCGAAGGGGCATCCCACCTCGCGGTGGTGGTGGCGGCGCCCACACTGATCGCGCAGATCAGCGCACCGCGGCATCGGGGGTTCACGCTGACCCTCTGGGGGACATTCTTTGGCGTGGCCTTCGCGGTGCTGGCCCTTGCCGGGCGACCGCTGGCGCAGTCCTACGGGGTGCCGGCCCTGTTTCTGGCCCATGCGCTCTACCTCGCGGCGTTCGCGCTGCTTTTGTCCGCACGGCTGCGCCGCCTGCCGCAGGAAGGCCCGCCGCCCTCGCTGTCGCCGGGCAAGATCCTGCGCCAGCATCTGGAGATATACCGCTCCCCCCGGCTGGTAGCACCCGCGGCGGGCTGGCTGTTCTATACCTTCAGCTTCGTGTCGGTGCTGACGGTGCTGCCGCCCTATGTAGACGCCGCCCATCGTACTCTGGTCATGGGCGCAATGCCGCTGGCCGGGATCGCGGTTTCCATGACGCTGGGCGTGGCCCTGCTGAAACGGATGACGGCGGTGCGGGTGATCGAACTGGGTTTTGCTCTGTCGGCGCTCTGCATGGCGTGGCTTTGGCTCTGGCCGGGGCATCCGGCGGCGGCCATCGCCCTTGCGGCCTCCATGGGGCTGGTGCAGGGCGCCAGCTTTGCCGCCGTGCCGCAGCTGAACGATAAAGCGCAGGCGCAGGCCCGCGCCAATGGCGCGATGGCCCAGATGGGCAACCTCGGCAATACCATGGGCACACCGATCATGGCTGCCGCCGTGGCGGGCGTGGGCTTTGCCGGGCTGCCGCTTTTGGCGGGGGGTGCCTTTCTTGCGGGGCTGGGGGCTCATGTGCTGTTGGGGCGGCTGCGCGGCCCCTGACGCATGTTCGCCTTTGGTTCGCTTTTGCCCATTGGAGAATCCGCCCGCCGCCCCTATGTACAGACCCGTGAACGGGGGTCCGGATGGCTGAGCAGAAGAATATCGAGGTGCGCGGCGCGCGCGAGCACAATCTCAAGAACATCGACGTGGATATTCCACGCGACAAGCTTGTCGTGATCACCGGGCTTTCCGGGTCCGGCAAATCCAGCCTCGCCTTCGACACGATCTATGCCGAAGGCCAGCGCCGCTATGTCGAATCCCTGTCGGCCTATGCGCGGCAGTTCCTTGACATGATGCAGAAGCCGGACGTGGATCACATCTCCGGCCTGTCGCCCGCGATTTCCATCGAACAGAAGACCACGTCGAAGAACCCGCGCTCCACCGTCGGCACGGTGACGGAGATTTACGACTACATGCGGCTGCTCTTTGCCCGGGTCGGCACGCCCTACAGCCCCGCCACCGGCAAGCCGATCGAGGCCCAGCAGGTGCAGGACATGGTCGACCGCATCATGACGATGGAGGAGGGCACCCGCGCCTATCTGCTGGCCCCCATCATCCGCGACCGGAAAGGCGAATACCGCAAGGAATTCCTCGAGTTGCGCAAGCAGGGCTTTCAGCGCGTGAAGGTCAACGGCGAATTCTACGAGCTGGACGAGCCGCCGGTGCTGGACAAGAAGTTCCGCCATGACATCGACGTTGTCGTCGACCGGATCGTCGTGCGCGAGGGGCTGGAAACCCGGCTGGCCGACAGTCTGCGCACCGCGCTGGACCTTGCCGACGGCATCGCCGTCATCGAAACCGCCCCTGCGGAGGGTGAGCCGGAGCGCACTACTTTTTCGGAAAAATTCGCTTGCCCGGTCAGCGGCTTCACCATTCCGGAGATCGAGCCGCGCCTGTTTTCTTTCAACGCGCCCTTCGGGGCCTGCCCGTCCTGCGACGGTCTTGGGGTTGAGCTCTTTTTCGACGAACGGCTGGTCGTGCCGGACCAGAACCTGAAGATCTACGACGGCGCGCTGGCGCCCTGGCGCAAGGGTAAATCGCCCTATTTCAAGCAGACCATCGAAGCCATCGCCAAGCACTACCAGTTCAACCAGTCGACCCGCTGGAAAGACCTGCCGGAAAAGGTGCAGCAGGTGTTTCTTTACGGTTCGGGCAAGGAAGAGATCAAGTTCCGCTATGACGAGGGCGGGCGCGTCTACGAGGTGAGCCGCGTCTTCGAAGGGGTGATCCCCAACATGGAACGCCGCTACCGCGAGACGGACAGCAACTGGATCCGCGAGGAGTTCGAGCGCTATCAGAACAACCGTCCCTGCGGCACCTGTGGCGGCTACCGCCTGCGGCCCGAGGCGCTGGCGGTCAAGATCGGCCCGGCGAAGGGGGGCGCGGACGAATTGCTGCACGTGGGCCAGGTGGTGCAGATGTCCATCCGGGAGGCGTTCGACTGGTGCCAGCGCGTGCCGGACTACCTGACGCCCCAGCGGAACGAGATCGCGCGCGCCATTCTGAAAGAGATCAGGGAGCGGCTCGGCTTCCTGAATAACGTTGGATTGGAATATCTTACGCTGTCTCGTTCAAGTGGTACGTTAAGTGGCGGGGAAAGCCAGCGTATCCGTCTGGCCAGCCAGATCGGCTCTGGCCTGACCGGTGTGCTCTATGTGCTCGACGAGCCCTCCATCGGTCTGCACCAGCGCGATAATGACCGCCTGTTGCAGACGCTCAAGAACCTGCGCGATCAGGGCAATACCGTCATCGTCGTCGAACATGACGAGGAAGCGATCCGCGAGGCCGACTACGTCTTTGACATCGGTCCGGGCGCGGGTGTGCATGGCGGGCAGGTCGTCAGCCACGGGACCCCGGAAGAGGTGGCCGCCGACGGCAATTCAATCACGGGCCAGTATCTGACCGGCGCGCGCGAAATTGCCGTGCCCGCCACCCGCCGCAAGGGAAACAAGAAGAAGCTGCAGGTGGTCAAGGCCACGGGCAATAACCTGCAGGACGTCACCGTGGATTTCCCGCTGGGCAAGTTCGTCTGCGTGACCGGCGTCTCGGGCGGGGGCAAATCGACGCTCACCATCGAGACGCTGTTCAAGACCGCGTCGATGAACCTCAACGGTGCGCGGCAGACCCCGGCACCCTGCCAGACCATCAAGGGGCTGGAGCACCTCGACAAGGTGATCGACATCGACCAGCGCCCCATCGGGCGCACGCCGCGGTCAAACCCCGCGACCTACACCGGCGCCTTCACCCCGATCCGCGACTGGTTCGCCGGCCTGCCGGAGGCCAAGGCGCGCGGCTACAAGCCGGGGCGCTTCAGCTTCAACGTCAAGGGCGGGCGTTGCGAAGCCTGTCAGGGTGACGGTGTCATCAAGATCGAAATGCATTTCCTGCCGGATGTCTATGTCGAATGCGAAACCTGCAAGGGCGCGCGTTACAACCGCGAAACGCTGGAGATCAAGTTCAAGGGCAAGTCCATCGCGGATGTGCTCGACATGACGGTGGAGGATGCCCAGACCTTCTTTGCCGCCGTGCCGTCGATCCGCGAAAAGATGGATGCGCTGATGCGTGTGGGGCTGGGCTATATCAAGGTCGGCCAGCAGGCGACGACCCTGTCGGGCGGCGAGGCGCAGCGTGTGAAACTGTCAAAAGAACTGTCGAAACGCTCTACCGGGCGGACGCTCTATATCCTCGACGAGCCGACAACGGGTCTGCATTTCGAAGACGTGCGCAAGCTGCTCGAAGTGCTGCACGAACTGGTGGATCAGGGCAATTCGGTCGTGGTGATCGAACATAACCTCGACGTGGTGAAGACGGCGGACCACATTATCGACATCGGCCCCGAAGGCGGCGACGGCGGCGGCCGCGTGGTGGCGACAGGCACCCCGGAAGAGGTGATCAAACTCGCCGAAAGCCACACCGGCCGCTATCTGGAACCTCTGCTGACGGGGCGTCGCAAACCGCAGGACGTGGCGGCGGAGTAGGGGAGACTGTACCGGCATCGCCCCCCTCCGCGAACGGGAGGCGAGAGCCAACGCAACACGGCTCCCTGACGCGCGCCTCAGAGGGCTGAGATCGCTTCGATCACAGTTGCACGATCCTGAACTGCGCCGGTTTGCAGGTATTCCATCGCCTTCAAAGCGGCTTCATGCGCTTCGACAGACGATCCTGCCACGCAATCCGCCACGACCCTGCAGAAATAATCCGACTGGTGCCCGTCCACGAATGTGTAGTGGACGCAGACATCTGTCAGCCCACCGCACAATATCAGTGTATCTACCTTCAGGCCTCGTAGCAGTATTTCGAAATCCGTTCCGAAAAACGCAGAATAACGGCGTTTCGGGACCACGTAGTCGCCTTGGCGAAATCCCATCTCCTCCTCTGCGAGCTCTGTCCTCGGATCGTCTTCGAGGCAATGCACGTCCTCGTCGCCATCCAGTTCCCGGCCGAAGTCGATCAGGTCCGTCCGATGAACCTCCTGAATGAAAATGACCGGCACATCGTTTTGATGCGCTGCATCGACCAGATCGCGTGCGGCGATCATCCGCTCCTTGTAGCCCGGCATGTTATCGATGGATCGTACTTCGCTGTTATCCAGAAATGTGCTTTTCTGAATATCGATCACGATCAGGGCGGGCCGGCCTTCGATCAGGTTGCGCGGCAATTTTGCTTTCGTCGTCATTTGCAAAGTCCTTTTGGTTCAGTGCGCTTCCGAGCCGAGCAGAAACATTCCGGCAAGCAGCAGTATCATGCCGACAATGCTGGCCCAGCTAAGATTTTGATTAAAGAACAGGACGCTGACCATGACAGAACCGACAGAGCCGATGCCTGTCCATATCGGGTAAGCGATCCCTAGGGGGAGCCGCGTCATCGCGACATAGAGCGTCACAAGGCTCAAGATCATCGCAAGGGAGGTCAATGTACCGGTCGCCCAAGTCGGGCTTTGCCCGAGCTTTTTCAGCCCGGTCGCCCAAGCGATTTCCAGAAGACCTGCAGTAAGGAGAAAAATCCAAGCCATTTCGACCCCCGTATTCGCAGGTCGTCCTGACGTGAGCCCATCTTGACCGGGTCGTCCCGGAAGGCATTGAGGGGCCGATTAATGTATCTGCTGTGAGCCGTCAAGAGCGATGCCCACGGCCAAATGGGCTTCGGCCCCCCTCATAACGCCGCGCGGGCGATCCGGATAAGCTGCAGCGTCTCGAAGGCGCGTTCTTCGACCATGATGACTTCGCCGTTGAGGACCGAGTATTTATAGCCCGGCTCGGGGGCCGACAGCTTGTAGGTCGCCATCAGCTCGTTCTGGGTCAGTGCGGCGGTCGGGGCAACCTGCACGCCTTCGCCAAGCGGTGCTGCGCGGGCCAGATCGTTGATCGACGACAGGGAGTTGTAATCCTTGTCATCGAGCAGAACGGGCATCCCGTCGATCAGTGCATAGTGACGACCGGCGGGGGCGGGGCGCAGGTTGTAAAGCTCCGCGATCTCCTCTGAGGTGAGCAGCAGGTTCGTCTTGGGCGTGGCAGGTTGCGGCTTCGGTTCCGCGCGGGCCAAAGCCTCGGGTGCCGGTTCGGTCTTGCGCGTGGTTTCCACCTTGGCGGTGTCCTCGCGCGTTGTGCTCCGCTGCGTGGAATCGGTGCGGCCCCGGGCCAGTGCCGCGCGGGCGTTATCGTCCTGAATGGCGGCGGGCAGGCCGCTGCGGTTGGTGGGGTTCACGCTTGCAAGAACGGTTTCCTCCGGGGGCAGGCGGCTCACCGCGGGGGCGAGCGCGCTTACCCCGTCGCGGCGGGCATCCAGCATGTTTTCATAGTCCTGCGGCCCGTAGGACACCCATTGCTCATAGGTGACCCCCTGTTTGGCAAGGCCGGGGGGCACGCAGGGGGGATCGAGCTTTGCCAGACCCGGCGGGCAGTTGCGATAGGTCAGCAATTCTTCCTCCGGCAGGTCGGAGGCGCGCTGCCCCTGACTGAGCAAGGCCGCAGGCACGCTGCTGAGGATGGCGGCAAGGTCGCGGTCTTCGGGCGCGCGGCGGGACAGCACTTCGCGGGCCACGCGGTCGCGGTCCTCACCCGAGCGTTGGCGCGTGATGTTGCGCACCATGGCCGCCGCGTCGCCGGTCACGCGGATCTTGCCGTCCTCCAGCCGGATATTGCCCTTCTCGATCTCCCGCACGACCTTGCCCGCGTCCTTTTCCACCTGACGGATCACCTGGTTGAGCGCATCGCCAAGGTTCATCTGCACATGCGTCACCGGGGGCGACTGGCGGATATGATCCTGTGGCGCGGGCAGCGGCAGCGGTTGCAGGGTGGCAGCGCTCACGGCGGTACCGATCAGGCCACTGGCGGCAAGGGCGGCAGCACGGGCAAAGGGGGAACGGGTCATTTCATGTCTCCGGCAGGCTTGGCACGGCGACGGCGCCGCGCGTGATGTGCAGGTCATGTCGGGAAGGGCCGGTGGAGGGCCCCATGTCCTGTTTCCCCAACGCGCGGGCCTGCCGCCGGTTCCCGAAGGACCGCGGCGACAGGCCCGACATGCGGCCCCTGTGGCGTTACAGAACCGCGCGGGCGATCCGGATCAGTTGCAGCGTCTCGAAGGCCTGATCCTGCAACTGGATCAGCTCGCCGTTCAGAACGGTGTACTTGTAGCCGGGGTCCGCCGCGGGCAGCCGGTAGGTGCGGCGCAGTTCATCCTGCGTGAGCGCTGCGGTGGGGGCCACGGTCACGCCCTCGGCCACATCCGCGCTCAGCGCCAGTTCGTTGATCCGCAGCAGCGAGGTATAGTCCTCCTCGTTCAGCAGGACGGGCAGGCCGTCGATCAGCGCATAGCGATGGCCCGCGGGGGCGGGGCGCAGATCGTAAAGCTCCGCGATCTGGGCCGAGGTCAGCAGCAGCTTCTGCTCGCCCGGGACGGGGGTGTCGTCCAGCCGAACGATGCGGCGGGGGGTCTCTTCGATCACCACCGTATCATTGGTGGCCGCCTGCGCATCGGTATCGTCGAGGTCTTCGAGATAGCCGCGCCGCCGGTCGAGGTAGATGCGGTCCAACTCGTCCTCGTCGTAGGAAACCCATTCCTCATAGGTCACCCCCTGCGCGGCAAGGCCCGGCGGCACGCAGGGCGGGTCCTTCTTGGCGAGGCCCGGGGGACAGTTGCGATAGGTGAGGAGCGCGTCGTCCTCCACCTCGGCAAAGGCCACGCGGTCGCCCAGCAGTGCCAGCGCCCCGGCGGACAGCAGCGCGGCCATGTCCCGGCTTTCGGGGGCCGCCGCGCGCAGAACGGCACGGGCCTGGGTTTCGCGCTCGGCCTCGTCGCGCAGCGTGCGGCGGGCGTAGTGGTCACTGGCGCGGGCCTCTTCCAGCAGTTTGTGATATTCCTTGTGCGCCTTTCGGTCTTCCTTGAGCGCTTTCTTCACGGCCTTCTCTTCGGCCTTGGCGGCTTTCTCGGCACGTTTTTCCAACTTTTCGGCGGCCTTCTCGGCCTTTTTCTCACGCTTTTCTTCGGCTTTTTCCGCGTGTTTTTCGCGCTTCTCGGCGGCTTTCTCGGCCTTTTTCTCTGCCTTCTCCGCAGCTTTGCGCGCTTCCTTGGCGTGTTTTTTCGCCTCCTTGTCGCCCTTGTCATCCTTGATCAAGAGCACGCCGGGTGCGGGCTGCGGGGCCGGGATCGTCAGGATCGACGTCTGGGGGGCATATGCGGGCGGTGTGGCAAAGGCCGGGGCGGCGGCGATGGCCAGCGCCACGGCGAGGGGGAAGGTGGTCTTTTTCATGTCTGATCTCCGTTAGGGCAGCGGGAGCCTGCGTCTTGCGGCTCCCTTCTCTGACATGTCGGGGCGGGCCGAAGCCCCATGTCTTGCAGCGTTAACGCTGCGCCCTTCCGGTTGTTCCCGGCCTTGCGGCGCGTGGCAAGATGCCCCGCCGGGTGCTGGGCGGATGCCCGCTCAGCCCGAATGGCCGCGCGCCTCAAAGCGGGGCAGCATGGCCGAAAAATCCCGGCCCTTGCCGTCTTCGTCATTCACGAAACTGGCATAGAGCGACCGCGCGAGCTGACCCATGGGCGTATCGGCATCGGCCATTTCGGCGGCCTGCTGGCTCAGCCCGAGGTCCTTCAGCATCAGTTCGGCGGCGAACCCGGGTTTGTAGTCGTTGTCCGCGGGTGAGGTCGGGCCGACGCCGGGGGCAGGGCAATAGGCGTTCATCGACCATGAGTACCCCGAAGAGGTGCTGACCACGTCGAACATCTTCTGCCGGTCGAGGCCTAGCTTGTCCGCCAGCGCGAAGGCTTCGCAGGTGGCGATCATGGTCACGCCGAGGATCATGTTGTTGCAGATCTTGGCCGCCTGACCGGCGCCCGCCTCGCCGCAGTGGACGGCCTTCTGGCCCATGATGTCGAAAAGCGGCTTCGCCTTGGTAAAGGCGTCCTCCGACCCGCCGGCCATGAAGGTCAGCGTGCCCGCCGACGCGCCGCCGATGCCCCCCGATACCGGAGCATCCACGGCCAGCAGCCCTGCGTTTTCCGCCGCCTCGGCGGTGTTGCGCGCGCTTTCCACATCCACGGTGGAACAATCGATGAAAAGGCTGCCCTTGGCCATATGGGGGATTGCTTCGGCTGCGACATCGCGCAGGATCGACCCGTTGGGCAGCATGGTGATGACCACATCGGCGTCCTTCACTGCCTCGGCGATGGAGCCTGCCGCTGTCGCACCCTCTGCCGTGGTGCCTGCCACGTCATAGCCGCGTACAGTGTGACCGGCCCGCGCCAGATTGGTCGCCATTGGTGCGCCCATGTTGCCCAGCCCGATAAATCCGATTGTCATGCCCGCCATCAGTGATCCTCCAGTTTCAGGGCGTCGGCGCCCAGGGGTTGCAGCATTTTCGCAACCGCCGCCGTGGGCACGTCGCGGTCCGCGAATTGCCACTTGGGGTTGCGGTCCTTGTCGATGATCGCGGCGCGGATCCCTTCGAGGAAGTCGCCGTCTTCCATCGCGCGGTAGGTAAAGCGGTATTCGAGGTCGAGCGCCTTTTCCATGGTGGCGGATGGGCCGCGCAGCCGGTGCAGAATCTCGATCGTGCAGGCCATCGACAGCGGGCTGTTGCGGCTCATCTTCTTGGCGGCGTCCTGGGCCAGATCGCTGTCATCTGCCGCGAGGGTGCGGCCAATGTCTTCCAGCGCCTCCCCGGCAAAGAGCGCATCGATCTGTGTCTGAGCCTCTTTCAGCGTGCCCGCGGGTGCATCCTCCACCGCCGGATCGAGCACCGTGGTATCGCCCGAGCGCGCCAGCGTATCGATAAGCTGCGGCCACTTCTGTTCAGGGATGAACATATCCGCAAAGCCCGCATGGATCGCATCCGCAGGCCCCATGCGCGCCGTCGTCAGGCCAAGGTATTCGCCCAGCCGCCCCGGCGCCAGCGCCAGCAGAAGCGAGCCGCCCACGTCGGGCACCAGCCCGATGCCGCATTCCGGCATGGCGATCTGGCTCGTCTCGCCCACGATGCGGTGCGTGCCGTGACAGCCGATGCCCACGCCCCCGCCCATGGTGAAGCCCTGCAGGAAGGAAACGACGGGTTTGGGATAGCTGAATATCTTGTGGTTGAGCCGGTATTCATCGGCCCAGAACTTCCGCCCATAGGCGTAATCGCCCTTGGTGCCGGTCGCGTAAAGCTCCGCGATATCCCCGCCAGAGCAGAAGGCCCGCTCGCCCTCCGCGTCCAGTATCACCACCTCGACTTCGTCGTCGTCGCGCCAGTCGTCGAACGCCCGTTCGATGGCAAGGCACATCTCGTAGGTCATGGCGTTGAGCGCCTTGGCCCGGGTCAGCGTGATGCGGCCCGCGCGGCCCTTCTTGCGGATGTCGATATCGCTCATCTGTTCTTCAGCATGTCGCGGGCCACGATGACGCGCATGATTTCGTTGGTGCCTTCGAGAATCTGATGCACGCGCAGATCGCGCACGAGCTTCTCGATCCCGTAGTCGGCAAGGTAGCCGTAGCCGCCGTGCAATTGCAGGCACTGGTCCACGATGCGGCTGCCCGTTTCGGTCACGAACTTCTTGGCCATGGCGCAAAAGCGCGTGGCGTCCGGCGCACCGCTGTCCAGCTTCCACGCGGCCTGCCGCAGGAAGGTGCGCGCTGCCTGCAACTCGATCTCCATGTCCGCAAGGCGGAACTGCAACCCCTGGAACTGGTCGATGGTCTGGCCGAAAGCCTTGCGTTCGCCCATGTAGTCCAGCGTGGCGTTCATCGCCGTCTGGGCCGCGCCCAGCGAACAGGCCGAGATATTGAGCCGCCCGCCATCGAGCCCCATCATCGCGTATTTGAATCCCTTGCCCTCTTCGCCCACGAGGTTCCCGGCGGGGATCACGCAGTCGTCGAATTGCACCTGTGCGGTGGGTTGGCTGCGCCAGCCCATTTTGTCCTCGAGGCCGCCAAAGCTCAGCCCTTCGGTGCCGTCCTCGACATAGACGCAGGATACCCCCGCCGCGCCACCGTCGGAGGTACGGACCATGGCGACATAGGCATCCGAATAGCCGCCGCCCGAGATGAAGGCCTTGGTCCCGTTCAGGCGGTATCCGTCGTTGGTGCGTTCGCATTTCGTCTTGAGTGCTGCGGCGTCCGAGCCCGACCCGGGTTCGGTCAGGCAATAGGACAGCACCGTTTCCATCGACAGCACGCCCGGCATGATCCGCTCTTTCAACGCGTCATCGGCGAAGGAATCGAGCATCTTGGCGCACATGTTATGGATCGACAGGAAGGCGGCAACCGAAGGGCAGGCCATCGACAGCGCCTCGAAGACCAGCGTCGCGTCGAGCCGGCTCAGCCCCGAGCCGCCCGCGTCCTCCGACACGTAAAGCCCGCCGAACCCCAGTTCGGCAATGCGCGGCCAGAGATCCTTGGGTATGGTGCCTTCGGCTTCCCACTGGCGGGCATATGGCGCGATATGTTCCTGCCCGAAGGCATGGGCCATGTCGAAGATTGCGGTCTGTTCCTCGGTCAATGCGAAATCCATCGCGGTCCTCTCCCTTGGTCGCTCCGCTCTAATTGAACGGTTGTTAAATTTGTAACAGCGGCCCTCCCGCGGGACAAGCTGTCAGAGGTCGGCGTGAAACTCCTCGATCAGGTGGCGCACGATGGCGGGGCCACGGTCATCTTCGGGCGCGCGGGCGGCGACGGCGCGCTGGCGGCTGGCGCTGGTGCCATTTGCTATGACATCGCGCAGCGCACAGATCTCATCCAGACACCCCAGCGCCTCTGCGTCTTCGGCCAGCAGCGATACGAGTTCATCGAACAATTCGTCAAAAGGCCTGAGCGCCCGCTCGCCGAAATCGATCAGCCCTTCGGTCACGCCATAGCGCTGCGCCCGCCAGCGGTTTTCCGAGATCAGGAACCGGTCATATTCGCGCCAGCGCAGGTTGCGGTCGCGCAGCCGCATCAGCATGCGCATGATCGCCTGCGTCAGCGCAGCCAGCCCCAACGTATGTTCCAGCCGGGGCTGGGTGTCGCAGATCCGGCTTTCCAGTGTGGGGAACTGATGCGAGGGGCGCAGGTCCCACCAGATCTTGGAGGTGTCCTCGATCACGCCGAGGTCGATCAGGGTGCCGGCGGTGCGCTGATATTCCGCCCAACTGTCGAAGCGCGGCGGCAGGCCGGTGCGCGGCATGTTGTCGAAGATCGACAGTCGGTAGGAGGCCAGCCCGGTATCGTCCCCCTGCCAATAGGGGGAGGAGGTGGACAGCGCCAGCAGATGCGGCAGGAAGTACGAAAACTGCGGCATCAGATCGACGCGCAGGGCTTCGTCCTCCACCCCGACATGCACGTGCATCCCGCAGATCAACATGCGCCGTGCCACGAGCGCCAGTTCCGATTCCAGCGACTCGTAGCGTTCCTTGTCGGTGGTGTCCTGCTGCTTCCAGTCCGAAAACGGATGGCAGGAGGCGGAGATCGGCACGAGGTTGAAGCGTCCTGCCACCTCGGNACCATCATGATGTTCCTCTTCGCCATTCCCACCTTCGAGGGGCTGGCGATCTACCTTTTGCCGAAGATGCTGGGCACCCGTGACCTCGCCTTTCCGCGGCTCACCGCCTATGGCTTCTGGTGCTATGTCTTCGGCGGTTCGATGTTGCTGGTGGCGCTGGTGCTGGGCATCGCGCCCGATGGCGGCTGGTTCATGTACCCCCCGCTGACCGGCCCGCTGCATTCACCGGGGATCAACACCGATTTCTGGCTGATCGGCATCACTTTCGTTGAGATTTCGGCCATCTGCGCGGCGGTCGAATTCACCGTCTCGATCCTGCGGTATCGCGCGCCCGGCATGTCGCTCGACAAGATGCCGATCTTCGCGTGGTACGCGCTGGTGACGGCGCTGATGATCCTGACGGGCTTTCCCCCGCTGATCCTCGGCTCGATCCTGCTGGAGCTTGAACGCGCCTTCGGCCTGCCCTTCTTTCAGGCGGAGCTTGGCGGCGACAGCCTGCTCTGGCAGCACCTCTTCTGGCTTTTCGGCCATCCGGAGGTCTATATCATCTTCCTGCCCGCCGCCGGGGTCATCAGCACCATCATTCCCGTGATGGCCCGAACCAGCCTGCTGGGCTACGGTTGGATCGTCGCCTCCGCCGTCGCACTCGCTTTTCTCAGCTTCGGGCTCTGGGTCCACCACATGTTCACCACCGGCATCCCGCATATGGGGCTCGCTTTCTTTTCAGCGGCCTCCACGCTGGTCGCGGTGCCCACCGGCGTGCAGGTCTTTGCCTGGATAGGGACCCTGTGGAAAGGCCGGCCGGAGCTTCACCTGCCGATGCTGCATATCCTCGGCTTTTTCGTGACCTTCGTGATCGGCGGGCTGACGGGGGTGATGGTCGCTGTCGTGCCGTTTGACTGGCAGGCCCATGACACCGCCTTCATCACCGCGCATCTGCACTATGTGCTCTTCGGCGGCTTCGTCTTCCCGATCCTCGCGGGCATCTATTACTGGCTGCCGCTCTTCACAGGCCGAAAGCGGTTTTTCCGCATGGGAGAGACTGCATTCGCGCTCATCTTCCTTGGCTTTCACGGCACGTTTCTGGCGATGCATTGGGTCGGATTATTGGGTCAACGTCGCAGGATAGAGACATATGACGCCGAAACGGGCTGGGGTGCGATCAACTTCGCCTCTTCCGTCGGCAGCTTCATCCTCGCCATCGGCCTC
>NZ_LWEX01000022.1 GCF_001634885.1 Sulfitobacter sp. HI0040 | reverse complement strand
CAGATCACTGCCTTTGGCATCGTAACCGGGAAAGCAAAAGGCCATCGGAATGATGGCAACTTTCGAACGGTCATAGAAAGTATCCTCATCGATCCCCAGCCATGATCGAAGCCGCCTGCCCGATGCGTCCCAGAACGGCGTATTGGCTTCATGCACCCGCAAGCCGGGGGCCTGGGAGGCGATCAGAAGCCGCGCACCGGGCTGGAACCAGACGACCGGATTTGGGCGGTGGGACGTGGCCGTGGCGGCAAATCTTTCCGCGCAGATCGTACAGCGACGCAAGGCAGGGCGAATGTCGGTTACCATGGGCTTCAGATAGGCGACGGCGCGCAAAGTGGAACCCCCTTATTCCGCCCCCAACAACAGCAGCGACGCTGCCTCTTATTACCGCATGAGCAGAACTTACCCGGAACAATCGGATTCACCCGTGCGTTGAGGAATAACCTCTTTCTGAAAGGACGATCATGCCGCTTTTGCAGACCCGTACAGCCGCCGCCGCGCTGCTGTCGCTTCTTGCCGCCCCCGCTTTCGCTTTGCCCTTCACCGCGCAGGATATTGAGGAGGCGAAGTTCCCACCGAAGCAGATGGAGCAAACTGGCACGACGGCGACAGGTATGACAGCAACAGGAACGGGTGCGGGCAGCACGGATCTGCAGTCAGGTTCTTCGGGCCTGTCTTCCGGCGCTTCTGCGACCGCGCAGACAGGTAATTCACAGGGCAATACCACCCAGACCGATGCCCAAGCAGAGGCAGAGGCGGAAGAAGATGACAGGCAGGATGCCCTGACCGCCAAACTGCAAATCCTGCTCGACCGTGCCGGGATCTCCCCCGGCGTCATCGACGGCTACAAGGGCGGTATGTCCGAAACCGCACTGCGGGCCTTCGAGGCGCGCGAAGGGTTGCCGGTGGACGGGGAACTAGATGCAGATGTCTGGGCCGCTTTGGGCGGGCCGTCCGCCGCCCAGCTTACAAAGCAGTACACGATCACTCAGGACGACTTCGTCCGCCTGCACAACGGCGCCCTGCCTGACGATTATGCAGATCTCGCGAAGCTGGAGTGGATCGGATACACCTCCGTCACCGAAAAGCTGGCGGAAGATTTCCACATGGATGAGGATTTCCTTATCGCCCTGAACGCCGGCACCGCTTTCGAACCGGGGCAGACAATCACTGTCGCAAATGTGGAAGCGCCGCTTCCTCAGGGCACGGTCGCCCGCATTGTCGTCGACAAGCCTACCAGTCGCCTGATCGCCTATGACGGGTCGGGCGCGGTGATCACCGACTACCCGGTCACGGTCGGCTCCGAAAGCACACCGTCGCCCTCGGGGACGATGAAAGTGAACGCCATCGCGCCGGAGCCCACATACAGCTACAATCCGGACCTGAACTTCCAGCAGGGTGACAACGACGAATTCCTGACCCTGCCGCCCGGCCCCAACGGGCCTGTTGGCCTCGTTTGGATCGACCTCGACAAACCTACCTATGGATTGCACGGCACCCCCTATCCGGCGGGCCTGTTCAAGAACCAGAGCCACGGTTGCGTACGACTGACGAACTGGGACGCGCAGGAACTGGCGGACCTCGTCTCCGCCGGGCTGGACGCAGGTGGTGTCATGGTCGAATTCGCGGAATGAGCATGTGGATGAACAGCCGGGTTCAGGTGGCGACCTGCCTGTCGCTGCTGGCCCTCCCCGCGCTCGCCCAGTCCGAAGCGCCAGAAACGTCGCTGACCCCGCCGCAACTCGAACGGGCAGAGCCCGAAACCTCGGAGGAAACCTCCGAGGCCCCGGCGCCCGTACCGGAGCCCGCCCCCGTTGATGTCGACCCCGCCGAGACACTGGCGACGGACGATCCGCCGGAAAAAACGCTCGCCATCACAGCGGATCCAGCAGCCTTTGCGGCCTGTACCGCGGCCCTGACCGAACTGGGGGCAAGTTTCGAACCCGTGGCCCCCATCCGCGATGAAGATGACGGGTCCTGCGGTATTGCGCAGCCCATCCGGCTGGACGCCGCGGCCCCGGGCGTGGCGCTGAACCCCGATACCTTTCTGCGCTGTGAAACCGCGCTCGCGCTTTCGCAATGGGTCACACGCACCGTGCTGCCCGCCGCCGAAGTCCTGAGTGAGCGGGGAGCGGTCACCTCGCTTCAGCACGGATCGTCCTATATCTGCCGCCGTCGCAACAACAGCCCGACGGGAAAGCCCTCGGAACACAGTTACGGCAATGCGCTGGATATCATGGGGGTCGGTTTTGCCGACGGCAGCATGCTGGCGATCGAGCCGCGTGAACGCGAAGGAACGCTGGAAGAAGCCTTTCAGGATGCGATCCGGGCGGGCGCCTGCCTGTCCTTCACCACCGTTCTCGGCCCCGGATCGGATGCGGCCCACGCCAACCACCTGCATTTCGACATCAAAGCCCGCAACGGGGGCTTCCGCCTTTGCCAGTAGCGCGGGGCTGGACGCCGGTCAGGCTGTCTTGAACAACCCGTATCCGAAGTTGGAACGGCCCTCTTTGGCCACCCGGCGCATTTCCTGCACTGTCTGCTGACCCTTCATCAGGGGGATATCCACGAAGAAGGTGGTGCCCGGACCTGAGTTCTTGCGGTAGTCAATCGCGCCGCCCTGCGCTTCGATGATGCGCTTGGAGATGTTCATGCCCAGCCCCGTACCGTTCACGGCACGCTGGTCGCTGGAATCGACTTGCGAGAACTGGTCGAACACCTTGTGGCGATGATCCTCCGACAGGCCGATCCCTTCGTCGATCACAAGGATACGCGCGAAGTCCTCGAAGATTTCAGAGCTTACGATGACCTTGCTACCAGGCTTTGAAAACTTCGCGGCATTGGACAACAGGTTCGACATGACCTGCTGCATCCGCTTTTCGTCCGCCTGGATCACAATATCCTTGTCGAACTGGCCTTTCACCAGATCCACGCTCAGCGTCTCCGCGTAGCCCGCGTTCAGATCGATGGCATCGTCCAGAAGCGCATGCAGTTCGAGCGGTTCGACGGAAAGGGAGATCTTGCCGGCTTCCATCTTCTGCAGATCGAGGATCTCGTTGATCAGTGACATCAGGTGGCGGCTGTTGCGCTGCGCGATACGAAGGGCCTTATCCGCCTTTTCGGGAACTTCGCCCATCGCCCCGCCGCAGACCAGATCCAATGAGCCCCGGATCGATGTCATGGGGGTACGCAGCTCATGGCTGATGGTTGAAAGGAACTCGGATTTGATCTGATAGGCAATCTTCGTCTTCTCATGCTCCACCTTCAACGCCTCGTGCTGGCGCTGGTTGGTCCGGTAGAGCTTCATGTAGATGCGCGAACAATCCACGATGAAATAGATCACAAAGAGCACGGCAAAGAACTGCATCCAAAGCTCGGACGACAGTGGCGCGCCGGTGCGTATGATGTCGTAAAGAGGGATGAACAGGAAGGTCACCCCATAGATCGTGAGCCGCAGCACCAGTACCTGCAGCAGCTGGTGGTTGTTCATCGCGGCAAAGAGCGATGCCGCAAAGAGGAAGAACAGCGACATGAAATGGGTGGTCGGCCCCTGCTCCAGCGCGATGCCGATGGTGTAAATGCAGATGACGGCGGCGCTGATGATCGTACCGAAATAGATGCGCCACAGGAAATGTCGCGCGATCCGGGGGCTCCGCCCTCGCCATATGGCGATCTGGCGGAACAGGATGTAATCATAGATCTCGGAAAGCGCGACGACGGCAACCGTCGAGATCGCCAGCCACAGGTCGTAGTAATAGGCCGCGAGGACGACAGCGGCAGAGTAGATGATTTGACGCTGCCAGAACATATTTCGGCCGACGGTGGCATAGTCGCGGATCTGCTGCGTTAACAACCGCCGCGAATCCATCTCCATCGGGCTGACGTTCTCATCGTTCATTTTACGTTCCTACTATGCGTCGTTGGCACCGATGTGCCGGCCTCTGGGTCTTATTGTTCCGAATTTTGTGATCTTGGAGCCACGATTCGGCTGATATTGAAACAATTCGGGAGCAACATGACCGATCACTGCGCCAAAAGTATGGCCACAATGTGCTACCACAAGTTACGTTAAGGTTAGTTAAGAACACGTTAAGTTGGGCGGGCATGGGTATTCAAAAGAGCATTCCGGGCATTGGAACCTGGAAGCACATTTTTCCTGATCTTATTCCACAGGAAGAGCTTAACATTGCGGCACTGGAGTCGAAGAGCGCGCGCGCGTCCCGGCAACGGCTGGAATCCGCGAACTCGCGCGCTTTGCCGCCCCTGTCCGAGCAGAACCGGCAAGTACGCGCGATTACGCTTTCAATGACGAACATGCACAATCACGGGGAATTGTTCGTCAACTTCATGCGCGCCCGTCGGGAGGTCTTCATCCAGTCGAAGGGCTGGGATCTGCCCGAAGTGGACGGCATGGAGTTCGACCAATACGACACGCCCCGCGCACGCTGGATCGTTCTGCACGAATACGGCGAGGTTCTGGGCGGCGTCCGCTTGACCCCGACCACCTCCCAATGCGGGCAGTACAGCTACATGATCCGGGACGCCCAGCAGGGCCTGATCGACACGATCCCCCGCGATGTCCTTTTCTTCAAGGCGCCCGTCAACCCCACGGTCTGGGAAGCGACGCGCCTTTTTCTGGCACCCTCTATTCCGTCGCAGCGACGCATGGAACTGCAACGCTTGCTGCTCGCCCGGATGGCCACCGCAGCGGCCGAGATGAACGCCAGCCATGTCATAGGCATCGTTCCGGCTGTCTTCAGCCGCTGGATGACGCGCCTTGGTGTGATGAGTGCTGTGCCCGTCGGACCGGTGCTCAACATCGACGGGGACCGGACCCAAGCGGCCCTGATGCGCGCAGTCCCGGACGAGCAGGTCAACTGACCCTCAGGCACCCTTTCCCCGCTGTTTCTTAAGGATTATTAAGGATCGATGCCGCTCCCAAGGGTCATGTGGCGTTGTACATTTGTTTCCTATTGGGACATAATGCGGACAAATTCGGTATATAGAACCTGGGGACATCGCTGAACCGAGCGATGAGGCAGAGCCGGACCGGAGCAGACATGCTGGAATTCGAAAACGTATCCAAGTCCTTCTGGACCGGATCACAGCACAAGGTCATCCTCGACCGGGTGTCTTTTCGGGTGGAACTGGGTCGTTCGCTGGGCATCCTTGCGCCCAACGGCACGGGCAAGAGCACGTTGATCAACATGATGGCGGGCCTCGAAAAACCCGATGAGGGCGAGATCAGGCGCGGGTGCAACATCAGCTTTCCGCTGGGGTTCATGGGCGGCGTCGTCGGCAAGGTCTCAGCGATGGAGAACGCGCGTTTTATCGCGCGGCTCTATGGGCTCGATCCCGACTATGTCGAAAGCTTCTGCCGCTGGTTGTGCAATCTGGGCGAATACTTTGATCAACCGCTGGGCACCTATTCCTCGGGGATGCGCTCACGCTTTTCCTTCGCGCTGATGCTGGCGCTCGATTTCGACATGTACCTGATCGACGAAGGCATGCCCGCCTCCACGGATGTTGAATTCAACCGCAAGGCCGGTGACATCCTGCAGGAACGGCTGCGCACTACCACGATCGTGATCGTATCGCACAGTCCCACGACACTCGAAAAATTCGCAAGCTCGGCAGCTGTTTTGCTACACGGTAAACTGCATATGTTCGACACCCTGGAAGAAGCGAAGCAGCTTTATGACTACGAAACCCAAAGCTAGAAAGTTCCGCATCAAGCGGGCGGCGCCCCCACAGGGAACGGGCAATGTGTCTGCGGCTGGCAACAGCGCGGCCCCTGGAGTGGAACGCGCCGAAGAACCCCCGCGCGAAGCTCCGAAGCCGGTTCCGGCCAAGGCCGACAATGCGACGACCCGCCCCCGACCCCGTGCTGTCGAAACACCCGCACCCGCGGAAACGCCCGCGCCAGCCGAATCGCAAGATGAGGTGAGGGCAGGCGAAGTCTCCTCCCCCGCCGAAGTCTCGGGGGAGCAGGACCTCGATGCGATCCGTCGGGAGGGCCTTACAGGCCGACAGCTGCGCATGGCACGCCGTGTCGCGCAAAAGCACGGGCTCGCCCCTACGTCCGATTTCGATGCGGTCCGTCTGCTGCGCGCGCGCGGGATCGATCCGTTCCAGCGGTCGAACATGCTGGAACTCGTGGTGCCACAGGGCGAAGGCGGCGGCAGGCGGGGCGACATGCTGGCCAACGTCAGCGGAAACTCACCCGATGTCGCGCGGGTTCAACTGCCCCAGACCGTCCCCACCGGACGGCGCAATCTTCCCACCACCGAACTGAGCCCCGCCGAACGACGCACCCGCGAAATTTCGGAAATCCAGCGCGACATCAGCCGCCGCCGCCGCCGCAAACTGGGCCTGCTCATGGTCCGGCTGGCGTTTTTCGTCTTTCTGCCCGCCTTCCTCGCCGGGTATTATTTCTACAACATCGCGACGCCGATGTACGCCACCAACAGCCAGTTCCTGATCATCCAGAACGAAGGCTCCGGCGGTGCGGGACCCTTGGGCGGCTTACTGCCGACCCAATTCGCCAATTCCGCAGACAGCATCGCGACTCAAGCCTATCTGCAATCCAAGGACGCGATGCTGCGCCTCGACAAGGACGCGGGCTTCAAGTCGCATTTCGCGGATAAAAGCATCGACCCGATCCAGCGCCTCGAAGAGGATCCGACGAACGAGGACGCCTACAAGATCTACAAAAAGAACGTGAAGATCGGTTATGACCCGACAGAGGGCGTCATCCGTATGGAAGTGATCGCCGCCGATCCGGAAATTTCCGCCACCTTCTCGCGCAACCTGCTGAACTACGCCGAAGAACGCGTGAACAGCCTGTCGCAGCAAAAGCGCGAAGACACCATGCGCGACGGCCTGGCGGGCTACGAGTCCGCCGTTGAAAAACGCCGCGAAGCGCAGGAATCACTGATCAAGATGCAGGTAGAAAACGGGGTGGATCCCGAAGCGGTGATCGCCTCCATCCGAACCCAGATAACCAACTACGACACGCTGTTGATCGAAAAGGAACTGGAACTGGCTGCCCTGCTGGACAACCCGCGCCCGAACCGGGCCAAGGTCGATGGCGTGCAGGGCGATATCCGGCGCATCTCGACGCAGTTGGAAAAACTGAACAACCGCATGAACAACGCCACCGATGGCGAAGGCTCACTCGCCCAGCAGGCCGTGGCGCTGCAACTGGCGCAGGCAGACCTTGCCGCCGCGGATGCGAACCTTCAGGCGGCGCAGACACAAATGGATCAGGCCCGTACAGAGGCGGGACGGCAGGTGCGCTACCTCACCGTCGCCGTGCGCCCCGTCGCCCCGCAGGAGCCGACCTATCCCCGCAAGTTCGAAAACACAGTGCTGGCATTTCTGATATTTGCGGGTATCTACCTGATGCTGTCGCTCACCGCCTCCATCCTCAGAGAACAGGTTACATCATGACCCAAGTCACCGTCGGCGATGTCGTCATCGGGCAGGACCGTCCGCTGACGGTGATCGCAGGCCCCTGCCAGCTTGAAAGCCTCGATCATGCCCAGATGATCGCAGGCCGGATGAAGGAAGCCTGTGCCGAAGCGGGTGCCCAGTATGTGTTCAAGGCCAGCTACGACAAGGCCAACCGCACGTCTCTTTCAGGCAAACGCGGTCTTGGGATCGACGAAGGCCTCAAGGTGCTGCAGGCCGTGGGCACCGATAACAAGGTGCCGGTCCTGACGGACGTACATACCGAAGCCCAATGCGCGATAGCGGCAGAGGTTGCGGACATCATCCAGATACCCGCCTTCCTTTGCCGTCAGACGGACATGCTGCTCGCCGCCGGGCGGACCGGAAAGGCGGTGAATGTGAAGAAGGGCCAGTTCCTTGCCCCGTGGGACATGGCGAATGTCGTGACCAAGATCGAAAGCACGGGAAACCGGAACATCCTGCTGACCGAACGGGGAACGTCCTTCGGCTACAACGCACTGGTCGCAGACATGCGCGCCCTGCCCCAGATGGCCAAGACAGGCTATCCCGTGGTGATGGATGCGACACATTCCGTTCAGCAACCGGGGGGTCAGGGCGGCTCCTCCGGTGGCCAGCGAGAATTCGCGCCTCTTATGGCACGGGCGGCAGTGGCCGCGGGCGTGGCGGCCGTCTTCATCGAAACCCATGAGGATCCGGACAACGCGCCATCGGACGGGCCGAATATGGTCTACCTCGATGAGATGCCCGCGCTCATCCGTCTGCTTATGAGGTTCGACGCTATCGCCAAGGAACACCCCCTGACCTTCTGAGCGGTCCCGGCTGGGGGCGAGGATTACGCCCTCTCGCGCTACTTCAACACCCGCAGATGCGGCACCTTGTCTGCTGTACCCCCGTCGCGCGCAGCGGTGCAGAAAGCACGGATCAACTCCGCGTCCTTCACGCCCGGTTCGGCTTCCACCCCGGAAGAGACGTCGACCTGCCGTGCGCCCGTCAGTTGAATGGCGGCACCCACATTGGCGGGGGTCAACCCCCCGGCCAGCATCCATGGCACAGGCCAGCGTCGCCCGGTAATGAGGTTCCAGTCAAAGGCGAGCCCGTTGCCGCCGGGCAGCGGGCCATCCTTCGGCGGTTTGGCATCGACCAAAAGCTGGTCCGCCACGCGGGCATAACGATCGAGGGCGGGCAGATCGTCGGCATCCGCCACACCGACCGCCTTCATCACAGGCAAACCGTAGCGCGCCTTCACCTCGGCGACCCTTTCGGGCGTCTCTGACCCATGAAGTTGCAGCATGTCGATGGGCACCTGCGCCAAAAGCGCGTCCAGCGCCCCGTTATCGGCGTTCACCGTGAGGGCGACCTTGCAGATCCCCTCGGGCACAGAGGCGGCAAGTTCTGCCGCCTGCGAAATTTCCAGATTGCGCGGGGACTTGGGGAAGAAAACGAAACCAAGGTAGCGCGCACCGGCCAATATCGCCGCCGGAATGTCCGCCGGATCCGTCAATCCGCAGATCTTGATGTTCACGTCAGATGCCATGATCGCCCCGGGCGCGGGGGCACATTGGCCCCGAACGCGGTATGGTGGTTCAGCCGGTCTGCTCCAGAAGGGCCAGAACCTCGTCCTTGCCCTCGTGCTTTTCGGCCTTGAGCCGGGCGACCTCCCGCTCCAGCCGACGTATCTCACGCTCCTTGCGGGCGGCCTCGGCGCGTTCGCCGTATTCGCGGATCCATTCCCAGATGAAACCCACGAGCAAACCGGCAAGGATACTGCCCAGGATCACAAGGAACAGCGGCAGGTTGATTTCGGGGTTCAGCGCAAACCAGCCGGAGATTTCGGCGGGCAAGACACGCAGGGGTACGATGGCCCGGTTGGCCAGCGCGACGGCAATCAGCGCCAGCGCGAAGATGGCGATGCAAAGGTAGCGGATATAACGCATTAAGTCTTCCCGTTTAGGCGATCCCGAAGCAATTTGCCCGTCTTGAAGAACGGTACATGCTTCTCCTCCACATCAACCGTTTCACCCGTCCGGGGGTTCCGCCCCACACGCGCTTCTCTCTTCTTGACAGAAAACGCACCGAACCCACGCAGTTCAACCCGATCACCCCGCGCCATGGCATTGGTGATCTCGTCGAATATCGTGTTCACGATCCGCTCTACATCCCGTTGGTACAGGTGCGGATTATCGTCTGCAATCTTCTGGATGAGTTCAGAACGAATCACGGTGTTGGTTCTCCCTCTGGCTTGTTTTTATAGTTGGTGCAGCATTGAGGCGATTATATGGAAAAACACACCGTTCGGGAAGTGACCGGTTTGGGACAGCTTCGGTTTTTGTGCAGGAAGTCGCTGATATTCCGATAGTTTCAACTCTGAATACGTGTCGCATTCCAATCGACACGTGACCGGCCAAGGAACGCGCGCACTTTCGCCGCAGTCGATTCGGCACGAAAAAACCCCGCATCTTTCGATGCGGGGCCTCATTTTTCATCGGTAGACCCGAATGGATTATTCGTCGCCCTTCAGCGCGGCGCCAAGGATATCGCCCAGCGATGCGCCGGAATCGGAGGAACCGTACTGTTCGACAGCTTCCTTTTCTTCCGCGATCTCGCGCGCCTTGATCGATACGCCGAGGCGGTGTGCCTTGGTATCGACGTTGGTGATGCGTACATCGACCTTGTCCCCCACGGAGAAACGCTCGGGGCGCTGCTCGGCACGGTCACGGCTCAGGTCCGAACGGCGGATGAAGGCTTTCATGCCCTCGTATTCCACCTCGATGCCGCCATCTTCGATGGAGGTCACGGTCACGGTGACGACCGAACCGCGCTTCACGCCACCGACGGCTTCGGCAAACTTGTCGCCACCGACGTTCTTGATGGAGAGCGAAATGCGCTCCTTCTCCACGTCGACTTCGGACACGACGGCCTGAACCACATCGCCCTTGCGGTAGTTCTGGATCGCATCTTCGCCACGCTCGTCCCAGCTGAGGTCGCTGAGGTGAACCATGCCGTCGATGTCGCCCGGCAGACCGACGAACAGACCGAATTCGGTGATGTTCTTGACCTCGCCCTCGACCTCGGTGCCCTCGGGGTGCGTTTCAGCAAAGACTTCCCAGGGGTTGCGCATGGTCTGCTTGAGACCCAGCGAAACACGGCGTTTGGCGCTGTCGATTTCCAGCACCATGACTTCCACTTCCTGAGAGGTGGAGACGATCTTGCCGGGGTGCACGTTCTTCTTGGTCCAGGACATTTCGGAGACGTGAACCAGACCTTCGACACCGGGCTCCAGCTCCACGAAGGCGCCGTAATCGGTGATGTTGGTAACGCGACCTGTATGGGTCGATTCCAGCGGGTACTTGGCACCGACCAGATCCCACGGATCTTCCTGCAGCTGCTTCATGCCGAGGCTGATACGGTGGGTTTCCTTGTTGATCTTGATGACCTGCACCTTGATCGTTTCGCCGATCGACAGGATCTCGGACGGGTGGTTGACCCGGCGCCATGCCATGTCCGTCACGTGCAGCAGGCCGTCAACACCGCCGAGGTCAACGAAGGCACCGTATTCGGTGATGTTCTTGACCACGCCGTCGACCGTCTGACCTTCGGACAGGTTGCCGATGACTTCGGCGCGCTGCTCGGCACGGCTCTCTTCGAGGATCGCGCGGCGCGATACCACGATGTTGCCACGGCGGCGGTCCATCTTGAGGATCTGGAACGGCTGCTTGAGACCCATGAGCGGGCCCGCGTCGCGCACGGGGCGCACATCGACCTGGCTTCCGGGCAGGAAGGCCACGGCGCCGCCGAGATCGACGGTAAAGCCGCCTTTCACGCGGCCAAAGATCGCGCCTTCGACACGCTCTTCGGCGGCGTAGGCTTTCTCCAGACGGTCCCATGCCTCTTCGCGGCGGGCCATTTCACGGCTGATGACAGCTTCACCGCGGGAGTTCTCGACCTGGCGAAGGAAGACTTCGACTTCGTCGCCGACTTCGATCTTGGGGGACTCGCCGGGATCGGCAAATTCTTTGAGTTCGACGCGGCCTTCCATCTTGTAACCGACGTCGATGATGGCCTGGCCCGCTTCGATCGCGATCACCTTGCCCTTGACGACACTGCCTTCCTGGGGCGTGTCCATTTCGAAGCTTTCTTCAAGAAGCGCTTCGAATTCGTCCATTGCTTTGGTCATGTAGCTTATCGTTTCCTTATCATGTGTTTCTGGCCGTGCGGTTGTCTCCGCCGGTCTGGGGATGAATTTGGTCCGCGATGCCGGTCTCGGGGTCGGGTTCAAAAGAAAGAGGGCCGGTTGAAACCGACCCTGCCTGAGATATCCCGCCCGAAGCTGTGCCCGCTTCTTAGACATGGCGCGTATAGGTCAATCCAGCCGTCTTCGCAAGCCCCGAAGCCCGTGTGCCCCCGCCTATCCCCCTGTTTCCGGCGGAACCGCCGCCCCGTTCCGGCGTTCCTTTGGCATGTGGATGGTCATCCTTGTCATCATCGTGATTTCCGCGGCGCTGATCGTCGGCGCGGCCTGGGGGCTTTACGGAAAATTCCCCTCCAAGGTCGAAGGTTTCCTCGTGGCGATGGCGGGCGGCGCACTGATCGTGTCGGTCATGGCGGAACTGCTCGAACCTGCCGCCGAAGCGTCATCCATCCCCATCGTGATCCTGAGCTTTTTGAGCGGCGCCGTCATTTTCACCCTGGTGGACATGTATATCGACCGCCACGTCGGCGAAGACAGCGGCGGCGGCCTGCTGATGGCTGTCGTGCTCGATGGTGTTCCCGAAAACCTCGCCCTCGGTGTCGCCCTGATTGGGTCGGGCCCCTTGGGCGTTCTGGCGCTGACCGGGTCCATCCTGCTGTCCAACTTGCCCGAAGCGGCCGGCGGTGCCCGTCAGATGCGGGAAAACGGATTCAGCAAATTGAAGGCGATGGGAATCTGGACGGCCACGGCGGCGATCCTCAGCGGAGCGGCCATCGCAGGCTACCTCCTGCTCCCCTCCGACGCGGAAATGGCACTCGCGGTAATCAAATCCTTCGCGGCGGGGGCCGTGATCGCCTCCCTCGCGACCGAAGTCTTCCCCACAGCTTACGAGAAAGACAATGATGCCACGGGGATTGCCGTCGCGGTGGGCGTCGCTCTGGCGTTCCTACTGCACGAAATCGGCTGACGCCCGCCCAGTTACCCGCGGCGTACCGCTTCGATCCGGGCAACCGCGGCGGCAACCGCCTCATCGATCGGCATGTCGGTGGTGTCCAGTCGCATCGCGTCCTCCGCGGGTTTCAACGGTGAATCGGCGCGGTTTTCATCGCGGGCATCCCGCGCCTCCACATCCCTCAGGACCTCTTCCAGCGTCAGACTATCCATCCCGCTCGCCACCAGTTCCGCGTGCCGCCGGGCCGCGCGCACCGGGGCGCTCGCCGTGACGAAAAGCTTCACCTGTGCCTGCGGGCAAATCACGGTCCCGATGTCCCGACCATCCAGCACGGCACCTCCTGCCCGCATGGCAAAGCTGCGCTGGAAATCCACCAGCGCCGCACGAACCGCGGGGATCGCCGCAACGCGGCTAGCTTCCTGCGCGACTTCGGGCGTGCGTAGGTTCAGCCGCTCCAAGT
>NZ_LWEX01000021.1 GCF_001634885.1 Sulfitobacter sp. HI0040 | reverse complement strand
CTTGTGGGCGCGCCGCTGTCCAGCGGCGCGCCCACAAGAATACAGGTTTGATCTGTCATCGTGATCCCCTTGAGAAATGCTGAGCCGCCCGGATGGGGCGGCGTTTTGGCTGACATAACCCACGGTTTGGGGAGTGGACAATTTGCCAAAGTGATCATTTCGGGTATAGATTATCCGAAACGGAGGCCTGAATGGACGAAACGGATCACCGGCTCATTGCCGCGCTGCGCCATGACGCGCGGGCCTCCCTGTCGGATTTGGCGCTGACGCTGGGGCTGTCGCGCACCACGGTGCGGGCGCGGCTGGCGCGCCTGCGCGAACGGGGGGAGATCGTCGGCTTTTCGGTGGTCACCCGCGCCGACGTGCGGCCCGACCCGGTGCGGGGCATGATGTTGATCGGGATCGAGGGGCGCGGCGCCGAGCGGATTACCCGGCAGCTGGCCGCCATGCCGCAGGTCCGTGCCGTCCACAGCACGAATGGCCGTTGGGACGTGATCGTGGAGATCGGCACAGAGACGTTGGAGGATTTTGATACCGTCCTGGCGCGGATACGCAGGCTGGACGGTATCGTGGCGAGCGAGACGAGCCTCTTTCTCAAGACCCAGAAGACCGGGTAGAGGTCAGGCGGCGCTGCGGTCCCGCCGCGTGGCAGCCGCGACCCAGAGCGCAACCAGTACCAGCGAGAAGAGCGCGTTCCAGCCGGCCATGGAGAGACCGAAGAGCTGCCAAACGATCTCGTCGCAGAGCACGAGGCCGGTGGGCGCGTCCATCGACAGCAGGTCGCCCCCGCTCATCGTATCCAAATCGAGCCCGCCGCCGGTGCAGGACGAGGGGCCGGGCCACCACTTCCATTCCACCCCGGCGTGATAGATGCCGATCAAGGCGGTCGTCGCCGCAGCCGCCGCACCGGCCCATGCCAGCAGCCGGGACCCGCCCATCAGGATGATCGCGCCGATCAGGATGGCCGCCGCGTGGGGCCAACGCTGCCAGTAGCACATTTTGCAGGGCAGATAGCCGCCCAGATACTGAAACCCGAAGGCCGTCAGCAGCAGGAATGCGGAGCCGAGCGTGGCCAGAATGACGAGACTGCGGTGGGTCATAGATACCTCACAAGTGCGAAACCGCCGAACAGCAGCGCGACGGCGAGGGTGAACATCAGCCCGAGCCGCCGTTCGATGAACGTACGGATCGGCGCACCGAAACGGTAGATCAGCGCAGCCACGAGGAAAAAGCGCAGCCCGCGCGCAAGGATCGACGTGGCGACAAAGGTGAAAAGCGGCATCCCCGTCCAGCCGGACATGATGGTGATGACCTTGTAGGGGAACGGCGTCACGCCCGCGGTCAGCACGGCCCAGAAGCCCATGTCGTTGAACCGCGTGGCGAATTCCTCCATCGCGTGATCTTTCCCCAGGGCAGAGAGGATCGGCTCCCCGATGCTGTCGAAGGCGAAGGCGCCGATGCCATAGCCGAGCAGCCCGCCCAGCACCGATGCGAGCAGCGCTACGCTGGCGTAGAGCCATGCCTTGCGGGGGCAGGCCAGCACCATGGGGATGAGCAGGATGTCGGGCGGAATCGGAAAGAAGGAGCTTTCGACAAAGGCCACCACGGCCAGCGCCCAGACGGCATGGCGATGTTGGGCCCAGGCGAGGGTCCAGTCATAGAGACGTCTGATCATCCGCGGCACTCCGGTCTGCGCATCTCCAACACCATGCTGGCGCGCCGTGGTCAAGACACAGTGTAGGGGAAGTGATTTCGCTTGCCCGGAATGTCTGCTCGCGCTAAACGGCCCCGGCGTGCCCAAGTGGCGGAATGGTAGACGCAGGGGATTCAAAATCCCCCGCCGCAAGGCGTGCCGGTTCGAGTCCGGCCTTGGGTACCAGCCATAACTCCCGACCAGCAGTCGCTACATGATGGCGTTTGACGTTGGAGCGGGATGCGGGCCGGGCCAATACGGGGCGCGGCGTCTCTAAATCCTATCGGCTTGATTCGGACAAAATGTGACAGGCTTTGCCGTTTTGGAGCACCAGTTGCGGAAGGTGGCGCATATTGGTTCCAATTTGAGTACAAGGCTTCCGCGCCCTCGCGGCGGCGACGCCGTACCGGCCTAGCGTTGCCACATTACCGCCATTGTCTCTTTGATGGATACAATAAACACGTTCGTAACCTGCTCTGGCGAAGGGTTCTCGACAGAATGCCCTTGGTTTCATGAGAAATTCGCAGATCGTCCAGATTTCCCGTTTGGAAACAATAGCTCCCATGAGGCGGCTCGAAGCTACCCCAAAAGAATAGGAGAAAATATGCGAACGGGTGTAGTTTGACACTTTTCGGTCATTTTTGGCTTTGTTCGCTGCATTTCAGCCATTATCAATAAACTTGCCCAACTGGGGGGCATCCAAAATCTGGTCACGGGGGCGGCCGCACATATCGCGCATTTTTGCATGCGGGAGACGTGCTTACGCCGCAGGTTTGCGACCGTATTCACGACGAGACGAGAAGCTGCCGCCGATCGTTCCGGGGCCCCTTGGGCCACGATCTCCCTCCTTTTGTTGCGCTTGTGTGCGAGCTGCCCCGACCGGTCGTTGGTGCCCGCGGGGTGAACGAGTTGAACGGAGTACGAGATGCCTTTTGTTGCCCTAATCCACTGGCTGGTGAGAACACCGGAACCAATCGCCCTCCGTTCAGACGGGCAACGCACAGATTTTGCACATAATTCCATTTCGGGCGCGCTGCGTGCGCCGCGCAACGACGCTTAGGAGACCGGATCCATGAACGCTACGACACCCAAGAAAACGGTTATCAATTTCAACAACCTCGAAGCCGGCACCGTGGTCGACAACGAATACCAGGCCGAAGGCGTGACGATTTCGGCCACGGGCGGCGCGGGTCAGGCCATGATCTTCGACACTGCCGCCCCCACCGGCGGCGACACCGATCTGGCGTCCGACAAGCTCGGCAAGGTGTTGATCATTTCCGAGGACGGCGACAGCAGCGACCCGGATGACAATGCCACCGGCGGCGCGCTGTTCTTCGATTTTGCCACGCTCAGCGCGATCCGGAGCCTGACGTTCAAGGATATCGATGAGGCCTCCGGCGCGGAAGTGATCTTCTACGGGCAGGACGGCAGCGAGATTTCCCGCCAGCAGATTACCCCCACCGGTGACGGCGGTGAAAGCACCGTCAAATTCTCCGCCCAGGGCGTTGCCCGGATGGAAGTGCGCTTGGAAGGCTCCGGCGCGGTAGATAACCTCGTGTTCGAGGGCAGCGATACCCCCTCTGGCGAACCGGTTTCGCCCCCCGCGGAAAACGGTGACGGCGTCGTGGAAGGCACTGAAGGCGACGATCAGATCGACATCAACTACCTTGGCGACCCCGAAGGCGACCGGATCGACAACAACGATGCGATCATCGGCAATCCCGGCTCGCAGGACGATATCGTCGACGCGCTTGATGGCGATGACACCATCCGCTCCGGCGAGGGCGACGACGAGGTTTATGCCGGCGGCGGTGATGACAACGTGTCCGGCGGCGTCGGAAACGACACCATCTTCGGTGACAGCGGCTATGACGGCGAACGGGGCAACCCCGGCACCGGCGGTGGCGGGCGTGAAAGCTTCAAGTGGAGCGAGGCCCCCGATCCCGATGGCGCGGACCCTGTCGACGATGGCGACAATCTGGGCGGTGGTTTCACGCAGAACACCGGGAGCCGTGACGTCGAATTCTTCGTTCTGAACAAGACCAAGAACATATGGAACACCTATTCGACCGACACCGGAAATACCGATGGAATCGACTCCGGCGGTGAGGATGTGAACGAGAATTCGTCGCTGGAAAGCCAGACCAAAGGCGACCGCGAAATCACGACCTTCAAGCTGCGCTTCAACGAGTCGGTCGATGATGTGGATTTCCGCATCAACGATATCGATGGCGACTCCGTCATCAAGGTCATCGCGTTCAACGCCAACAACGAACGGATCGAGGTCAACCTGACCGCGGGCAGCAATGTCGCGCTCAGCGATGAGGACGACCACGCCGGAAACGAAGCGGCGCGCAGCCAGGGCGGAGTCTTCGAGGACACGAGCTCCGAAAGCTCGCTGAAGGTTGAGATCCCCGGCCCGGTCACCCGAGTTCTGATCGAACATTCGCAGGTCGGCAAGATTGCATCCAGCATCAACATGACCGACGTCTACTTCAACGTGAACGGCGGTGGCGGCTCCAACGGCGGCGGCTCCGAAGGCATGGTAGGCGTTCCGGGCGACGACATGCTCGCCGGGAACGAAGGCGACGATGTGATCTTCGGCGAAGAGGGCAACGATACCCTCCTCGGCGGGACGGGCAATGACACGCTGAACGGCGGTCAGGGTAACGACTCGGTCGAAGGTGGCGACGGCGACGACGTGATCGACACCGACGGCGGCGATTTCGCGCCCGACATCGGCTATCCGCGCTCTGACCGCGACAGCCTCGGCTTCGATGCGGACAGCGATCCCGAGAACGACCGCGACTATGTCGACGGCGGCGCGGGCAATGATGACATCCGCACCGGCGATGACCGTGACACTATCTTCGGCGGGACTGGCAACGACAGCATCAATGCCGGCATCGACGATGACGAAGTTTCCGGCGGCGACGGCGCGGACCGGATCGTCGGCGGCGAAGGCAACGATACGCTCCTTGGTGGCGACGGTGACGACTATATCTTTGGCGGCAACGATCCCGACCTCGGTCTCGATGTGCTGAACATCCCGGATGAGGAAACGGCAGACAATCCCTTCTCCCCCGACCGGGCACCGAACAACGGCCGCGATTACATCGACGCGGGCGCGGGTGACGATGTGGTGCTTGGCGCAGACGATGACGATACGATCATCGGCGGCTCCGGCGACGACTACCTTGATGGCGAGGAAGACGACGACGTCATCGAAGGCAACACCGGCAACGATACGCTGCGCGGCGGGCAGGGCGACGACAGCCTTTCCGGCGGGCAGGGCATGGACACGCTGCTGGGCGACTCGGGCAACGACACGCTGCGCGGGAACCGCGATGACGATGAGCTCTACGGCGGCACCGGCGACGACCTGCTGGATGGCGGCGGCCAGAACGACCTGCTCGACGGTGGCGAAGGCGATGACACCCTGCGCGGTGGCAGGGGCAACGATACGCTGACAGGCGGCGAAGGCAACGACAGCCTCGACGGTGGCAGCGGCAACGACGTCATCATGGGCGGTGCCGGTATCGACACCATGTTCGGCGGCAACGACCGCGACCAGTTCTCTGACGTGAATGCGGGCGATCAGGTAGACGGTGGCAGCGGCGGCGACGATTTCGACACGCTGGACCTGCGCGGTTCGGCTCCCGAAGGCGGCCGTCTGGAAGTCACCTATACCTCCGACGACCGCGAAGACGGTTTCGTGACCTACTACAATGCCGATGGCAGCGTGGTGACACGGACCAACGCCGCGGGCGAGGAAGAGGCGCAGACCCTCGATTTCGTCGAGATCGAGAACATCGTTCCCTGCTTCACACCGGGCACGCTGATCGCGACACCGAAGGGCGAACGCCGGGTCGAGGAACTGGAAGTCGGTGACCGGGTCATCACCCGCGACAACGGCATTCAGGAAATCCGCTGGGTCGGCAAGCGCGCCATGACGGGCGATGAATTCGAACGCGCGCCGCACCTCAAGCCCGTGCTGATCCGCGAAGGCGCGCTTGGCAACGGGTTGCCCGAGCGTGACATGATGGTCAGCCCCAACCACCGCGTGCTGGTCGCCAACGACAAGACAGCGCTCTATTTTGAAGAGCGCGAGGTTCTCGTCGCGGCCAAGCATCTGACTGGTCTGGAAGGCGTCGATATCGTGGATGTGTCGCAGACGACCTACGTGCACATCATGTTCGAACAGCACGAGGTGATCCTGTCGGACGGCGCATGGACGGAAAGCTTCCAGCCCGGCGATCAGAGCCTTGCCGGTATCGGCAACGCCCAGCGGACAGAGATCTTCGAACTCTTCCCCGAACTGGCAACCGAAGAAGGCGTACAGGGCTACACCGCCGCTCGCCGGTCGCTGAAAAAACACGAGGCGAAGCTGCTGACAAAGTAAGCTGAGGACCACAACCTGCGCGCCCTTCGGAGTGCGCAGGACCGAAATATGCAGCAGTTCACCGGCTTGCCGGATGTAACGGGGAAGCGGGCCGATCAGTCGGCCCGCTTTTCATTTATTTTGGAGTGAGTTACGGGGCGGGGCTGAGGTTACGTATTAACTTGATATGTGTCGATTATCGTGAGGTTTTGTAGAGTTATCTGGCGAAGTTCATCTATCCGGATTTTCCGCACGCCAAGCGGCCCACGCTTCGGGCGTGTCCAGATCGCGCCGCGCCCGGTCGCCGAGAATCTGGATAAGCTCCACGTGATGAGCATTTGATTTCACGATGGATTTTGCCCCCTCGTCTCCCTGAAGCTGCATGATCTCTTCGAATAATTCGGCATGAAAGACGATAGGATGGCCCGGCGCGCCTGTCTCGGTCGCGGCACGCCAGATGCGCGTGTCACCTCCCGCGTTCACCGCGGTGGCAAGCCGCACCAGGTCTCGCGCCCGGATGTCCGGCTGATCCCCCAGCAGCAGCATCGCGGCGGGGGCATCGGCGGGCAGTGCTGCAAAAGCGCGGCGGAGCGAGGCGTTCATGCCTTCCCTTGCATCCGGCACCTCCACGCGGACGACATCGCAATCGACCAAGGCGTCGTGGCGGGGATGCGGTGCGGGCGGCAGGGCCACGTAGACACCCGCGCCCGCCACCGACAGGGCCATATCCGCCTGCCGTCGCAGCAGCGGCAGGCTGTCGACGGGCTCCAACAGCTTGTCGGCACCGCCCATCCGCGTCGATCCACCCGCGCCCAGCAGCACGATGGGGAAGGGCACATGACCCGCGCGCTCTGCCGCCATCAGCCCCGCATCCGGCTGCCGTCGGGATCGAAAAGCGGCGTGGTGATCACGCGCGCCGGGCGCATTTCGCCGAGGATCTCGATCTCCACCGCCAGACCCTCCTGTAACCGCTCACGCGGGACGAAGCCCAGCGCGATGGATTTCTGCGCGTGGTGGGAATATCCGCCGGAGGTACAGAACCCCACGACAGCGCCGTCGAGCCAGATCGGTTCATAGCCATGAACATCCGCATCCTCGGCCTCCACCTCGAAGGCGGCAAGCTGCCTCGCGGGCGGGGCGGCGCGTTCCGCCTCCGCCGCCGCGCGACCGATGAAATCGCTGTTCTTGGAGAACTGGATGAAACGGTCCAGCCCCGTCTCCGCCGCCGTATAATCGGGCGAAAACTCCGACATCCACGACCCGAAGAATCGGTCGAGCCGCAGGGACATCATGGCACGCATCCCGAAGGGTGTGATGCCAAAGGATTCACCTGCCTGCCAGAGCCTATCCCATAGGGCGCGCTGCGCCATCGGATCGCAATAGATCTCGTACCCGAGATCCCCGGTGTAGCTGACCCGCTGCACGATGCAGTCGGCCATGCCCACCACCATGCGCCGCACGTCGAGGAAGGCCATATCCGCAAGGTCCTTGCCTGTCGCCGCCTGCAGCAGGTCGCGGGCGCGGGGGCCGGCGATCTGGAAGCCGGTGCAGCGGTCGGAGATATTCTCGACCCTCACCCCGTCTTCGCAGTGCCGGTCGAACCAGCGCATGTGATAGGCCTGCGCCCCGTAGGACGCGGTCAGCTGAAAACTCTCTTCATCGAGGCATGAGATCGTGAAATCCCCGATCAGCCGCCCGGAATGGGACAGCATCGGTGTCAGCGACAGGCGGCCCGGCTTCGGCACGCGGCCCGCCATGATCCGGTCCAGCCACGCCCGGGCGCCGGGGCCGGTGACGCGGTATTTCCCGAAGTTCTGCACCTCGTTGATGCCAACGCCTTCGCGTACGGCGCGCACCTCGCGTCCCGTGGCCTCGAACGCGTCGGAGCGGCGGAAGGACGGTGTTTCGTACTTCGGCTCGTCGCCCTTGGCGAAATAATTGGGCACCTCCAGCCCGTATTGCTGGCCCCAGACCGCGCCCATCCTGGTGAAAATGTCGTACATCGGGGTGGTGCGGAAAGGCCGCGCGGCGGGCAGTTCCTCGTTCGGGTAGGAGACGGAGAAGCGTTTCTGGTAGTTCTCGATCACCTTGGGCAGCGTATAGCCCGGGGTGATCCAATCGCCGAAGCGGGCCACGTCCATGGCCATCACGTCGCGTTCCGGCTCGCCCTCGATCATCCATTGCGCCAGCATGAGCCCCACGCCGCCGCCCTGGCTGAAGCCCGCCATGACGCCGCAGGCCGACCAGTAGTTGCGCATCCCCGGAACGGGTCCGACAAGGGGGTTGCCATCGGGGGCGAAGGTGAACGGCCCGTGGATGACGTTCTTGACCCCCGCACGCTCGAGATCCGGGAACCGGCGGTAGGCAAAGGCGATGCTGTCCTCGATCTTGTCGAAATCATCGGCGAGCAGGTCCTGTCCGAAGCTCCAAGGGGTGCCGCCCACGGCCCAGGGGCGGCAGGGCTGTTCGTAAAAGCCGATACAAAGGCCGAGCCCTTCCTGCCGCAGATAGCTTTCGCCCGCCGGGTCCATCACATGGGGGTGTTCCTTGCCGTCGGCCATCCTCTCTTGGATCAGGGGGACGGGTTCGGTCACAATGTACTGGTGTTCCATGGGGTGCAGCGGGAAATACACGCCCGCCATCGCGCCGACCTCGCGCGCCCAGAGGCCGCCGGCGTTCACCACATGCTCGGCATGGATGGTGCCCTTGTCGGTGACGACATCCCATGTCCCGTCGGGGCGCTGGTTCGTTTCCCGCACCATGCAGTGGGTTTCGATGGTAGCCCCGCCCATCCGCGCGGCCTTGGCATAGGCATGGGTGGTGCCCGACGGGTCCAGATGCCCATCCAGCGGATCGTAGAGGCCGCCGATGATCCCGTCGATGTTGGTCACGGGGGCGATCTTCGCGATTTCCTCGGGGCCCACGATCTCGGTGTCGAGGCCCATGAACCGGTGCTTGGCGCGTTCGGCCAGCATCATGTCGAAGCGGTCGCGGTTGTCGGCCAGCGTGACCCCGCCCACGTGGTGGAGCCCGCAGGACATGCCGGTGATCTCTTCCAGCTCCTTGTAGAGGCGGATGGTATAGCCCTGCAGCGCGGCCATGTTGGTATCGCCGTTGAGGGTATGGAAACCGCCCGCGGCATGCCATGTGGAGCCTGAGGTGAGTTCCGAGCGTTCGACGAGCATCACGTCCGACCAGCCGAGCTTTGTCAGGTGATAAAGGACCGAGGCGCCGACGACGCCGCCTCCGATCACGAGGGCGCGGGTTGTTGTCTGCATATGCGTCATCCTTGCTGTACTGGCGCCAGCCTGCCGCCGGGCGTCGCGGGGATCGTGCGTGTTCACGACCTCGGACGTCGGATTTGTGGCATTGGTGCCCGCTTCGGGCAAGGGTGCCGCACCCTGCGTCGCGGCGCGGTGGGTAAAGGGCCAGCGTTATCCACAACTTGCATTTGCGCACCAAGGTATCGAAAGCTGCTGCAGACACTTGCCAGTTTTCATGATGACCTAGGTATCATCCCATGGATCTTGATTTTCTTACCCCCGACACATTGCTCCGTAAGGCCCGCGAATACAGCCGCAAGCTGTGGGTCCGCGTTCTGGCAATGGGGCTTCTGGCGTTCGTCGTTCTGGGCGTGACGCAACTGCTCGAAGGGTTGGTGCCCAAGAAGCTCGCGGTAACCCTGAGCGGCAGCGCCGCCGACCGGCTGTTGCAGATCATCGCGGATGCCATGCTTGCCGTTACGATCTTTTCCATCACCATCATGGTGACGGTCTATCGCGCGACCTCCACCCAGTGGACGCCCCGGGTGCACCGCCTGATCATTCAGGATCGCACGACGCAGAACACCATCGCCGTTTTCATCGGCGCCTATGTCTATGCGCTGGTTGCGATCATCATGCGGGAGTTGGGGATCTACGTGGATGAACGGGCCTTCGTGCTCTTCATCGTGACGGTTCTGGTGTTGGCGATCATCGTGATCAACCTGATCCGCTGGGTGCTGCATCTGCAGACCTTCGGCAGCCTGATCGACACGACGCGGCAGGTCGAAAAGGTGACGCGCGCCCAGTTCGAAGACCGGCTGAAGGAACCCTGCCTCGGGGCGCATCCGCTGACCGGCGACATCCCCGAGGATGCCGAGGTGATGCGGGCCGCGCAGACGGGCTACATCCAGCATATCTATCCCGAAGCCATGGACGAAATCGCGAAGAAACATGGGATGGAGGTATTTCTCAACCGGCCAATCGGCAGTTTCGTCTTCGAGAACGAGCCGCTTTTGCAGGTGGCGCAGCGGGGCGAGCCCACGCGCGAAGGGGGGCGTGACCGGGACAAGTTCGAACGCCATCTGCGTGACTGTATCGTGATCGGCGATCTGCGCACCTACGATCAGGATCCGCGATTCGGCCTCGTGGTGATGGGAGAGGTGGGCTCGAAGGCGCTTTCGCCCGGGGTGAACGATCC
>NZ_LWEX01000020.1 GCF_001634885.1 Sulfitobacter sp. HI0040 | reverse complement strand
AGTTGAATAGCGAGGCTTCATTGGTTGATTCAGAGCCTGAACCTCTTAGAGATACTGCCAAAGTTTGGCAAATTTGAGCGCAGCTGATGTCGGCGGTTCCGTTCGGTTCACGGGGTCGCGTGGGGCGTTCTACATTTTGATTTACAATTTATAAATTGCAAGATACAAATTCGATGCGGCCCTTCCACAGGAGATGGAGCTTGGCTGTCAAAAGGGAGGTAGATGATGAAACAAAGCATAAGGGCTATGCTCGGCGGTTCTCTTGTGGCCTGCGTTGCGAGCGCGGCAGTGGCACAGGATGCCTGGTGGCCATTTTCAGCTGAAGACTGGACATCAGGCGAGGCGGTCTCGATTGAATACAGCCCGACGGAGGCGCCGACAAAGAAGTGGAAGCTCTGCGCCGTTTATCCGCATATCAAGGATAGCTGGTGGATTGCGGTCAACTACGGCCAGGTGAGTGAAGCTCAGCGACAAGGTGTTGAGCTGACGGTATTCGAAGCCGGTGGCTATACCAACCTCAATCAACAGATCTCGCAGTTCAACGACTGCGTGGCGCTGGGGGCGGATGCCATCATGGTTTCAGTCATCTCTGAAGCTGGTCTGGCCAATCAGATCGAAGAAGCCACGAAGAACGGAACTGTCGTGGTGGGCGTCGGAAACCCAATCTTCGAAGCGAAAGTCACAAGCAAGATCTACACCGATCAGGAATTGATGGGTTTCACTGGCGGGCAGCTGGTTCTAGAGCTGTTCGAAGGTAACCCGGCGCGTGTCGTCCAGTTCCCCGGACCGCAGGGCGCCGGCTGGGCCGAAAGCAGCGCTGCGGGGTTTCGACGTGCGATCGAAGGGTCGGCTGTGGAGGTCCTCGAAGACAAATATGGCGATACCGGCAAGAGTGTTCAGCTCAGGCTGGTTGAGGATGCCTTGCAGGCCTATGACGACATAGACCTTCTTTATGGCGTCGCGGTTATGGCCGAGGTTGCCGTAACCGCCGTGGAGGAAGCGGGGCTGGCTGACAAAACCAAGATCGTTTCCTGGTACAGCAATCAGGGCATGATCGACGGTGTGCTAAACGGTACCGTCGCAGGAACCGTTACGCAGTATCCTGTTGCAATCGGCAGGATCGGTGTTGACCTCGCCATTCGCGCATTGGAAGGCCGTGAGTCGGCAAAAGAGGTGCATCCCGTGCCGCTGGCGATCACAACCGAAAACGTCGGAAGCCTTGACCTGACGAGGGCATTTGCCCCTGCAGGGTTCCAGCCAACCTTCAAGGTCGACTAACTCGACCGCCCCTGGGCACGCCGGGTTTTGCGATACGGTATATCTAACTTACATCGCAGAACGCGGCGGAGCCCGGGCGCTTTCGCTTAGGACGCTGTCATGAACACGCAGGTCGTACCCCTGGTCGAGCTTCGCGCCGCAACCAAAAAATTCCCCGGCGTGATCGCGCTAGATGCCGTTGATTTCGACCTGAGAAGGGGCGAAGTCCATGTGTTGCTCGGTGAAAACGGAGCCGGAAAGTCCACCCTTATCAATATCCTGGCTGGTAGCTTCCCGCCAACTGCGGGCGAGTATGTCTTGAACGGTACCGCTGTGGCCGGCCTGACGCCGCACCGGGCTCGGCTGTTGGGGATCAGCCCGGTGTTTCAGGAATTCTCGCTGGCGCCGGAGTTGACCGTCATGCAGAACATGTTTCTCGGCAGGGAAATTCGGCGCCTGGGATTTCTCGACAAACCCGCGATGCAAGCCAGGGCCGCAGAGGTGCTTGGCGACCTCGGATTTGAGATCGACACCAAAGCGAAGGTCGGCGATCTGTCGCGCGCAAGGCAGCAGATGGTCGAGATCGCCAAGGCACTGTTGCAGGAGGTTCAGGTGCTCATCCTGGACGAGCCGACAGCATCTCTTACTGATGCCGAAGCAGACAAGCTTTTCGAGGTTGTCCGGCGCCTCAGGGCGGATGGTTGCGGAATTATCTATGTGTCGCACC
This sequence comes from Sulfitobacter sp. HI0040, assembly GCF_001634885.1. Lineage (GTDB taxonomy): Bacteria > Pseudomonadota > Alphaproteobacteria > Rhodobacterales > Rhodobacteraceae > Sulfitobacter. Next base: position 17,738 of record NZ_LWEX01000020.1, on the reverse strand, counting down.
GAATGGCGGAAATCCGAACGATCGGTGATCGGGTGACCGTACTGCGCGACGGTCAGAAGATCGGCACCGTCGCCTGCGCGGATACAAGCGACGAAATCATGATCGAGATGATGACCGGCCGTAAGATCGAAGCGATGTTCCCGGAGATCTCCCATTCACCGGGCAAGGTGGCGCTTCAGGTCGAAGGCCTGTCCTCGGCCTGCGGTAGCGTCAAGGAAATCTCGCTGGATTTGCGCCATGGAGAAATCGTGGGCATCGCCGGGTTGGTCGGCAGCGGCAAATCCGAAGTGGCACGTCTGATATTCGGGCTCGATGAGGTTGCCTCTGGCAGTATTCGTCACTCGGGGGGAGAGGATATACCGAACCCCTCTCCCCGCCGGATGCTGCAAAATGGGGTTTGCTACTTTCCTTCGGACCGCGTCGGCGAGGGATTGGCCATGGATCGCCCGATCCGTGAGAACGCGACCATGGCGGCGTTGGATACAGCGGCTTTCAATCGCCGTGGCTTTGTGCGGAAAAAGCGAGAAGCGTCAGCGGCCAGTCACGTCGCGGACAAGTTTTCGCTTCGGCCGTTGGATGTCGAAAGCAAGGTCGAAGCGCTGTCAGGCGGCAATCGGCAGAAGGTGATGCTGTCGCGTGGCATCCTGCGCGACGTTGATATCTTTCTCTTTGACGAGCCGACAGTGGGTGTCGATGTCGGGGCAAAAGCGCAGATCTACGGCATAATCAAAGATCTGGTTGCCGACGGTGCAGCGGTGCTGCTGATTTCATCCGAGCTTCCCGAGATCACGCATCTGTGCAACCGGACCTACGTCATGCGCCTTGGTGAAATCGTCGCCGAACTTCGCGGTGGTGATGTCACCGAGAACAACATCCTGAACGCGATATTTGATGACCGGACACGGTCTCGGCACGAAGATGGGGTGCCAGCATGAAATTCGATGGTCTTATCCGCAGATCGAACAACCTGCTTAGGCGGGTAGGATTTCTGCCACTCATGGTGCTTCTGGCAGTTGTCTTGTTCAGTTTGGCCGAGCCCAGGTTCCTTCGACAGGCTAATCTGATCAACGTCATGCGGGGCACCGGATTTCTCGTTTTGGTCGCGTGTGGTCAGATGCTGGTGCTGATCGTGGGCGGTTTCGACCTTTCGGTTGGCGCGGTGGTGGCCTTGTCCAGCGTGGTCAGCGCCTTGACCATGGTCGGTCTGGGGGCAGACGGAGCGATGGCAGTCTGGATGGTTATCGCTCTGGGGTTTGCGGCAGGAATTTCCGCGGGCCTTGCCGTCGGCCTGATCAACGGTCTGTGCGTCAACTATCTCAAGGTCTCACCCTTCATGGTGACACTTGGCACGATGTCCATTGCGGCCGGCGTTGCGCTATATGTGTCGGCGGGGGCGCCAATCTACGGATTGCCAGAGGAGTTCACGCAAATCTTTGGCCGCTACCGTTTCTTCGACCTGCCCTTGGTCGTCTACGCGGCCGCCGCCATGGTTGCCGTTCTCTGGGTCGTGATGAACAAGACGGTGTTCGGCCTCTATGTTTACGCGATCGGAGGCGATCCGGCCGCAGCGCGCAACTCTGGAATTTCGGCCTCTGCGGTTCTGATCTCCTGCTACGTCCTCTGCGGTATGCTGGCCGGCTTGACCGGGCTTCTCCTGACCGCGCGAATTGGGTCGGGCGAAGCTACGCTTGGCAGCGCCCTGATGCTGGAGAGCATCGCGGCATCGGTCATTGGCGGTGTTTCACTGCGTGGCGGTGTCGGCCGTGTCGGAAATGTCGTTCTCGGAGCATTTGTTCTCGTTCTGGTGTCCAACGCGATGAACCTCATGCGTGTGGACAGCAAGATTCAAACGGTTGTCGTCGGCATTGTACTGATCGCTGCGGTTGCGGTCGATGCATGGCGGCAAAGGGTAAGACAGCGGAAGGTGGCATGATGCGGAATTCAAGCTCGGGCTCCTGGCCGCTTCAATCACTTGATCGCAGAAGGCTGATGCAGATGATCGGCAGCAGCATCATGCCGTTGATCATAGCGTCGTTGGCGCTGATCTTTGGAACTCTCGAGCCTCGTTTTTTCTCGCTGCAAAACTTCGGCAATATCCTGATCCAGTCGAGCTTTCTGATCGTCCTGGCTGTTGCCCAGATGTTTGCGTTGATCGTTCGCGGGTTCGATCTGTCCATGGGTCAGGTGATTTCGATGATCAGTGTGGCCAGCGCGTTGACCATGGCACATCTGGTCAGCGTGATGCCCGATGCTCCGGTGATGGCGGTTATGATCGGGCTCTTCTTTGGGCTGTCCATCGGGCTCGTCGCCGGCCTGATCAATGGCTTCAATATCGCGATCCTGGGCGTTCACCCGTTTGTGGCCACTCTGGGGATGCTGGGGATAAGCCAAGGCATCGCGTCGACGATTTCCGGCGGATTTCCGGTGTTTGGAGTGCCGGATGTTCTTGCCAAGACGTTTCTTCATAGCGATTTTCTTGGAGTCCCTATTCCGATCGCAATGACCATTCTTGTATGTGCAGTTGCCGCCATTGTTCTGAACCGATCCGTGTTTGGCCGGATGCTCTATCTGGTGGGATCAAATCCTCGGGCGGCTGACGCGGCTGGCATTCCCACAAAACGCGTGCTTGTCGGCGCTTTCGTGTCCTGTTCGTTGGTAACGGCGATTGCGGCGTTGATGCTCACCGCGCGCACCGGGTCCGGTGAGCCGTTGATGGGTGGCGGCCTCATGCTTCAGGCAATTGCTGCCGCAGTCATCGGCGGTGTTTCGCTGCGAGGCGGCGAGGGGAAGGTTATGCACTGCGTGATCGGAGGCGTGTTCATCACCATGCTGTCGAACGGCATGAACATGGTTCGGGTCGAAGGCTACTTCCAGATGATCGTTTTGGGCGTCGTCGTGATCACCGGTGTCTTCATTGACCGGCTAAGGCATCGATAACTTGAACAAACTCGTGGAGAAAAGAGTGGCTTTTGACGTTTGCATAGATATCGGAGGCACGTTCACGGACTGCCTCGTAGCTGACAAGAACGGTGAAATCTCGATCTTCAAGGCACCGACAACCCCGGGCGAGTTCGAACAGGGGTTCATGGATGTCCTCAAAGTTGCGGCAGAGGGTTATGGCCTTCATGCGAAAAACTTCATCGAACAAATTTCACTTATCGTGCACGGCTCGACAGTTTCAACCAATGCGTTGGTCGAAAGAAAGACAGTCAAGGTTGGACTGATCCTGAATGACGGGCACCGTGACATGCTGGTGTTGCGCGAAGGACCTCGCAAGGGCGCATTTCAATGGAAGCTTGATTACCCAGAACCCTATGTGCCGCAACACCTTACCAAAACGGTTGCCGGGCGCATTGATGCACGTGGCAAGGTCGTGACGCCGCTGGATGAGGAGGCTGTTCGCGAGGCCGCACGATATTTCCGCAACACCCGCGTCGAGGCGCTTGCCGTGGGTTTGCTTTGGTCGGTGGTCAATCCCGAGCACGAGCTGCGGGTTGCGGAAATCCTGGCCGAAGAAATGCCGGATACCCCGGTCACCCTGAGCCACGAGATCAACCCGATGCCGCGGGAATACAAGCGCGTGATCGCGGCTGCAATCGACGCCTCCATACGGCCCATCGTTCGGACCTATATCGAGCGCCTCGAGACAGCTTTGACCCATGGCGGGTTTCAGGGTGAACTGCTGCTCGCGAATTGCGTCGGCGGGATGATGCCCGTGTCGGAAATGCTTCGAAAGCCGATCTACTCGGTCATGTCCGGCCCAACACTCGCACCGATGGCGGCGCTCGCGCTGAGTGACGAAGCGGATATCATCGTGGGCGACATGGGCGGAACAACATTCGACGTATCCGCGCTGCGCGATCATCAGGTGATCATCACACCCGATAGCATGATCCATGATGACAACCTTGGCATTGCCAAGGTGGATGTGCGGTCGGTGGGTGCGGGAGGCGGTTCGATTGCGCGTGTTGACGGTGGCGGACTTTTGCACGTCGGTCCCCACAGTGCCGGTGCCCGGCCGGGCCCGGCCTGCTACGGGAAAGGCGGCGACGAGCCGACCGTTACCGACGCCAATGTCATACTTGGCATCGTCGACCCGGACTATTTCCTTGGTGGCAAGATGCCGCTCGATACCAAGGCGGCGTCAAAGGCAATCGACAAGATTGCGAAAGCTCTGAATATCGGCCTTCAGGAAGCCGCCTGGTCAATATACACCACCGCGAACCACAACATGGTTGCGGCCATCGAAGAGATCACCGTTCGCGAGGGGATAAACCCGCGGGAAAGCTTCTTTGTCTGCGGAGGCGGCGCAACGGCGATCCATATCGCCGAAATGGTCGATATTCTGGGGCTCAAACACTATATGATCCCTCGATACATGGCGGGGCTGTCCGCCTTTGGCGGCCTCATTTCCGATATCTGCCGCGAAGACAATGCCGTGTTCCTTACCTCTGATACCGATTTTGACGCTGAAGGTGTGACTTCGACGCTGACCTCGTTGCTCCAGCGCGGAAGTCAGTTCTTTGACAGTGCGAACGTGGTCGAGGAAAAGCGGAAGTTTGAGTTTTCATTCCGGGGCCGGTACGAATTCCAGTCCTTCGAAATCGAAGTGCCGTTCAGCGCCCCCGAGGGCCGGGTCACCGAAGAGATGTTGCCTGAGCTGGTCGAGGCCTTCCACAAAATGCACGAACGCATCTATTCGATCCGTTCAGACGGTGACCGGGTCGAGTTCGTGGCATGGAAGTCGCGCGCGATCGGCAAAAGATCCGGGCAAGATCTGTTGCGCCGCCAGAGCCTGGCCGAGCACCTTGGAGAGGCCAGCCCCAAGACGCACCGCGATGTCTATCTCGGACCTGATCAAGGCCTGCGACCACTTCCGGTCTACGATCTGAACAATCTCGGTGCAGGGGCACGTCTGTCCGGCCCCGGTCTCATCGAGGGTGAAACATTCACTGCGCTGCTGAAAACCGACCACCACGGGGTGCTTGATCGTCAGGGCAATCTCAACGTGTCCGTCGGAAAAGTCGCAGCAGAAGGATTGGCAAGATGACCAGAGAATACAATGCATCCGCCGATGCCGTGCGCCGGATTGACCCGTTCATGGTTTCGGTGCTCAAGAGCCGGTTCGAAGCAATCGTTCGCGAAATGAGCCTCGTGGTCATGCGGGCCAGCCGGTCCGCCGTGATCAAGAACGCGCGCGATTTCTCTTGCGCAATTCTGACCTACGAACATGAGCTTGTTTCCGTCGAGGATGCGCTGCCGATACATGTCATGTCGATGGAGACGGCAACGCGCCCGCTCACCGAATTCTTCGATGATATCGAAGAGGGCGACATCTTTATCAATAATTGCCCCTATACCGGGGGTACGCATCATGCCGATCTGATCATGGCGATGCCGGTCTTTATTGACGGCACGCCGCGGTTTTGGGCGGTTGCGCTGTCTCACCATGCCGATACGGGTGCGCCTGCGCCGTCAACCTATCTTCCGTTTGCAAAGAACATATTCGAAGAGGGGCTGCATTTCCCCTGCGTGCGCCTGGTTCGAAAAGGAGAGGTTCGCGAAGACATTCTGCGTATCGGCACGATGCGCAACCGGGTCCCGGATCTTTGGCTGGGGGATGTCCGGGCGCAAATGGGCGCATGCCGTACCGGCGCCAAGAGGATTCAGGAACTGTGCGGTCGCTACTCGGAAGAGACGGTTATGGACTTCGTGGCTGACTGGTTCGACTATGGCGCGCGTAGTGCAGCCGCCGCAATCGCCAAACTTCCTGCAGGAAGCTTCTCTTACTCGACTCGCCACGACCCCGTTCCGGGTGTTGCCGATGATGGCATTCCCGTCAACGTAACCATTCACGTCGATTCGGACCGGGGCGAGATCACAGTCGATGCACGCGACAACATGGATTGCGTGGCAGGGGGCCTTAACCTGTCTGAAAATACCGCCACGGGTTCCTGCCGCATCGGCGTTTTCAACAACCTCGACGAATCCGTTCCCCATAACGAAGGGGCCAAATCTAGGGTCAAAGTACTCTTGCGCGAAGGCTGTGTCGTGGGAAAACCGGAATATCCCGTCGGAACCTCGGTTGCCACGACCAATGTCAATGACCGGCTGATGATGGCCGGGAATGCAGTCTTCTCCGAGATGGGCGCGCCTTACGGCCAGGCCGAAAGCGGATCGCATCTACCGGCCGGAATTGGTGTGATCTCGGGGTCCGACCCGTTCAAAGCTGGCAAGACCTATGTGAACCAGGTCTTTGTCGGTTACGCGGCCGGAGGGGCCAACCACGGTCACGATGGCTGGCTGACATATTGTGGTGCCGCCAACGGTGGACTGATCCAGCTCGACAGCGTCGAGGTAGACGAAAGCATGTACCCGATCTTGATTGATGAGCGGGGTGTTCTGCCAGATAGCCAGGGCATCGGGGAATTCGAAGGAGCCCCGGCGACTTACGGGCTGTTCCACCCAATCGGGCATGACATGACCATCGCCTATGCTGCCGATGGCACAACCTTTCCACCGCGCGGCGTCCTTGGCGGGAGCGACGGGAAGGGAAGCGTTACACGGCGCGTCAACCTGGATGGCAGCGAAACTGAGCTGCCTGCCTTCGCCGAAGAGGTTATTCCGGATGGCTCAAAACTCTATTTCACCGCTTGCGGCGGTGCCGGTTACGGTTTGCCTTTCAAGCGTGATCCAGAGCGTGTTGCGGCCTCGGTCAATCGAGGATGGCTTTCGCGCAAACGCGCGATGGTCGAGTACGGTGTCGTCCTGATGGACAGTGACGAACCAGGTATTGTGAAGGTGGGGTCTGATGCCGGAGAGTGCAGAATCCTACGCTAAGGTTGTTTGGTCACCTTTTGGGCCACCTGTATTCGCCGGTGAGAAGGATGTGCGCCCACCCGAGGGGTGAGATATGCGCCAGAAGGTCGGGTGAGCAGTCCAAGCCATCATGGCAGCGGCCATCGACAGCCTGACCGAGATGCTTGGTGTTCCAGTAAATGATGATGGCGGCGAGGAGGTTCAGCCCGGCCATTCGGAAGTGCTGGCCCTGGGCTGTTCGATCACGGATTTCACCCTGGCGGCCGATGCGTAGGGCGTTTTTCAGCGCATGATGCGCTTCGCACTTGTTCAGTCCGATCTGGGCGCGGCGTTGCATGTCGGCATCCAGCAGCCAGTCGATGATGAACAGCGTCCGTTCGACCCGGCCAATTTCGCGCAATGCGACGGCAAGCTCATGTTGTCTGGGATAGGATGCAAATTTCCGCAACAGTTGGCTTGGGGGCATTACGCCCGCCACCATTGTGGCCGCGCTGCGCAGGATGTCGGGCCAGTTCGAGCTGATGACTGGTTCCCTGACCTTTCCGCCGATCAGGCTCGTCAACTCTTTCGGGCAGGAGGCCGGATTGAACAGGTAAAGGCGCTTGGATGGCAGGTCCCGGATGCGAGGGATGAACTGGAAGCCCAGCAGAGCGGTCACGGCGAAGACATGATCAGTGAAGCCACCAGTATCGGCGTACTGTTCACGGATCTTTTGTCCTGCGTTTGTCATTAACAGGCCGTCCAGGATGTAAGGGGCCTCGTTCACCGTGGCAGGGATGGTCTGGGTGGCGAAGGGGCCGAACTGATCGGAGACATGGGTATAGGCTTTCAATCCGGGCTCATGGCCATATTTGGCGTTGATGAGGTTCATCGCCTCGCCCTGCCGCGTGGTCGGGAAGAATTGCCCGTCGCTCGAAGCGGTCTGCCCGGCACCCCAGAACCGGGCCATCGGCAAGGTTGATTGAGCCTCGACGACCATGGCCAGAGCGCGGGCCATCGCGTCGCTTTCGACATGCCACCGCGACAGGCGCGAGAGCTGGAAATAATCGTGGGTGTTCGTGGCGCCAGCCATTTTGCTGAGGCCAAGGTTCAGCCCTTCAGCCAACAGCACATTCAACATGCCGACCCTGTCTTTGCATGGGACGCCCGTGCGCAGATGGGTGAAGGCCTCGGTAAAGCCAATCTCGTCATCCACTTCGAGCAGGAGGTCGGTGATCCTGATCTCCGGCAGGCGGGTGTAAAGATCGAGCACCATGGCATCGGCCTCTTCGGGAACAGCGGCAGTCAAACGGTCTATTTTGAGGGTGCCGTTTTCGATGGAACCACCCGGAATTGCACCAGCCCTGGCAGCACGGGCCAGTCGCTGCAAACCATCGGTCAAGCGAGCTTGCCGATCTGCCAGCCAGATGTCCGGCTCATACGGCATAGCCAGTCTTGGCGTGGCTCGGGCTACTTCGGCTGGGACCAGCGCATCCTTGAGATCCCCATACCTGCGGGAATGTGCGAGCCATATATCGCCTGCCCGGAATGCATCACGCAGATGGCACAGAACCGCCACCTCCCACAGCCGGTGCCCGTCATCGTCGTTCAGGTGCCGATGCCACTTTGAGGCTCGGCGCAAGAAAGTCACGGGGCGATCGGCGGTTGTATCCGCACCCGCGACAATATCCGCAGCAGCCAGCAATGGGTCGGCCACGGGGGCCGCCTGAATATCGAGCGCCCGCAGCATGCGCGGCGCATAGCGCCGAAAGCGGTGATACCCGTGGACAACATGTGCCAGCGGATCGGCCGCCAATGTGTTGGTGAGTTGGGCCGCCGTGGCGACAAGCCCTCTGAGCGAAGTCCAACCGCCGGCGACTTGAACCGCGTCGCCCAGGGAGGCTTGGTCTTCATGGGCCGCCAGCAGGGCTGACCCAAGATTTGAGAACCCCTGCAAGGTGTCCTTCAAAGCGGCCTTGGCATCATTCGCACGGGCATCGCACGCACGTTTTGCCTCGCGCCACGTCTTCCCGACAATACGGTCATGGGTCTCGACCACTGCATCGGCAATAGCACTTCGCCATTCCAAGGCGCAGACTGCTAGGATGGCAAGGCGGCGGTCGCCGGAGATATCCCGCAAATCACCCGCGAAGTATCGCTCACCCTGCCGTCGGAGGCGCGCGATACGGTGGGGCGGCACACCCGACAGGACGGTTCGGTCCACGGCCATGGTCTGCAAGAATTCCAACCGGTCGAGCAGCCGGTTCATGTCGGCTGAGTTCTGGCCCACCTCAAACTGGCGCAGCCAGACAAAGCGGGTGACAGAGCTGTCTGCCATTTCCGTCAGCAAAGCATCAAGCCGGCTGCGCATCTCACCGTCCAGCCGCTCAGCAATCCGGGCGGCGATCCGCCGCTCTGCAGCGACGAGAGCATCCGCGCAAAGGCGCTCGATAACCGTGATCCCTGGTAGAATGGTCTGGGTCGCCCGGCAGTGTTCCACGAAGCGCCGCGCCAAATCCTCGTTTGACCGGGCTGTTTCGGCAGTTCTCTCCAGCCAGACCTTCAGGTCGCGCGATCCTCGGCCAGTGAACATCTTGTAGCCATAGAGATCCCGCAGGGCAGCCAGGTGTTCATGACGCGTCTCCTCACGGCTTGCATATCCCGCCAGATCGTCCGACTTCAGCCCAAGTTGCGCTGCCAGAAAGCGCGTGACCTCCATTGGAATGACCTCGCCCGGGGTCAGCGACCGACCGGGGTAGCGCAATGCGCAAAGCTGCAAAGCGAACCCAAAACGATTGTGGGGGCGGCGGCGAGCGCGGATGATTTCGAGATCGTCGTCGGCAAGGGTGTAGTGGCGCAACATCGCCGTTTCATCGGTTGGAAGATCAAAAAGTGCTGAGCGCTGACGCTCGGTGAGGATAGTACGATGCGCCATGTTTCTTTTGATTTCCCTATATGGTTTGGGTATTTATGATTAAGATACTGAATAAGGAATTATTCTGATGGCCGAAAGCTCGTCGTTTTCCAGATCATCTCAAACGAACGTTTGTGAAACATGCTGATCGGCTATGCGCGGGTCTCGAAAGCCGACGGCAGTCAGTCCCTCGATTTGCAACGGGATGCGCTGATCGCCGCCGACGTTGCAGAGGATCAGATCTATTCTGACCTTGCATCAGGAAAGAAAGACGACCGATCCGGTCTGGAGGCCTGCCTCAAGGCATTGCGCAAGGGCGATGTACTGGTTGTGTGGAAGCTCGATCGTATGGGGCGCAACCTCCACCACCTTGTCAAAACCGTAAACATGCTGTCCGAGCGAGGTGTCGGCCTCAAAGTTCTCACCGGGCAAGGGGCGCAGATTGACACAACGACTGCGGCAGGAAGGCTTTCATTCGGCATCTTTGCTGCGCTTGCCGAATTTGAAAGCGAGTTGATCCGCGAACGCACGATGGCGGGGCTTCAGGCCGCCCGCGCGCGTGGGCGAAAGGGGGGGAGGAAATTTGCGCTGACGAAAGCACAGGTCCGCATGGCTCAGGCTGCCATGTCTAGCCGCGACACGTCAGTCTCAGAGCTCTGCAAGGAACTGGGGGTGAAACCGGTCACGCTCTACCGGTATGTCGATCCCAACGGCAATCTACGCGACTATGGGAAACGAGTGCTCAGCGCTTAGCGTAGGATTCTGCACTCTCCGGCATCAGACCCCTTGTTGCCAAGTTCCGCCCAGCATTGTGTGACGGTTCTGGCCGCGCAAACACCGGCTGATATGGCAAGGCTGGCCGTGTCTGAAATACGCGAGGGACGAGCGGATATCCTGATCAAGGGGGCCGTGGACAGCGGTGCCTATCTAAAAGCAGTGGTGAACCGCGATACGGGGATCGCCGTCTCGCGGGTTTTGTCCAATATCTCCATCGCCGAGCTTCCGGGGTTCGGGCGATTGATCGGGGCGACGGATAACGGCATCCTTCCTGCCCCGACCTGCGAACAAAAACGGGCGATCATCCAAAACAGCGCCGCCTTGTGGCGTGGTCTGGGGGTCGTAAATCCCAAAGTGGCGCTGGTCGCGGCGACCGAAAAGGTTACCCCAGCGATGCCTGCTACAATCGATGCTGCCACATTGGTACGACAGGGTGCCAACGGGTTCCTTCTGGCGGGGCCGATGGGCTATGATATGGCGATCAGCCCACGGGCTGCTGCGATCAAGGGCGCGGCTGCCGACGGTGTATCCGGTTGCGCCGACATGTTGGTTTTTCCGAACATCGAAGCTGCGAATGCCGTGGTAAAATCGTGGAAATTCCACGCCAATGCACAGACCGGATCAATTGTTTTGGGGGGCAGGGTTCCGATCCTGCTCAATTCCCGTTCCGACGGGGCGCAGGCGCGCTTGAATGGATTGCTGCTGGCCATCGCCATGTTACGAGGGCAGCAATAGCCTTGCGTTCCGCTGCCCGTTCAACCTTGGCGAAGCGTTGCGCGATACCCTGACGGGGTTTCCCCGAACGCTGCCTTGAACAGGCGTGAGAACTGCGCCTGTTCCGAAAATCCGAAAGAATAGGCGATTTCCGCAATGGATTTCTGCGGCTGGGCCTCCATCATGTCCTTTGCCGCCAGCAAGCGACGGTCGCGGATACGCTGGGATACGGTGCCATTCACATCTTTGAACAACTCGTGCAGGTACCGCTTTGAAATCCCGCAAAGGTCGGCAATCATGTCCGGTGACAGGTTCGGGTTCGTCAGGTTGTCACGAATGACCTGTTCGACCCGCCGTAAATGGGCTGTCCGGACCGACGATCCCGCACCGGGATCTTCGGCCCCGACTTCTTCCAGCGATAGGGCCAGAAGTTCCAGCAGATGCCGTGTCAGCACCGAACTGCTTCGGTAATCTGTCGACATTTCCTGATCGTGTACCCCTTGTACCATCGACGAAAATAGTGCCCCCATGCCGGAATACCCGTTCAGCACCTTGGCGCAAAAGCGGTCAGGATCATGGATACGATCCGCAAGGGCCTGACGCCCGACCTTCATGACATATAGATCGGCGCAGCTTTCATATGAAAACCGGTAGGGCTCGTCGCCGCGTTCCAGAATAAATCCGCCCGGATCGCAGCGGACCTCTTTGCCCAGCTGCCGGAACACGACGGGGCTCTTGAGGGGAATCGTGACCAGATACTCTTCTTCCGTGGCGGACTTGATATGGTGGGGACGACGCTCGAACTGCAGGGGTTCTGTTGACAGGCGAGAGACCGAGATTTGCCCCATCTCGCGGCGTGATAACCGGCCCCGAAACGTTTCCGGCGAGCGGAAGCTCAAGTGCAAAGGGAAATAGGTTTCGGCAATGATCGAACTCCACGCTGCGGCACGATGTGGCGCTGCTGCGTTGTCCGTAGAATATTGCTCCAACGTCATGACCAACCTCCCCTGTTTGCCTTGACTATAAGGAAGGCTAGGGAAGGAAGGCTAGGGGCCGAAACCCCATGTGTCAAGCGTTTTCACGGGCTTTGACGCCCAAGTGCACGGATTCGCAAATCATTGCGCACCCATCGTCAAGACGAAGCGCGATTCCGCAGGCAGGCTGCATCCAACAACAACGATAATGCCGTTTCGGGCGGCGCGCTGACAGGGAGATTCCCCCGGATTCCGGGGCCTCTACAGCTTTGTCCGGACGGTGTGTAACAGCCTCGGAGGACCTTATGGCTACACCTACCGTCGACCCCATCACGCTGTCCGTGGTGCGTGGTGTTCTGGAAACCACGCAGCGCGAAATGACGCTGGCTCTGGAAAAAACCGCGCGCAGTTCCGTGTTCAATCTGGCGCATGACTATTCCACGGCCCTGTTCAACCACACGCCGGAAATGATCCTGCAAGGGCAGGATATTCCGATCCACCTTGGTTCGCTTATTCCGGCGATGAAGGCCGTCGCTGGTTTCTTTGAAGGCGACATCAACGAAGGCGATCTGATCCTGCATAACGACCCCGATTATGCGGGTAGCCACATCATTGATACCTGCATGTACTACCCCGTTTTCTATCAGGGCGAGCTGGTGTTCTGGACCGTGTGCAAGGGCCACCTGACCGACATTGGTGGTCCGGTGCCCGCAGGTTATAACCCCGAAGCCAAAGAGATTTTTGCCGAAGGTCTGCGCATTCCCCCCGTGAAAATCTGGGACAAGGGCAAGCCGCGTCACGACGTGCTGAACATGCTGCTGACCAACATGCGCGCGCGCCGCGACCAAGAGGGGGATTTCAACGCCCTGATCGGCGCCTGTCAGGTCGGCGCCCGCAATCTGGTCGCGCTGATGGACAAATACGGCAAGGATACCGTTCAGGATTGCATCGAAGTGCTGTTGAGCATGGCCAACAAGCACATGGACAAACTGATTTCGCAGGTTCCGGATGGCACCTATACCGGAACGGCCGTTCTTGAGGATGCGGGCCACGGATTCGGTGATTTCGACATCACCGCGACCGTCACGATCAAGGGCGAAACCTGCCATATCGAGATCGCAAGCCCGCCACAGATCCCGTATTTCATCAACTCCTACGAGGGCAACAGCTACTCGGGTGTTTACCTCGGCCTGATGATGTTTGCGCAATTGCCGCCACCCTATAACGAGGGGCTGTATCGCAACGTGACGGTGAACATGGGGCCCAAAGGGACGCTGTGTAACGCGAAATCCCCCGCACCGCACATGAACTGTACCACCACGCCGATGGAAACCCTGACCGATGCTGTTCGTCTGGCATTCGAACAGGCCGCACCGGACAAGGTTTCGGCCAGTTGGGGACATGCCAACGGCTGTAACATCGCCGGTTGGGACGACCGTCACGACGAAGAATACGTGACCATGGTTCTGGCCTCGGTCATTTCGGGGGCAGGGGCTACGGCCACGCAGGACGGCTGGCACGTGCGCGGACCGCTGTGCTGTTTCGGGGCCCTGACCTCGGGCGATATCGAGATGCTGGAACACAGCTATCCGATCATCATCCACCGCTATTCGATGATCGAGGATTCGGGCGGAGCGGGCAAATTCCGCGGCGGGTCCGGTGCTTGCTGGGAAGTCGAGCCGTTGGACAAGCCTATGACGCTGGTCACCTTTGGCGAAGGGCGTCGCATCCCCGCGATGGGCGCGGCGGGCGCGGAATCCAAGTTGATCGAGAAAAAGGTCGGTCGTCTGGAAATCACCCGTAACGGCAAGACCGAAGTTATCACCGACAACGTGATCGAAACCATCAATCCGGGTGAACGCGCGGCGAATATCAACCCTGGCGGCGGCGGATTTGGCCCTGCCTTTGAACGCAGCCCTGCCCATGTGGTCGAGGACGTGCGCAACGGTCTGGTCAGCATCGAGGCCGCCCGCATCGAATACGGCGTCGTCTTTGCCGACGCGGAATCCCTGCAAATCGACGAGGCCGAAACCGCCCGTTTGCGCGCCAGCGCCTGAGATCCGATCAAGGAGAAATACCATGCAAACCAAATATCGTCTTGGCATTGATGCAGGCGGCACTTTCACCGACGTCGTTCTGGCCGACGCAACTGGTCAGGTCCGGATTTTCAAGGCTCTGTCCACCCCGTCCGATCCGACCCAAGCCATCCGCAACGGTCTGGCGCTGATCGAGGAAGAAACCGGTATCACCCCGCAGGAAATCGTTTCGAATACCGACCTTTGCATCAACGGCACCACCGTGGGCCTGAATGCACTGATCACCCACAACGGGGCGCGGACCGGTCTGATTGCCTCCTCGGGCCACGAGGACAGCATCGAAATCCGTCTGGGCCACAAGGAAGACGGGTATCGTTATGACCCCGACTATCCGCCCGCGACCATGCTGGTGCCGCGTTATCTGCGGCGGGGCGTGTCTGAACGGGTATTGTCGGATGGCACAGTGCGCACTGCGCTGGACGAGGAACAGGTGCGTGAGGCCTGCCGCCACTTCATCCGCGAAAAGGTGGAATCTGTTGCGATTTCGTTTGTTTGGTCCGTTTTGCACCCCGAACACGAGATGCGCGCAGCCGAGATCGTGCGGGAAATGATGCCGGATGTGCATCTGACGATCGGGGCCCAACTGTATCCGCAGGTGCGTGAATACACCCGAACCTCGACCGCGATCGTAAACGCCTATCTGGCGCCGATCCTGCAACGCTATGTCAGCGCGGTGGATGCCTACTTTGCCTCGCTAGGCGCCAAGAACCCCGTGCGCTATTTCCAGTCCAACGGCGGGCTGGCACGCGGTGAAATCGTGACCGACCAATCGGTCTATGCGATCAACTCGGGTCCGGCATCTGCCCCGCAAGCGGCGCTGAACGTGGCCGAGCCATGGGGCGAGAAAAACCTGATCACGGTCGATATGGGGGGCACGTCCTTCGACATCACCCTGACCAAGGACGGTCAGGCCAATGTCAGCAAGAACATCGACTTCCTGCGGTATCGCATCGGTATCCCCATGATTCAGGTGGAAACGCTGGGTGCTGGCGGCGGTTCGATCGGATGGATCGACGAAATGGGGCTGTTGCAAATGGGGCCGCAATCGGCGGGATCCGAACCGGGGCCGGCCTGTTATGGCCAAGGTGGCGAAAACCCCACTACGACGGATGCAAACCTGACCCTTGGCTATCTGAATGGCGACGGTCTGGTAGGTGGGCGCCTGCCGCTGGATGTGGCCAAGGCCCGCGACGCGATCAAGGCGAAACTGGCCGATCCGCTGGGGATCTCGGTGGAAAAAGCCGCCTATGGCATGTTCACCATCGTCAACAACAACATGGTCAACGGTATCCGCCGCGTGTCCGTGGAACGGGGCTATGATCCGCGCGATTTCGTGCTTATGGGCGCAGGTGGCGCCACCGGTTCGCACATCACCGCATTGGCGCGCGAGATCGGGATCAAGAAGGTTCTGATTTCGAAACTGGCCTCGGGTCTGTGTGCCTATGGTCAGATCATTTCGGACGTGAAGTACAACTACATGGCGCCCGCGCCGGTGCGTCTGGAAGGGGCTGATGCGGCCGCGAAACTGGACGATCTGTTCAACGGGCTAGAGGCGCGTGGCGTATCCGATCTGGAAGCGGATGATTTCACGCGTGACCGCATTTCGATCCGCCGGTCGCTGGACATGCGCTATGTCGGTCAGGTGCACGAGTGCACGGTCGAGGTCGACCCGTTCCAGATCACCGAAGAGTCGCTGGAAAAGCTCAAGGCCGCGTTCCATGCACGTCACAAAGAGCTTTACACCTATGACGAACCTGCCAGCGCGATCGAGGTTGTGAACGTCGAAAGCACGATTTGCGGTCACGTGGAAAAACCCGCCCAGATGCGTATTCCTGCAGGACAGGGATCGGACAAGGCGCTCAAGGGGACCCGCCCGATGGTGTTCGATGCCTCCGGGGCGACGGTTGAAACCAATGTCTACGAGGGGGCGAAACTGGGTGCAGGGGATGTGCTACATGGCCCTGCCGTGATTGAGGAAGTCACCACGACCCTTGTGATCGAACCCGGTTGGACGGCTGACCTGCACGAAAGCGGTGTCTACGTGGTCACCTATGACCCGGAACGTGACACCCGCACTGCAAAACCCGCAAAAGAATTGGCCGAGGCGTGATCGCGATGCCGGTATCGTTTTCCGATAATGCCAAGCTGGAAACCCGGGGCGTGTCTGTCACCTTCGGTGGGTTCAACGCCCTGACGGATGTCTCGATGTCGTTGTCCGCGGGGTCTGTCGTCGGGTTGATCGGGCCAAACGGTGCCGGCAAGACCACGCTGGTCAATGTCCTGACGGGCTTCCAGTCTCCCTCATCAGGGGAAGTTCTGCTCGGGACAGAGGCGGTAGGGGCGCACTCCCCCTTTGCGCTGCGCCGCCTCGGGATTGCACGGACGTTTCAGGCCGGTCGGTTGTTCACCGGTCTGGACGTTCTGGATAACCTTGCTGTGACCGGGACTGGTCTTGGTCACAGCCGCCGCGCCGCCGAGGAAGAGGCCCGCAGTGTTCTGGACTGGATGGATATCCGTCATCTGTCCGATCTACCTGCCTCTGGCCTGCCTTACACGGATGAACGTCGTGTCGGGATCGCACGGGCGCTGATGTACAGGCCTGATTTCCTGCTGCTGGATGAACCCGCCGCAGGAATGTCTGAAATCGAAGCCGAAGAGCTGTCGCAACTGATTGCGCGGATTGCATCGGAACTGGGCATCGGGGTGCTTTTGATCGAACACAATGTCGGTCTGGTGCTGGGTGTTTGCGAACAGGTGTACGTTCTGGACGCGGGCCAGATCATCGAACAGGGCGACCGCGCGACGATCCTCGCCTCTCAGGCGGTGCGTGATGCCTATCTCGGGGCCAGCCACGAGGAGGCAGCGTAATGACCAAGCTAGCTATCAACGATCTGACGGTACGCTATGGCAAGCTGACCGCGCTGGACGACTTGTCATTCGCGGTCGAGGAAGGCGCACGAGTGTTTATTTCCGGCCCGAACGGGGCGGGGAAATCCTCGTTGCTTAAGGCCATTGCCGGAGTTGCCCCGACTGCCCATGGCCGGATCGAAATGGATGGCGACATCCTGAATGGTGCCAGCCCCGAATCCATCGCACGCAAGGGCCTGTCGATGGTGCCCGAAGGCCGCGAGGTTTTCGGACAGCTGACCATCGAGGAAAACCTGATGATCGGAACCGGTATCCGGCGGGATCGTTCCGCCGTGGCCGAAGACCTTTGGGAAATTTACAACGCCTTCCCCATTCTGGGCGAGCGGCGTCACGCAAATGCAGGGGCCTTGTCTGGCGGTCAGCAGCAAATGCTGGTGATCGGCCGCGCCCTGATGACCAACCCCAAACTGATGATGATTGACGAACCTTCCTTGGGTCTGGCGCCCAAGATTGTCGATCAGGTTTATGACACGCTGCTGGAGCTTCAGGCGCTGAAAGGTCTGACACTATTGATCGTCGAGCAAAGCTCGGCCCGTG
>NZ_LWEX01000019.1 GCF_001634885.1 Sulfitobacter sp. HI0040 | reverse complement strand
CAGATATGCAGCCTACCGGTTCGTCACCATGCTGCTGACGCTTTGCGTGGTCTCGGTTCTGGTCTTCGTCATCATCAACCTGCCCCCCGGCGATTACCTGTCGAACCAGATCGCCGAACTGCGCGCCACCGGGCAGGCCGAGGGCGTGGCCAAGGCCGAATTCCTGCGCCACGAATATGCGCTGGATCAGCCGATCTGGCGCCAATACCTCATATGGGTCGGCTTCGCCCCGGGGCCGCAGGGGTTTTCAGGGCTGCTTCAGGGGAACTTCGGCTGGTCATTCGAATTCGACCGGCCCGTTGGCGAAATCGTGGGCGATGCCCTTTGGCTTACCGTACTTGTCAATCTGGCGGCGGTCCTCTTCGTCTATGCCGTGGCCCTGCCGCTTGGCGTGCTGGCTGCGGCAAGATCCGAAAGCTGGGTCGATTATACTGCCGGTTTCGTCGGATACCTCGGTCTTGCGACCCCGAACTTCCTGCTGGCGCTGATCCTGTTTTACTACGGGCACAAATACTTCGACCTGCCCATCGGCGGGCTGATGGCCCCCCACTACGAAGGGGAGCCGATGTCGTGGGGAAAGGTCCGGTCGATCCTGCTGCATCTTATCGTGCCCACCTTCGTCATCGGCACGGCGGGTTCCGCCGCCATGATGCAGCGTCTGCGCGCGAACATGCTCGATGAACTGGGCAAACCCTATGTGGAAACCGCGCTGGCAAAAGGTATGTCACCCGCCCGAATGTTGACGAAATATCCCCTGCGGATGGCGTTCAACCCTTTCGTCGCCGATATCGGGAACCTGCTTCCCGCCATGGTGTCGGGCTCCGTTCTTGTCTCGGTCGTGCTGGGCCTCCAGACCATCGGGCCCTATCTGCTCGCGGCGCTCAAATCGCAGGATCAGTTCCTCGCCGCCTTTGTGCTGATGTTCGTCGCGCTTCTCACGCTGATCGGCACGATGATCTCCGACCTGCTGCTGGTATTGCTCGACCCGCGCATCCGTTACGGAGACCGCGCGGGATGAGCACGCAGCCCTCGAACCGCTTCGTCGATACGACACCATGGACCGATACGCCCGACGCCGCCGCCCCGCCCGATCCACGGCTCGATGCCTCCGTGACCCGGCTGATGTGGCGGAAGTTTCGCCGCCACCGGCTGGCGCTCCTTTCCGGCGCGTTCCTGCTTTTGTGTTACCTCATGCTCCCCATTGCCGGTTTCATCGCACCCTACGGTGCGAACGAGCGCAATGCCGACCACCTCTATGCACCGCCGCAATCGATCGAGTTCTGGCACGACGGCGAGTTCGTCGGACCGCATGTCTACCCCACCATCGGCACCGCGGACCTGGTCAACTATCGCTGGGTCTATGAAACAGACGAGAGCCGACCGCTGCCGCTGGAATTCTTCTGCGAAGGGGCCGAATACCGGCTCTTCGGACTTCTACCCAGCACCACCCACCTGTTTTGCGCGCCAGAGGGCGCGACCGTGTTCCTCTGGGGGTCGGACAGGTTGGGCCGCGATGTCTTCAGCCGCATACTCTACGGCGCGCAACTGTCGCTGACGGTGGGGATCATCGGTATCACCGTCTCTTTCGCACTCGGGATCTTCTTCGGCGCGATCGCCGGCTATTTCGGCGGCAAGACGGACTGGATCGTGAACCGCGCCATCGAAATCCTGCGCTCGCTGCCCGAACTCCCCCTGTGGCTGGCCCTTTCGGCGGCGGTCCCGTCAAACTGGGGGCCGGTCGCGGTCTTTTTCATCATATCCGTGATCCTCGGCGTGCTCGATTGGCCGGGCCTGGCCCGCGCGGTACGTGCCAAGTTCCTGAGCCTGCGAGAGGAGGAATACGTGCGCGCCGCGGAAATGATGGGCGCGCGCCCGGGCCGGGTGATCCGCCGACACATGCTGCCCAACTTCATGTCGCACCTGATCGCCAGTGCCACATTGTCGATCCCCGCGATGATCCTCGGCGAAACGGCGCTATCTTTCCTGGGCCTCGGCCTGCGGGCCCCCGCGGTCAGCTGGGGCGTGATGCTGAACGACGCGCAGAACCTCGCAAGTATCGAGATCTACTGGTGGACAGCCATTCCGATGCTCCCCATCATCGTCGTGGTCCTCGCCTTCAATTTCCTAGGCGATGGTCTTCGCAGCTCGCTCGACCCCTATAAGTCCTGAAAGAGCGCAGTTCGGGTTCCAAATGGGTTAAAATCCCGGTGGGGGCAGCCCCCCTGCCCTACCTCATTCGTCGTACCAATCGCCAAATTTCACCTCGACATCCGTGCCGACCATCTTGGCGAACTCTTCGGGGTTCTGGGTGCCGCCGTCGCGACCGCGATAATGGTAGGGGTAGACGTAAGTAGGTTTGAACTCCGCCACTGCGGAAGCCGCCGCCCGGGCATCCATGGTGAACGGCAGGTTCATGCAGACGAAGGCAAGGTCGATATTGCTGAGGTCGCGCATTTCGGGCGTGTCTTCGGTATCGCCCGACACATAGACCCGGAAGCCCTCGAAATTCAGCACGTATCCGTTGTCCCGGCCTTCGGGGTGAAACTTCTTGCGGTCTTCGGTGATGTTGTAGGCTGGGATCGCCTCGATCATCAGATCGTTCCATGTATGGGTACCGCCGTTGGCGACCTCTGTGGCCTTGGCCTTCAGGTCTTCGGGCAGCATGGCAAAGACCGCCGGGTTGGTCAGAAGCTGCGTATCCTCTCCGATCAGCGCGTTCAGCGTATCGGCATTGTAGTGATCGCCGTGCTCGTGGGTGATCAGGATCAGATCGGGTTTCGGAAAATCGGCGTAGTTTTCCGCGTCGCCCACCGGGTCCACATGGATCGTGCCCTTCGGAGTTTCCATCACGAAAGACGCATGATCGACGGGATGAACCGTGACCTCGCCGGCATCGGTCTCGAACGTGTTGCCGGTATGTGCGGCGGCAAGGGCTGCATAAGGCAGAAGCGTCACGACGCCACCGGCGGCGGCGGAGGTGACGAAGAACTGGCGGCGGGAAATAGACATGCGACTGTCTCCTTGCTGTGAAATAACCTGCTCCGCAGATAGCTCTGCCCCCCCGCCCTTCAACCGCGTCAGCGGTCATCCCCCACCGGGCCTTCCGGCTCTTCCGCTTCCTCCTGTTCAAATGATGCCTGCGCCGCAGCCGTCACCGCGCGCTTTTGCTCTTCGCTCAGCTCTTCCAGTTTGCCGTCCGCCAGCCGCACCGTGACTTCGCGATGCGCGAAACGGATGCCCTCGCGCTCGAACAGGGCGCGGATCTCTTCGTATACACGCTTGCGCACCAGCCATTGATCGCCGGGTTTGGTCATGAACTTTACACGGATGATCATGGCGCTGTCCTGCATTTCGATCACACCCTGTGACTTGAGCGGCTGGATGAAATTCTCTCCGATCACCGGATCGTCCAGCAATTCCTGCCCGAGCTTCTTGATCAGCTTGCGCACCTTTTCAACGTCGGTGTCATAGGTGACGCGCAGGGGCAGCTTCATCATGACCCAGTCGCGTGAAAAGTTGGTCATAACCTGCAGTTCACCAAACGGAATCGTGTGCAGATAGCCCAGATGGTGACGCAACTGGAAAGACCGGACGGAGATCTTTTCCACCGTTCCCTTCACCCCGCCCACATCGAGGTATTCGCCCTTGCGGAAAGCATCGTCGAACAGAAAGAACGCACCGGCGAAGATGTCGCGCACGAGTGCTTGGCTGCCAAAGCCGATGGCGATGCCCACGATACCTGCCCCGGCGAAGAGCGGGCCCACATTGACCCCGATTTCCATCAGCACGATGAGCAGGATGGTCACCACCACCACGATCAGCACCACGTTGCGAAACAACGGCAGCAATGTCGCCAGACGGGTCGCGGAGGAGCCGCCCCCCTCGTCCCCCGGCTCCGGTTCCTCAAGGTCGCCGATCTCTTCCTCGATCTTGCTGTCGATCCAGATGCGGAAAGCATGGTAGACAACGTAGCCGATGAACACGATCACGAGGATATCGAGCAGCCGGTCCGCGTAGCTTTCGGCCATGCGGGCGCTTTCGTTGTCCCAGATATAGAAGAAGGCATAGGCCCCCGCGACAAAGGCAAGGATACCGGCCACCCGCCGGGCCAGCGCCTCGAAACTGTTCAGGGAATGTCGCTGGCCCTGTGACAGGCGGGCCGCCTGCGGGTCGGGCGCCGCTCCTTCGGGCGGGGGACCCGATGCAGCGTCGGCAAGGCCTTGCTCTTCAGCCTTGCGGGCCAGCGCCTCTTCGCGCTGCGCATTGAGCCGCCGCAGCGTCCGGGCGCGGGAAAAATACCGTTCGATCACATAGCTAATGCCGCCGTAGACGACGATGATCGAAACAAGGATGCCATAGGCCCCGGCGATGAGCGGTATGGAACTGGGGTTCGCCAGCACCAGGTCGTAGGTCAGCTCCACCCACGCGAACAGGACGTAGATGATCACCGTCGGCGCCCAGATGCGCACCAGCGTCCGGGTCACCAGGCTGCACTCTTCCATTGGCCTACCGTTCTGCAAGGCCCCCGAAATTGCCCGGCGGTTGACCAGTACCAGCAAGATGTTCATCAGCACGATCCCCGCCGACAGCATGGAGGCGAGGAAGGCGTAGACATCGTAGTTCAGGCCCAGCTCACCGATCCAGATCCCGAACAGGATCGCGCAGACGTCGAAGGTGGCCAGCATCCAAAGCCACCGGTGCAGTCGCGTCGCGTCGCGGTCACTGAGCGCCGGGATCCGGTATTGCGACAGGTAGGGCGACAGGATCATGCGCCACAGGCTCGCGACGAAGCGGCAGATGAAATAGCCGATGTTGATCAGCGTGACGGTGAACTGGATCGCCGTATCCTCGAGCGTGCCGAAAATGCTGTAGCCGACGATATAGGCCACAACCATGGAAACGATGATCCCCACAACACTGAGCATGAACCGGTAAAGCAGAAAGGGCATTTTCTCCGAATAACCCTGCGGATTCTCTTTCACCCGGGCGAGCACACGTTTGCGCGCAATGCGCTTGGCAAAGATCTCCCGTTCCGCGATCACCCCGATGGAAAGCATCAACAGGCTCAGGAGCAATGTCTTGGCGAAAACCCAGAGCGTGCCATCAGGCGATGCGGCACGCAGGATATAGAGCACTTCGTTGAAAGCGTTGGGCAGGTCCACCAGCCGCTCCAACAGGGCCGCCCGGAACCGGGTCGCCCTGTCCTGCAGGTTCATGAGGGCGGAGTGTTCCTGTACCACCTCATCCAGCGGCACCGCCCCCTCGGGCGGGGTGGCGGGGGGCCGCAGGTTGCCCTCGGCATCGATGACCAGAATGCCGATCCCGTTGCGGGCAGCTTCGCGCATGACTTCTTCTATGGTGGCGGGGGGGGGTGCATCAGCGGTTTCTTCCGTCGAAGTCGAGGCCCCCGGCAGCAGTGCGGTCAGCCCCTGCGCCTTGGCCGACTGCACCGAAAGACCCAGAAAAAGGGCGACTGCTACGCAAAGAAAATAGATGATGCGCATGAGGCCCCGCTACAAAATGTTGCGTCAGGCTAAGTCACCCCCTGCCACATTGCAATTGGAGCCTGTTTTCCCGCACCCGGCGATTGGAGGTTTGCCCCGAGGGCCCGAACCCATTAAACAGAAATCAACGGGAAAAATCCCGCGCGCCGGCCCCGGCCAAACACCACATAGTTGCACGAAAAGGACCGGCAGATGGGACGATGGGGGTCGAGGCAGGGAACGGACGGCTCGGCACGCCGCAGGGTCATGTTCTACAGCCACGATACGTTCGGTCTTGGGCATCTGCGCCGGTCCCGCACCCTCGCCACGGCTCTGACCGCGCAGGATGACACGACATCCGCTATCATCCTGACGGGCTCCCCGGTGGCCGGGCGGTTCACCTTTCCCGAGCGCGTCGATCACATCCGCCTTCCGGGCGTCACGAAACTGACCGATGGCAGCTATGTCAGCCAGACGCTCGGCCTTGATATCGACGATACCACATCGCTGCGGGCGGGGCTGATCCAGACCGCTATCGAACAATACGAACCCGATCTGCTGATCGTCGACAAGGAACCCACCGGCTTTCGGGGGGAGTTGCTCCCCACGCTGGAATGGCTGCGCATCCGCGGGCGGACACGGACGGTGCTGGGCCTACGGGACGTGCTGGATGAGCCGGAGGTTCTGGCCGCGGAATGGCACCGCAAAGGGGCGGTGACGGCAGCCGACAAACTTTACGATGAACTTTGGGTCTATGGCGTACGGGACGTGCATGACCCGACCGAAGGCCTGCCGTTGGCCCCCGAGACGCGGGCGCGGATGCATTGGACGGGCTACCTGCGCCGGCAAGAGGTCGACACAGGCGAAGTGCCCGACAGCCCCTATGTCCTCGTGACCCCCGGGGGCGGCGGTGATGGTGCCGCGATGGTGTCGCTCGTGCTTGACGCCTATGAACAGGACCTGACCCTGTCGCCCGATGCGCTGCTCGTCTACGGCCCATTCCTGTCAGGCGAGGTGAGAGAGGAATTCGATGCACGCGTGGACAGGCTCGGCGGGCGCGTCCGCTCCGTCGGGTTCGACAGCCGCATGGAAGCACTGTTCGCCGGGGCGGAGGGTGTCGTTTGCATGGGAGGGTACAACACCTTCTGCGAGGTGCTTTCCTTCGACAAGCGTGCGGTGATCGTCCCGCGTACCGTGCCCCGTCTGGAACAATGGATAAGGGCGAGCCGGGCCGAGCAGCTGGGTCTGGTGCGGATGCTGGACGAAACCCGCGACGGGCTTACACCAGCCTCGATGATCGCGGCCATACGGGCCCTGCCGGAACAGCGCCTGCCTTCCGAAGCGGGGGCAAACGGGCTTCTCGACGGGCTGGATGCGGTCACAGCGCGGGCCGAAGCGCTCATGAACGGAACCCTGTCGTGAACAAGACGCGCCTTGCCGTGGTAGTAAAGGGCTGGCCGCGCCTGTCCGAAACCTTCATCGCGCAGGAACTGTTGGCGCTGGAAGAGGCTGGCCTCTCCCTCGATCTGTGGTCGCTGCGCCATCCGACCGATACCAAGACGCACCCCCTGCACGACAGGTTGCAGGCGCGGGTGAACTATCTGCCGGAGTATCTGCGCGATGAACCGGACCGCGTGGCAAGAGCACGCGAAGCGGTGACCGCCCTGCCCGGGCATGACGCGGCCCGGGTCGCATTCGAGGCCGATCTGGCCCGCGACGACACGGCCAATCGCCGCCGCCGCTTCGGTCAGGCCTGCGTGCTCGCCCATGAGCTTGGCGAAGATATCGCGGGCCTCTATGCCCATTTCCTGCATACGCCGGCATCCGTCGCCCGCTATGCGGCGATCCTGCGGGGGCTGCCTTGGGCCTTTTCAGCCCATGCAAAGGACATCTGGACATCGCCGGAATGGGAGTTGCGAGAAAAGCTCACATCCGCAGAACATGGCGCGGTCTTCGGGGCCACCTGTACCGCCTTCGGGGCCCGGCACCTGCGCGGGCTTTCGGGCGGTACGCCGGTCGATCTGGTCTACCACGGGCTGGACCTGTCCCGCTTCCCCGCCCCGCCAGAACGAAAGCCGCGCAGGGCAGGAAGCCCCCTGCGGCTGATGTCCGTCGGACGGCTGGTGGAAAAGAAAGGCTTCGACAATCTGATCGATGCCTTCGCCCTGCTTTCCCCGGACCTTGACTGGCACTGGGTGCATATCGGCGGCGGCCCCTTGGACGAAACGTTGAAAGAGCGTGCCCGTCTGAAGGGCGTGGCGAACCGGATCGAATGGCACGGCCCCCGCGACCAGCCCGAAGTGATCGCCGCCATGCGGCAGGCCGATCTTTTCGTCCTCCCCTCCCGCATTGCCGAAGACGGCGACAGGGACGGCCTGCCCAACGTGCTGATGGAGGCCGCGAGCCAAAAGCTGCCGATCCTGTCGACACCCGTCTCCGCCATCCCCGAGTTCATCGAGGATGGCGTGCACGGCCTGCTGCGACCCGACAGCCCGGATACGCTGGCAAGGACGATAGAGACCTTCGCCGCCGATCCCGCGCTTGGGCCGAGACTGGCGGCCAACGCCCATGAGCGGCTGACCCGTTCCTTTGTCATGGCGCCCGGCATTGCACATCTGCGCGAACGGCTGGGGGCAATGATGGCGCGTCGGCCCGCATGAAGCTGGCATTCTACGCGCCGATGAAAACGCCGGACGACCCGATGCCCTCGGGCGACAGGACGATGGCGCGGGGAATTCTCTCCGCTCTCGAATACGCCGGGGTCGAGGTGGAACTGGTCAGCCGCCTGCGCAGCCGGGATGGCGCGGGCGACGCTGCCGAACAGACCCGGATCATGGAGACCGTGAAAACGGAAGCCTCCCGCCTGATCAAGACAGGGCGCGCAGCGGGGTGGCAGGGCTGGCTGACCTACCACAATTACTACAAGGCGCCGGACCTGCTCGGCCCCGGCGTGGCCCGCACGCTCGGTATTCCTTATGTGCAGATCGAATCCACACGCGCGCGGAAACGGCTCGCTGGCCCCTGGGCCGCATTTGCTCGCTGCGCCGAAGATGCCACGGACAGTGCTCAGGCGATTTTCCACTTCACCCGCCGCGACGCCGAAGCACTGCTGCGCGACGCCCCACCACAGCAGCATATCCTGCATCTGCACCCCTTTCTCGACCGGGATGAGTTGCCCCGGCCCTCCGCGCTCAGCGGGCCGATGCTGGCGGTGGGCATGATGCGTCAGGGCGACAAGCTGGCGTCATACGACCTTATCGCCGCAGCGCTGCAGCAGCTGCAGCCGGGCTGGCGGCTGGACATCGCGGGGGATGGCCCCGCCCGCCCGCAGGTCGAACGGTTCATGGCCCCGTTCGGGGATGCCGTGCGGTTTCTGGGCGCATTGGACGGCACGGCTTTGCAGGCGGCTTATTCGGACGCCGCCCTTTTAATCTGGCCGGGCGTGAACGAAGCCTTCGGCATGGTCTATCTGGAAGCGCAGGCGGTGGGTCTTCCGGTCGTCGCACAGGACAGGCCCGGCGTACGGGACGTGCTGGCCCCCGGAACTTATCCCAGCCCGGAGGCTGGCGCCCCAGGTCTTGCCGCACGGCTGCGACACCTGCTGAGTGATACAAAGGCGCGGCATGACGCGGGCACAGAGGCTGCACGCCATATTGCCCGGCATCACCTGCGCCCGGTCGCAGCCCGAACCCTGCTTGACGGATTGCACCGGGCGGGGGTGGCACCATGATCCGTCTCGCGTTGCTCCGCCACGGGCATACCTCATGGAACCGCGAGGGACGGATTCAGGGGCGAACGGACATACCGCTCGACCCCGAAGCCGAAGCCCACCTGAAGAGCCTCCGCTTACCGGCTCCATGGGATGAGGCCGATCTTGTCTCAAGCCCCCTGTCGCGCGCAGTGCGAACTGCCGAAATCCTCACGGCGCGCGCGCCCCGGACCGAACCGGCCCTTCTGGAAATGGACTGGGGCGCGTGGGAGGGCGGCCAAGGCACCGCACTGCGCGCCGACCCGGAAAGCGGCTACCGGGATCTGGAAAGCTGGGGGTGGAATTTCACACCGCCCGGCGGGGAAAGCCCTGCCACGCTGCGTGATCGCCTTGTTCCATGGGCGGAAAGCCTGAAAAGCGATACGCTGGCTGTCTGCCACATCGGAACGATGCGGGTATTGCTGGCCTGCGCGACCGCCTGGCAGTTCGACGGCCCACCGCCCTTTCGCATCAAGCGGGACAGGCTCTATATCCTGCGCATCCACAAGGGGGACTGGCAGTTGGAAGAAGCGGTCCCGCGTCTGGAAAGGCAAGCATCATGAAGGTGATGATCGTTGCCACCCATCTGCTGGGCTCCGGCCATCTGGCACGGGCGCTGACCCTGGGGCGAGCGATCCTGAAGGCGGGGCAAAAGGTGCATATCGTCTCCGGCGGTCTCCCTGCCCCATTGCTGGACAGGGGCGAGATCACGCTGACGCAGCTGCCCCCCGTCCGCTCCGACGGAACGGATTTCGCACGCCTGCTGGATGCCGACGGCAAGCCGGTGCGCGCGGATTACATGGTAAGCCGCGCCGATCTGCTCGCCAAGCTGCTACGGCAGGAGGAGCCGGATGTGCTGCTGACGGAGCTTTTCCCCTTCGGGCGGCGGGTTCTGCGAGCAGAGTTCACACAGCTTCTGAAGGCGGCGGCGGGTCTGCCCCGGCGGCCCTTCGTCGCCGTATCCCTGCGGGATATTCTCGCCCCGCCATCGAAAGAGGCCAAGGCGCGATTTGCCAGCGATATGGTTGCGGCGCATTACGACGCGGTGCTGGTGCACGCCGACCCGGACGTAGTGAAGCTGGAACAAAGCTGGCCCGTCACGAAGGTCATCCGCGATCGGCTTCATTACACCGGGTTCGTGGCTCCCGCGCCCCCGACGGTACCCGAGACCACGACAGGCCGGGGGGAGGTGATCGTCAGCGCCGGGGGCGGCGTCGGGGTGGGCGGCCCCCTTTTCGCGGCAGCCCTCGCCGCAGCCCGACAAAACCCAGAGCGACGCTGGCGCATCCTGATCGGCGGGGCGCAGGCGACTGAGACTATCGCGAAGCTGAAAGACCTGCCCGAAAATGCGCTGGTAGAACCGGCGCGGCCAGACTTCCGCAATTTGCTTTGCCTGGCCGAAGCGTCAATCTCGCTCTGTGGATACAACACCGCGCTGGATATTCTGCAGACGGGTTGCCCGGCTGTCTTCGTCCCTTTTGACGAAGGGGGTGAAGTCGAACAGACACTCCGCGCAAATGCGCTTTCACGCCTGCCGGGGATCGTGACCTGCAGAAGCGCCGAACTCTCCGCCGCCTCCCTCCTGAACCGCCTCGATGAGTTGCAAAAGGCCCCCCGTCGCCCGCCCAGCCGAACAGGAATGAACGGGGCGAGCGAAACGGCACGCCTTCTTGCGCGGCTGGCAGAGGGGCAGCGATGAAAACCGACTGGCAGCCACTCATCGCCGAACTGACCGCTTATCGCGCGGCAGGCCTCACCCTGCCGATCTGGTGGCGGGATGACGACGCCACCCGTTCGGGCCCCCGCCTGCGCAAACTGGGGCGCATGTCCCGGCGCACGGGGGTGCCAGTGCATATTGCGGTCGTGCCCGCGCGGCTCGAGCCATCGCTCGTCCGATTTTGCGCGCAGCGGCCCTATGCGATCCCGCTGGTCCATGGTTACGCCCATGAGAACCGGGCACCGGTGGGTCAGAAGAAATC
This sequence comes from Sulfitobacter sp. HI0040, assembly GCF_001634885.1. Taxonomy (GTDB): domain Bacteria; phylum Pseudomonadota; class Alphaproteobacteria; order Rhodobacterales; family Rhodobacteraceae; genus Sulfitobacter. The sequence continues at coordinate 23,942 of NZ_LWEX01000019.1, read as the reverse complement.
GGAATTCGGCGAGCCCCACCCGGACAGTGCGGAGCGCGCGCGCGAAGGGCTGAAGATCCTGCGCAATTCCTTTGGCGAGCGGCTTTTGCCGATCTTCGTGCCGCCATGGAACCGCGTGGCTCCTGAAACGGTGCAGGCGCTGCCTGCGCTGGGGTTCACCGGCCTGTCGACCTTCGCCCCCCGGTCGCAGCGGTTGGCCGCACCGGGGCTGGTACAGATCAACACCCATCTCGATCCCATTGACTGGCATAATGGCGGGGGCCTGATCGCGCCCGAGACACTGATCGCGCAAACGGTCCGCCAGTTGCAGGACCGGCGGCAGGGGCGCGCCGATCCGGCGGAACCCTTCGGCCTGCTGACCCATCATATCGTGCACGACAGCGAGATCTGGCGCTTCGCCGAAGACTTTCTGAAACATATGCTGGACGGGGGCGCCCTGCCCTGCGATCTGTCCCGCGAGAGGGAGACCTTGCCATGAGCCGCCTTGAATCCATGTATCGCCGCATCGGCGCGCAAATCAGCGGGCTCAACTGGGCGGTGGAGGTGATCGCCGATCTGCCGGGAGACGTGCTGGAACTGGGCCTCGGCAACGGCCGCAGCTATCACCACCTGCGGGAGAAGCTGCCGAACCGCTTCATCTGGGTGATCGACCGCGAAATGAATGCCCATCCTTCATCTGTTCCGCCCGATGAGTATTTTCTAAAGGGTGAAGCGGAAGCGATGTTGGCGCGAATGGTTTCGGGCGGGGTGCGTCTGGCACTGGCGCATTACGATTTCGGGGTGGGTGTCGACGAAGTGGACGATGCAGAGGCGCGGCGCCTCAGCCCGGCGATCAGATCCGTGATGGTTCCGGGCGGGTTGATTGTAACGCAACAGAGGCTCGAGGGCTTCAGCCTCGAGACGGGGCCAGACGACATCGCGCGGGGGCGCTATTTTTTCTACCGTGCGTAATAGGGTATTGAAAATATGCTGAAAACGCTAGGTTTTGGGGCGTTATCAAAAGGATATTTTCATGTTTAACTCACGCAATATCATCGCCGCAATTCTTGCCGGCATCGCCGGTACTATCGCGAACTCCATCGCTGTTTCAGCCGCCCTGGGGGCACCGTTGCTCGACCTTATCTTCAGCTTCGGGCGGGAGGCTGTGGCGATACTGGTCGCTTTGCTGCTGATCCCAATTTTCGCCCGGATGGAGGGTGCAGCGGCCTGGCTCACCGGTTTCCTGACGCTCGCGATCGTGCCCTCTATTCTTGCAAAGACGATCTTCGCCGTACCGGCGGGCTGGACGATGGTTCTGATCGTCAACGCGGTCTATGCGATCACTGCGGTCATCGTCTATGTGCTGATTACTAAACGGACAGCTGCATAGGCGGGAACTTCGGGGGCAGGGCCAGCGTTAACCTTTGGAACAAGAGGTGAACAAAATGACCGACAATCCAAAGAGCAACCCGACTGGAAACGCCGAAAAGGACCCCGAAGACTGGGTAACTGGCGATGAGCCGATGACCGGCGCACAGGCCAGCTACCTTAAAACCCTGTGTGAGGAGACCGGCGAGGAATTCGATGACAGCCTGACCAAGGCGGCGGCATCGGAAAAGATCGATCAGCTACAGGACAAATCCAACCGCTGAGCGGGGCAAAACGATATGACGGGGCGCGGGCCTGCCGGTTCGCGCCCTGTCGATTTCTATCAGCTGTCCATCTTGAGCGCTGAAATGAAGGCTTCCTGCGGGATGTCAACCTTGCCGAACTGGCGCATCTTCTTCTTGCCGGCCTTCTGCTTGTCCAAAAGCTTGCGCTTACGGGATGCGTCGCCGCCGTAGCATTTCGCCGTCACGTCCTTGCGCATGGCCGACAGCGTCTCCCGCGCGATGACCTTGCCGCCGATCGCCGCCTGAATCGGGATCTTGAACATGTGACGGGGGATCAGGTCCTTCAGTTTTTCGACCATCGCACGGCCGCGCATCTCTGCCCGGTCGCGATGGACCATGGTCGACAGGGCGTCCACCGGCTCATCATTGACGAGGATCGACATTTTCACGAGGTTGTCCTGCCGGTAGCCGATCATCTGGTAATCAAAGCTGGCATAGCCCTTGGTGACCGACTTCAGCCTGTCGTAGAAATCGAATACCACCTCGTTGAGCGGCAGGTCATAGACCACCATCGCCCGGCTGCCGGCATAGGTCAGGTCCTGCTGGATGCCGCGGCGGTCCTGGCAGAGCTTCAGCACATCGCCGAGATAATCGTCCGGCACGAGGATCGTGGCCTTGATGCGCGGCTCTTCCATGTGGTCGACGTAGGTCAGGTCCGGCATGTCGGCGGGGTTGTGTAATTCGCGCATCTCGCCGTCCTTCATGTGGACGTGATAGATGACCGAAGGCGCGGTGGTGATCAGTTCGATATCGTATTCGCGTTCGATCCGGTCGCGGATCACCTCAAGATGCAGCAGGCCGAGGAAACCGCAGCGGAAGCCGAAGCCAAGCGCGGCTGATGTTTCCATCTCGTAGGAAAAGCTCGCGTCGTTCAGCGCGAGTTTTTCGATGGCGTCGCGCAGGTCTTCGAACTCGGCGCTGTCCACCGGGAAAAGGCCGCAGAACACCACAGGCTGCGAGGGTTTGAAGCCCGGCAGCGGGGTTTGCGTGGGGCGCTTTTCATGGGTGATGGTGTCGCCGACGCGGGTGTCGCGCACCTGCTTGATCGAGGCGTTGAGGTAGCCGATCTCTCCCGGTCCGAGCGCCTTCACGGAAGTCATCGCGGGGCGGTAGACGCCGACATCGTCCACGTCATAGGTGCCGCCAGTCTTGATCATGCGGATGCGGTCGCCCTTTTTCAGGGTGCCGTCGATGATCCGCACGATACAGATCACGCCGAGATACTGGTCGTATTTGCTGTCCACCAGCATGGCTTTGAGCGGTGCCTCGGCATCGCCCCCTTTCGGCGGGGGCAGGCGTTGTACGATGGCTTCCAGCACGTCGGGAATACCGACGCCGGTTTTGGCAGAGATTTCCACCGCGTCCTGCGCATCGATGCCGATCACATCCTCGATCTGTTCGCGCACGCGCTCAACATCGGCGGCAGGCAGATCCACCTTGTTGAGGACCGGCACGATTTCGTGATCCGCGTCGATCGCCTGATAGACGTTGGCCAGCGTCTGTGCCTCAACCCCCTGGCTGGCATCGACCACCAGAAGCGAGCCCTCGACCGCCTGCATGGAGCGGCTGACCTCATAGCCGAAATCGACGTGGCCGGGCGTGTCGATCAGGTTCAGGACGTAGGTCTTGCCGTCTTTGGCCGGATAGTCGATGCGCACCGTATTGGCCTTGATGGTGATGCCGCGTTCCCGCTCGATATCCATCGCGTCCAGCAATTGCTCTTTCATGTCGCGTTCGGCGACCGTGCCCGTCAGCTGGATCAGCCGGTCGGCGAGCGTCGATTTCCCGTGGTCGATATGCGCCACGATGGAGAAATTGCGAATTTGGGAAAGCTCTGTCATGGCGTGGATATGCGGCGGAATCGGGCAGTGGTCAAGCTGGAACGCTGCGCCGCCGGGGGCCGGGCCGCCTGCGCCACACCGGGGCGCCGACCCAGCTAAGCGAAGCAATCGTGAATTGCGCGACGCGCCGGTTTACGGCATACTGCCGACAGAGCAGAACCGGACCGCCAAGGGGCAAACCCATGGTCCATCGTGATTGGGGCATAAAGATGTTACGTACATGTGTAGCGCTGATGGCGCTTACAGCGCTCGCCGCCTGTGGCGGGGGCACCCGGTATTCCAGCAGCAATGGCGCGTACAGGCCGGCACCCGTTCTGTTCGCGGAAGGGCCGATCCAGAAGGCCTGCGTGGCACAAGACCGCAAGAATGCGACCTATGCGCGCTGCGGCTGTATCCAGGCAATTGCGAACCAGACAATGTCGTGGAGCGATCAGCGCTGGGGCGCAAAATTCTTCAAGGACCCGCATCAGGCGCAGGAATTACGGCAGTCGAGCCGGCCGAAGGACGAACGCTTCTGGCTGACGTGGAAAGCCTTTGGGCAGGATGCGGCAGCGGCCTGCGACAACACCTGACGCGCTGAGCCAGTATTCGGCTGCACTGGGCTGGCCCCTCCCCGGGGCCCTCCACCCTTCAGGTCAGCGGCCCGGCGGCGGGCCGAAGCGGTCAATCAGGTGGCGGGTGATCTGGTCGCGGGCGGCGCGGAACTGGGTAAGTTTGGCCTCCCGCCCCTCCCCTAGCCCGGTAGGATCCAGAATCGGCCAATATTCCACATCCAGATGAAAATAGCGGGTCAGTTCCAGCGCGCGGTGGCGGCTTGCCGGCGATAGCGCGATGACGAGGTCGAAGGACGACAAATCGTCGCCCCATTGCTCCATCTCGTCGAAGCTGCGCGAACGGTGACGCGACAGCTCCACATCCAGTTCGGCACAGACTGCGACGGAAAAGCCGTCGATCTCCAGATCGTTGTGGACGCCTACGGACTGCACATAGGTGTCGGTGCCGTAGAACTTCTTCATGATTCCCTCGGCCATGGGGGAGCGCACCGCGTTGTGGTCGCAGCAAAACAGCACCGACTGGGGGAGCGCCTCTGCCATTCAGCCGCCGAAATGCAGAACGCAGATCAGGGTGAAGAGCCGCCGCGCGGTGTCGGCGTCGATCTCGACCTTGCCTTCGAGCCGTTCCTGAAGGACGCGGCTGCCTTCATTGTGGATACCGCGCCGGGCCATGTCGATCGTTTCGATCTGGGAAGGCGGCAGTTTCTTCACGGCTTCGAAATAGCTTTCGCAGATCTGGAAGTAGTCTTTCACCACCTGGCGGAACGGCCCGAGAGACAGATGGAACTCCGCCGCCTTTTCGGCCTGTTCGGTATTCACATCGAAAACCAGCCGCTTGTCACGGATCGACAGGCCCAGATGATACGGCCCCTCGGGAACCGGGCGTTCCGCCCGTTCGGGCAGGACGAAGGAGTTGTCTTCGAGAAGATCGTACATGGCGACCTTGCGCTCCTGTTCGATCTCCGCAGTGGGGGGCGGCAGGTTCGCGTCGTCGATGACGATATGGCTGATACGCGACATGGCAGGGACTCGCTTGGTTCGGACAGGCCCTACCTAGTGCCTCCCCCGCCCGCAGGCAATCGCGCAGCGCGATAACGTGGTGTGCACTAATCGTTGAGCTTGCGCAGGCGCGCAGTCACCGAAAGCCCGTGCGCCTGAAGGCTTTCCGAAGCGGCCAGCGTTTCGGCGGCGGGGCCGATTGCGCGCAGGGCTTCGGGCGTCATCTGGGCAATCGTCGTCCGCTTCATGAAATCGAGCACCGAAAGACCGGAGGAGAACCGGGCGGAGCGCGCCGTGGGCAGCACGTGGTTCGGCCCGCCCACGTAGTCGCCGATGGCCTCGGGCGTCCACTGCCCGAGGAAAATGGCACCGGCATGGGTGATCCGCGCGCAAAGCGCGTCGGGATCGGCCACGCAGAGTTCGAGGTGCTCTGGCGCGATACGGTTCGACAGCTCCGCCGCGACATCGAGGTCCGGCACGGTGATAATCGCGCCGAAGTCACGCCAACTCGCCCCGGCGATGGCGCGCCTTTCGAGCGTTTCAAGGAGCCGGTCCACCGCCTCGCTCACCGCGCGTCCAAAGGCCGCGTCGGTGGTGATCAGCAGCGATTGGGCGCTTTCGTCATGCTCCGCCTGGCTCAGCAGGTCGAGCGCGATCCATTCCGGGTCGTTATCCGCATCGGCGATGACCAGAATCTCGGACGGGCCGGCGATCATGTCGATGCCCACCTTGCCGAAGACCCGGCGCTTGGCCGCCGCGACAAAGGCGTTGCCGGGGCCGGTAATCTTGTCCACCGGGGCGATGGTGTCGGTGCCATAGGCCAGTGCCGCGATGGCCTGCGCGCCGCCGACCCGGTAAACCTCATCGACACCGGCGGCCCGGGCGGCGGCGAGCACAAGCGGGTTGAGTACACCGTCCGGCGCGGGCACCGTCATGGCAAGGCGCGGCACCCCGGCCACCTTCGCCGGTATCGCGTTCATCAGAACCGAGGACGGATAGGATGCCAGCCCCCCCGGCACGTAAAGCCCCGCCGCGGAAACCGGCGTCCATCGCCAGCCCAGCGTCGCGCCCGCCTCGTCGGTCCAGGTGGCATCTTCGGGCAATTGACGACTGTGATAGGCGCGGATACGCGCCGCGGCGCTTTCCAATGCGTCGCGTTCGGCTGCGGGCACGTGCTTGATCGCCGCTTCGATCTCTTCTTCGCCGACACACAGATCGTTTGGGCCCAGCGAAACACGGTCGAACCGGTTCGTCAGTTCGACAACCGCGTCGTCCCCCCGCGCACGGACATCGGCGATGATTTTCGCAACGGCTTCATCCACATCAGGCGCATCTTCGCGCTTGGCGCCCAGCAGGGCTGTGAACGCCGTTTCGAAATCGGCTTGGGCGTGATCCAGAAACTGGGGCATGATCGATCCTGTATCGGGCAGAAACGCGGGGCGGCGCGGTCGGAGAGGCCGGGATGCCTCCGGCGGAAGTATTTCAGATCATGAGAAGAAAGGTCAGTCCTGATGCCGCGGCATTTTGCCCGAGGGCGCGAGGTAGGGCCGGGTAACGTCCTTGAGGGAGACATCCAGCGCCTCGACCTCAACCCGGATTGCGCCGTCCCCGGCCAGCGTAAAGATAAGATGGCCCGAAGGCGCATCGGTCGGCTCGAAGGTGACGGAGAGCAGGGACAGGATGACATCCGCATCGCCCTTGGGAACGCCCTGGCTTGCGACGCCGCGGACGGTTTCGGCGACCAGCAGGGATTGCACCCGTTCGGGGGCATGCCGCCCCTGCCCCGAATCTTCCCACCGGACCCGGTTGAGCAAGACGGCAAAGCGGCCTTCGCGCCGCTGCCAGCGCATTTCGGAAGCGGGAAAAACCGCGTCCTGTGCCAGCGCCGAAATCACCGCGAGGTCTTCCGTATCGAGCGCGCCGAGGTTTACCGGCGCTTCACGGCCGTCTTCGAAACGTGCGTCTTCGGTCATCTTTCAGATATCCGTTCAATCTGCGCGCCGACTGCCGAAAGCTTGTCGACCACGCGTTCATATCCACGGTCCAGATGATAGACCCGGCTGACCCGTGTCTCACCCTCCGCCGCCAGACCGGCGAGGATGAGCGAAACGGAGGCGCGCAGGTCCGTCGCCATGACGGGGGCACCGCGAAGCTTTTCGACCCCACGCACCGTGGCATGGCCCCCGTGCACGTCGATACGCGCGCCCATGCGGATCAGTTCCGGCGCATGCATGAAGCGATTTTCGAAGATCTTTTCTTCGAGCTTCGATGTGCCCTCCGCGGTGCAGAGAAGCGCCATCATCTGTGCCTGCAAATCCGTCGGGAACCCGGGAAAAGGCGCTGTGGTGACATCGATCGCGGAAATGCGGCCATTGCGCCGCGCCACTTTCAGACCGCGGTCGGTTTCGGAAACCTCGATCCCGGCCGCGTCCAGCTTTTCGCAGAAGGCCTGCAGCAGATCGATCCGCCCGCCCAGCAATTCCACCTCTCCGCCGCAGATGGCGGGGGCCAGCATATACGTCCCCAGTTCTATCCGATCCGAAACGACGCGGTGGGTAGCCCCGTGCAGCCGGTCCACCCCTTCGATGGTGATCGAAGAGCTGCCGTCGCCCTCAATCTGCGCCCCCATGGCCCGCAGACAATTTGCGAGATCGACGATTTCAGGCTCACGCGCGGCGTTGTTGATCACGGTGGTGCCTTGGGCCAGCGTGGCGGCCATCAGGATATTCTCTGTCGCACCCACCGAGGCGAAGGGGAAATCTATGACCGCGCCTTTCAGCTTGCCGCCCTTGGCCTTGGCATGCAGATAACCATCGCGCAGTTCGATCTCCGCACCCATCGCTTCCAGCCCGTTGGTATGGATGTCCATGGGCCGCGCGCCGATGGCGCAGCCGCCGGGCAGCGAAACCTCGGCATGGCCTTCGCGGGCAAGGAGCGGGCCCAGAACGAGGTTGGAGGCCCGCATCTTGCGCACGATGTCATATTCGGCACGGGTATTGATGGGCCCGTGGCTCGCCATGGCCAGCACCTTGCCATCTTGCAGCGAGGTGACCTCCGCCCCGAGCGATGAGAGCAGTTCCGTCATGGTACGAATGTCGCTGAGACGGGGCGCATTGGTCAGCGTCAGCGGCTCTTCACTGAGTAATGTGGCCGGCATCAGCGCGAGGCAGGCGTTTTTGGCACCGGCAATGGGAATTTCGCCCGAAAGGGCGCCATTGCCCCTGACCAGAATAGAATCCATCGCGTTCAGTCTTCCTGTTTTCGGTCCTCTGGACCGGTGCCTGTCTGCTGCGGCCCGGATGCCCCCGCGCCATCGTCCTGGGCGGCCCGTTTGCGCGCCTGTGCCTTGCGCCGCGCCATGTTCGCCTTCAGCGCCGCCTTCAGCCGATCTTCGCGGGCCGAAGGCTTTCGCGGGGTCTTTCTGGGGGCCGTATCCTCTGCCATGGGAATTGTCTAGCGCAGGCCGCGACAGGCGTCCAGATAAGGGTTGCGCCGATAGCCGAATGCGTCTAATCAGCCGCCCACGATGCTGTGGTAGCTCAGTGGTAGAGCACACCCTTGGTAAGGGTGAGGTCGAGAGTTCAATCCTCTCTCACAGCACCATCTCCTCCATCCCACCTTGCACCGCCTGCCGGCGTCATCCCCTCAACGGGACCTGTTGCAGCACGCGGAAGAGACCCTCGGTATCCTCCCCCACTAACGATAGATGCGAAAGCTGAAGGGGGGTGGCAAGAACCCCTCCGAACCAGCTTTCCGCGGCGCGGGTCGCGATCCGGGGCTCGTCCAAGCGGTCGGTCAGGGTCATGTGGAAACGGAAATCCTCCATCACGTGGGGGTAGCCGTAGTGGCGCAGATTCGCGGCTTGTCGCTTGGTCAGATGGGGCCGCATGCGGCGGTCGATCTCTGCCTGATCGAGCGGGGTGCGCAGGGGGTGAAACGCCTCCACCGCGCGGGCAGCCAATGCATTGGGTGTGGTTGCCGCGTCACGCGGCAGGGTGAGTGCGAGAAACCGCCCCAGAGAGGTTACTTGTAGCCCGGATAGTGGCATCGCACTGAGTTCGCCCCGCAGGTCGTCCAGTGCGCGGCCCAAATCGGCTTCGCTCGTATCGGGGTGCAACCGGAACGGCGGCACGATGGTTGCGTGGAAGCCGTAGCGGCGGGGTCTTTCCGTCAGCCGAGGAAGGTCGAGACCGTCAAGGTCCGGCTGCGCGACAGGCTCACCTTTGAAAATGTCCCGGCCAAGCCATGCGGCACCCGCCGCGCCCAGTTCGCCGTCAGGTGTAAAATAGACCGCGTAGCGCTGAAACATGGCTCAGACTGAATCGGCCCGGGGGTTGTTCCACAGCAGACCCAGCAGCAGCGCCGCGGTGACGACCTCGACCCCCAGCAATATCCAGAACAGAAGGCGCAGCAGCCCGCTTTCGGGCAGGGCCGCGCCGAAAGTCACCACCGCGCCCAGCAGCGCGATCACGAAAGCGCCATAGCCCGCGATGCGCCAGCCGCGCATGACGCCAAGGCCCAGCGCGAAATGCGCGGCTGACATAGCAATCGCGAAGATCGCCCAGCCGGAAAAAGCCATGAGGAGGAGCAGAAGATAGCCCGCCGCTGCCGCGAACAGCAGAAGGGCACCGGCTTGGAACTGTCTTTGTCTTCGGGTCATTGCGATGCATCCTGTCCTGTTGTCCCGTCCGGGCAGGGCTGTCCCGCCGCGCCCCATGCCAGCACGTCGTTCACATGTTGCTGCAGGCTGTAGGGGGCGGGTTCCCGCCCGCCGCCGGGTTGCCAGCCCCAAAGCACGAAGCCCCGGTGCCCGGCATCCTCCACCAGATGTTCCGCAAGGCCAAGGGCGTCCCGCCCGCCGTTCCGGTCGGGATCGGAAAGCTGGGCACAGATTTCGGCCGGGGATTTACCGAACCATTCGAATTCAACCGGGGCGAGCCGCCATTCCAGCCCGGCCTGGGGCGGCGCATGGGGGTCGTTGTCCAGCGTTTCATTCACCCTGTGGCATGTCGCGCAGGGCAAAGTCTCCGCCCCGATGCGGCTTTCCCCGGCGTTGATATTCATACCATGCGGCTGCGCCGGCCCCTCCGCGCCGCCATACCACATCGGGACATTCTCGGCCCCCACGTGACAATTGGCGCAGCGCGGGTGGGTGACAACATCATACATCCGGTCAAAGGCCGCGCGCCCCTCTTCGACAGAGACCGAACCGGCCGCGGGCGGCTCGATCAGCACCTCCGCGCCTTTTGCCAGGACCGCGCCCGCCGCCAGCATACCCGCCAGCGCGGCGGCCTTGGTCAGGGACCTATTTACCGCACGATACCTCATATGAAATCGATATGCTTGTCGAAAGGCATTTCGCGGATGCGCTGCCCGGTCGCCGCAAAGATCGCATTCGCCAGCGCGGGTGCGGCGGGCGGCACCGGCGGCTCACCGATACCGCGGACCTGCTCACCATTCTCGAGGCCCCGCACAAAGATCTCGGGGCACTGATAGAGCCGCATGCCTTCGTGGGCGTGATAGTTCGTCTGCTCGGCCATACCGTCGGCGTAGGTAATCTGCGCATTGATCGCATGGCCAAGACCGAAGACGACACCCCCCTGCACGAGGTTCTCGAAGTTCACCGGATCGACGATAGTACCGACATCGCAGGCCACCCAGACCTTGTCGATGCGGATGCCGCGTTCGGTCGCGCTCACTTCCACCACCTCGGCCACGGGGGCCGCGAAGCTTTCGACAAAGGCCACGCCCCGCCCTTTACCCGGCGGCAGCGGGCTGCCCCAGTCCGACATTTCGGCAACCGCCTCCAGCACCTTGCGCGATACGTCATGCTCCATGAGCCGGATACGTTCCTCCATCGGGTCGGCACCGGCGGCGTGGATCAACTCATCGAGGAAGCTGTCAAAGGCAAAGCCGGCGCCCACCGACCCTACCGAACGCCAGGATGACACGGGGGCCAGTTCTGCGGCGCGATAGCTGCGCATCCTGTAGTTCGGCAGATGATAGGGATTATTCCATGCACCCGCCGCGATCTGGATGTCCGGCCCCGGCACGGGGATGCCCGCACGCTGCATCTGCGAAGCCAGCACGGAAGGCGCCGCGACCGAGAGATCCATCGCCTGAACCTTTCCGTCCGCCACGAACCCCCGCCCCCGGCCTATCGCGATATGGCGCGGAAAATCGTGGGCGAAATCCTCTTCGCGGGTGTAGGTCATTTTGACCGGCGTTCCCCGAACCTGATTGGCGATTTCGGCGGTTTGCTTGATGAATTCGAACTCCAGCCGGTGGCCAAAACTGCCCCCGGTGAACTGGTTGTGGAAAATGACCTGCTCCGGGTCATGCCCCGTGATCGCCCCCACGAGGATCTGCAATTGCCGGGGCAGCTGATGGCCTGCCCAGATCTCCACCAGGTCGTCTTCAACCAGAACGATCGCGTTGAGCGGTTCCAGCGGCGCATGGGCGACATAGGGCGACCGGTATTCCGCCGTCACGACTTCCGCGCCCTCCATCGCGGCTTCGACGTCCCCGTCATCCCGCCATGTGCTGTCGAGCAAATCGTCGGTAAAGGATGCCTCCAGCGCTTGCCAGTGGTTAGCCTGCTCCGCCGGATAGGGCGCGGGACCCCAGTCGTATTTCACCGCTCCCGCCCCTTTGAAAGCGGCCCATGTGTTGTCCGCGAGCACGGCAATGCCGCCGGTGATCTCCAGCACGTCGCGCACACCGGGAACCGCGCGGGCCTCGCTGTCGTCGAAACCCTGCAATCCGCCACCCTGACGCGGGTTCGTCCGCACGGTGGCATGTACCATCCCCGGCTTTTCGAGGTCGATCCCATAGGCAAGCGTCCCGGTGGATTTGGCCACGATGTCGATACGCTTCATGGGCTTGCCGATAAGGCGCCAGGCGGAAGGATCGCGCAGCGGCACATCCTGCACCGGATCGAGCATCGCCGCATCCGCCGCCAGATCGGTATAGGCGATACGGCTGCCGTCGGGCAGCAGAACGGCGCCCGCCTGCGTCTTCAACTCCTCGCGCGGGATGCCGGTGCGCTCTGCGGCCGCCAGTTTCAGCGTTTCGCGCGCGGTGGCACCTGCCTTGCGCAGCTTGTCGAAACTGTCCGGCATGGTGGTTGAGCCGCCGGTTCCCTGCAATCCGATCAGCTTGGTAAGTCCGCCCAGAACAGCGCGGGCGGACTCCGCGGCAAAGCTTTGATCCGTCGCCATGAACGGCACGCCCTCGGCCCCCATGGCGGTGTTCCAATAGGCCTTGCTGGGCTGGCCGAAAGAAGTGGCGAACTGGCCAATTTCGAGATCCATCTCCTCGGCGATCAACACGGCCTGGGCGTGGATCGCCCCCTGGCCCAGATCGATGTGCGGCGTGATCAGCGTGATGCCCGACCCGTCGATACGGACCCACGGGTTGAACACGGCCTCGCCCTCCCCCCGGTCCGCCAGCAGCGGATTGTCGGGCGGGCTGTTCACCGCATAAACGCCAAAGGCCACGCCCCCGGCAACGGCAGCCGAACTCACCAGAAAGGCGCGGCGGGAATAGCGACGCAATCTTTCCATCCTCAGCTCCCCATCTTGGTAGCGGCGGTATGCACGGCAGCGCGGATCCGGCTGTAGGTGCCGCATCGGCAAAGGTTGCCGGACATGGCGGCATCGATCTCTTCGTCGGTCGGGGCGGGGTTCAGGTCCAGAAACGATGCGGCCTGCATGATCTGGCCGCTCTGGCAATAGCCGCATTGTGCGACCTCATGCTCGATCCATGCGGCCTGCACCGGATGCGGAGCCGCGGGGGTGCCCAGCCCTTCGATGGTGGTGATCTCTGCCCCGTCCAGTTCGCGTGCCGCGACCTGACAGGCGCGCACCGCAAGGCCATCCAGATGCACGGTGCAGGCCCCGCACTGCGCAATGCCGCAACCGTATTTCGTTCCGGTCAGTTTCAGCTCGTCCCGCAGGACCCACAACAGGGGCATATCCTCCGGCACATCGATCTGGCGCTCGGTGCCGTTGACGGTAAAGGTGGCCTGCATGGGCATACTCCTCGGCTGACGGATCGACCGACAGTCTAGCCCACCCGGCGCCAATACGCACCTGCGAGAAGGAAAAGATGCCTCTACGGAACCTGCAGGCGGCGCGTCAGTTCAGACTGCGCAGTAGCTCCATCGACGGCTCGCCCGTGGCCGGCAGACCGATGCTGGCCTGATAGGCGCTGATCGCCTTGCGACTGTTGGGGCCGATCACCCCGTCTGTCCCGTCGGTATCGAAGCCACGCGCGGTCAGGCGCTGTTGCAACGCGCGCCGGTCATCGATCGTCATCCCTGCCGCATCGGGGGGAAAGCGCCCGGTGAGCGGCCCGGCACCGGCGATCCGATCTGCCAGATGCCCCACGCCGATCGCGTATTTATCGGAGTTGTTGTAGCGCTTTATCGCACCGAAATTCGACGTCACCACAAAGCTCGGCCCGCCTGCCTGCGGCTGGATCACCGACCCGGCCCCGGCAGGGATCGTGCCCACTTCGCCGCCCCAGCGGCGACCCTGCGTCCAGCCGTTGCGCGACAGGTAGGCCGCGGTGGAGGCAAGCGCATCGGTGGGGTCTTCCGACCAGATATCCCGCCGCCCGTCGCCGCCGAAATCCACCGCGAAGGCCTGATAGGATGTGGGGATGAACTGGGTGTGCCCCATGGCGCCCGCCCAGCTGCCGGTCAGGTTCTGCGCGCTTACATCGCCGTTCTGAAGGATCTTCAGCGCGGCAATCAGCTGTTTTTCAAAGAACGCGCCCCGCCGGCCATCGAACGCCAGCGTGGAGGTTGCCGAGATGACAGGCACATCCCCGCGCCGCTCTCCGTAATAACTTTCCAACCCCCAGATCGCCGTGACGATTTCGGGCGCGACGCCATAGCGGCCTTCGATTGCCGCCAGCGTGTTCCGGTGGCGCGCGAAAGCCGCGCGGCCCTTCGTGACCCGTTCGTCCGATGCAGCGATGGCGAGGTAGTCTTCGAGCGTCCGGGTGAATTCTGTCTGGTTACGGTCCCGCCGGACGACACCGGGCAGATACCCCGTGCCCGCGAAGGCGCGCGAAAGCGTTTCAGCCGAGATCCCCTGCCCCGCGGCCCGTGTTCTGAAGGCCGCAACCCAGGCGTCGTAAGCCGCGTTGGGCACGGGACGCAGATCGTCGGGAAGGCCCGCAGGCGGTGTCAAGGCAGGCCCGGAGCCCACTGCGGACGCGGAAGAACAGGCCCCCAGCCCAAGGGCCGCCGCCCCCAAGAGAAACGTCCTGCGCGAAGATGTCATGTACTGCCGTCCCATCGGTCTGCCTTCTGATTTTTCGCCATGGTAACGCATGAAAAACCCCGCGCAAGGCGAGGTGAAGGGCCAAAGCAGGGTTGTGCGGCCTTCCGCCTGCGGCGGGTTCGCGGCCTTTCGACCGCGCTGAAAAAGGCAGGATCGCCCGCAGCAAAAATGACTTAGGGAAAGCTATTCCGTTGCACCGGAACCGAAGAGCGGCACGGTAGACATCGACATCTTGGCGGAACCGTTTTGCACGTCCCGCGCGTGGCTGATGTAGATCAGCGTCTGGTTCGTCTCGTCAAAAATCCGCTTGACCCGAAGCGTCTTGAAGATAATCGAACGTCTTTCGCTGAACACGTCCTCCCCCTCCTCCCCGCGATCGATATCGCCGATCGTGATGGGCCCTGTCTGACGGCAGGCGATGGAGGAGTTCGACGGATCCTCGAACCAGTTGCCCTTTTGCAGGCGGTCGATCAGCCCCCGCTCAAAATAGCTCAGATGGCATGTCACACCTTCGACCTTGGGGTCGGAAACAGCCTCCACCACGATGTCATTGCCCAACCAGTCGACATCGACTTTCCCGACTTCTTCGGCATGAGCGAAAGAAGCGGAGATCAGGGTACAGACAGCGGCGAGGCGGAGGGGGCGTGATATATTCATATTGCTGAACGCAGCCCTGCACTTTCCGGTTCCCCGCGCCCACTGCTTAACCGGGCGTACAACAATCGGCAGAAACTTAAACTGTGACAAACTGACTGAGTTGCCGAGGCCTACTCGTGAACATATCATGAACACATGGGAAAAATGAACCTTCAACAAAAGCTCGCC
Organism: Sulfitobacter sp. HI0040; assembly: GCF_001634885.1. GTDB lineage: Bacteria > Pseudomonadota > Alphaproteobacteria > Rhodobacterales > Rhodobacteraceae > Sulfitobacter. The sequence continues at coordinate 8,778 of NZ_LWEX01000019.1, read as the reverse complement.
CTGTTGAGCGATGCCGCAAAGTATGACGCAAGCTGCGCATCATCCGGCACGACGAAACGCAATAGCGCAGATGGCAAGGGCCTCGGTAGCACCGAAGGCTCAGGCATCTGCCACGCCTATGCGCCGGACGGTCGCTGCATCAGTCTGCTGAAAATCCTGATGACGAACTTCTGCATCTATGATTGCGCCTATTGCGTGAACAGGGTGTCATCCAACGTCGAACGCGCCCGCTTCTCGGTGGAGGAAGTCGTCCATCTCACCACCGAATTCTATCGCCGCAACTATATCGAGGGGCTGTTTCTGTCCTCTGGCATCATCCGATCGCCGGACCAGACGATGTCGGACATGGTGCGCATCGCGCGGGAGCTGCGTCAGACGCATAATTTCCGCGGCTACATCCACCTCAAGACCATCCCCGACGCATCCCCCGAATTGATCGAGGAAGCAGGCCTGCTGGCCGACCGGCTGTCGATGAACATCGAATTGCCGACGGATGCAGGCATCAAGACCTATGCGCCTGAAAAGAACCCGGATGAGATCCGCCGCGCCATGAGCAATGTCCGCCTGCGCAAGGAAGAGGCGAAAGAGACATCCCACACCGGAAAGCGCGCCCCGAAATTCGCCCCCGCCGGGCAGTCGACCCAGTTGATCGTGGGCGCCGACGGGGCCGACGACCGAACCATTTTGCAAAGCTCTATCCGCCTCTATTCGTCCTACAAGCTGAAGCGGGTGTATTATTCCGCGTTTTCGCCCATCCCCGACAGCACGGCGAAACTGCCGCTGATCAAGCCGCCCCTCGCGCGGGAACACAGGCTCTATCAGGCGGATTGGCTTTTGCGGTTCTACGGCTTCGACGCTGCTGAAATCGCCCCGGACGCCGGTTCGGGCATGCTCGATCTGGATATCGACCCGAAACTGGCGTGGGCGCTCGCCAACCGGGGGAGCTTTCCCGTCGATGTGAACACCGCCTCCCGTGATCTGCTGCTGCGGGTGCCGGGCCTCGGCACGAAATCGGTTTCCCGTATCCTCGCCGCCCGTCGGAGCGGCTCGCTGGGATATGATGACCTGCGGCGGCTGGGTGCCTTGGTCAAGAAAGCCAAACCCTTCATCAGCACGCGTGACTGGCACCCCGGCAGGCTGACGGATACCGCGAACCTCCGGGCACGTTTCGCCCCGCCGCCTGAACAGCTTCAGCTTTTCTGATGTACCGGGTCGAGCTGCCGCGCCTCGGAACCTTCGATGCCTGGCGCAACCATGCCCGCACCCTCGCCCTGGGCGGTGCGCGTGCTGAGGAGGTGGAGTGGACCCTTGAAGGCGAGGCGCCCGGTCTTTTCGGCGGGGCCGCGCCGCCGACACCGCGACCAGATGCAGTGCTGAACGTACCCAAGTCCTTCCCCGATCTCGCGCGCCAAGTCTGTGCGAGCCGTGAACCCGGTGTTTTTTTCCTGCTCTACCGGCTGCTGCTTCGCCTTTCGTCGGAACCCCGGCTGCTATCCAACCGTGCCGATGCGGATGTTCAGCGGGCCGAAGAAATCGCCAAGAACATCCGCCGCGACATGCACAAGATGAAAGCTTTCGTGCGTTTCCGAAAGGTGCCGGGGGAAAATACGGGCCGGCGACAGTTCCTGTCGTGGTTCGAACCGGATCACAGGATCGAGGAACTTGTGGCGGGTTTTTTCAGCCGGCGGTTTTCAGACATGGACTGGGCCATCGTGACGCCGGAAGTCACCACAACTCTCAGGAATGGCGTGTTGGAGCAAAGAGCGATCCCCAGTGCGCCCCTGTCGCTCGAAGACGAAACCGAGGAATTGTGGCGCACCTACTACGCCAACATCTTCAATCCGGCGCGTCTGAAAACCAAGGCGATGCAGGCCGAGATGCCAAAAAAATACTGGAAGAACCTGCCGGAAGCGGCACTGATCCCCGGCCTCATCGCAGACGCGGAAAACCGCATGCGGCAGATCCAGGAAAGCGCACCCACCCTTCCCCCTCTCCGCGCAGAACGCATTCTTCACCGGCTTCCAGAGGCATCGGCGGAAAGCACCCCTCCGGCGGACAGCCTGAATGCGCTCACTGCCCAGATGAAGGGCTGCAGCCTGTGCCCGCTCTATGAGAATGCGACGCAGGTGGTCCCCGGCGCGGGGCCCGAAGACGCCACATTGATGATCGTGGGCGAACAACCGGGCGACAAGGAAGACCTCGCCGGTCGCCCTTTCATCGGCCCTGCGGGGCAAGCCTTCGACGCGGTAGCGCGGGAGGTGGGGCTGAACCGTCAGGCGACCTATGTCACCAATGCGGTCAAACACTTCAAATTCCAGCCGCGTGGCAAACGGCGCATCCATCAAAGCCCGAACACGAGCGAGGTGAATCACTGCCGCTGGTGGCTGGACAGGGAAATCGCACAGGTGAAACCCAAACTCCTGATCGCCCTCGGCGCGACGGCTGCCTTGGCGCTGACGGGAAACGGCAAGAATATCACCCGCAGGCGCGGCACGGTCGAACAGGGCACCGCCGGTATTCCGGTCTTCATAACCGTGCACCCGGCCTTTCTGCTGCGGCAGGCATCCGACGCGAGCCGCGATGCCGAAACGGCCCGCTTCCGCGAAGACCTGCGCACCGTGGCCGCCATGGTCAGTGCACTCGAAGCAGACACCGCAACCTCAATCACCGCAGATGGCCCGGGCCAGTAACCACCAACCGTTGCGTCCCCTATGGCAAGGCGCTAACAAGGCATCACGGTCCCGTAGCTCAACTGGATAGAGCACCTGACTTCTAATCAGGATGTTGGGGGTTCGAGTCCTCCCGGGATCGCCAGAATGGTGATATTGTGCCGCATGTCGATAGACGCGAATGGCACAGCCGAACCTACATCCCGGCTCCCTTTTCTCTCACCCGCGATCACCGTTTGCGGAAGCCTGAAATCTCAGTATCTTTCGGCATGCCTTCGCCCATGCATATCGAACATTTGCTGCCCGAGTTTCGGGCCTATGCAAAGGCTATCTGCGCCTCTGCCAGTGATGCCGAGGATCTGGTGCAGGACGCCGTGGAACGGGCGCTCAGGAGCGAGAGCAGGCCCGATGGCCCCGATGCGCTTCGGCCCTGGATGTTCCGGGTCATTCGCAACCTGCATTACGACGAGCTGCGGAAAAAACGTGTCCGCAGGGAATATTTTGCCGCCGAGAAACGTCTATCTGAAGAGACGGCCACGACCGACGCCGCCCGGGACGTTCTGGTTCGTTTGGCCTTTGAAAAACTGTCAACCGATATGCGGGAGGTTCTCTTCCTCGTGGATATCATGGGGCTGAAATACGCGGAGGCCGCGAAGGTGATGGAAGTGGCGAACGGAACCGTGATGAGCCGCATAAGCCGGGCGCGCAAGGCGCTTTTGATCCTGGTGGAAGGATCGCGAACGAGCGAAGACGAGAAGAAGCAAAGCAGATGACCGAGCTGAACGAAAAAGACTGGGAACTGATCAACGCCTATCACGACGGTGAACTGGGCAAGGCGGAGCGCCGCGCGGTCGAGCGCCGCCTGAAGGCAGAGCCGTCGCTTGATGCGGCTCTGAACGACATCGCCGGGATATCAAAAAGCCTCGGCTCCCTCCGTCCGGCGGCGCCGGTGCAGGCGGCCGCCCCCGCGAACAACAATCGGCGGCCGGTGATCTGGCTGACAGCCGGGATATTGGCGGCAACCATCGCAATAGCGGCGATGCTCGGACCGAGGTTCCTGGCTGAACCGAGCGTTTTCGATCTGCATGCGGAATTCGCCAGCCAGACCTACTCAGTAGAGGGCAATGACATGCGCTCCGTCTCGGCGCTGTCGGATGTGAATACCCCGGATCTATCCGCGGCGAACCTGACGCCCGTTACCTTCAAGGAGACAGAAGAGGGCAGCATCGCCCATTACGCCGGGCTTAATGGTTGCCGACTTTCCTATTTTCGAGGCTCATTCGATCAGAGCCGCGAGGCCCGCGCCAACGGGGAGGAGATCGCGGCATGGTCCACGGATGATGGCGTTGGCCACATGATCGTTGCCACCGGCATGGATCAGCAAAGGTTCGATGCGATCGCGTCCTATCTGAAGCTGCAAACCCGGCAGGAGACCACGGCAACGGTCCTCGCCCAGTTGGAAGGGATCACCACAACCGCTGCCCCCTGCATAGGTTAACGGAAGCGGATTGGTCGCACCGCCCCGACCTATCCTTCTGGATAGGTCCGTTGGCGACCTTCGTTGTTGCACTACGCTGTTCAAGGTGCGACCAATCCCAGCATGAACAACAACTTGACCAGCCCCGACGGCAGTGCCGCAAGCCGGTTCGCCTTCGGCACCATGCAGTTCGGCGGCCGGGCCGATGCGCGGCAATCGCGTGAGATGTTCGATGCCTGCGTCGAAGCGGGAATAAACCATTTCGACACCGCCCATCTCTATACCGATGGCGCGGCGGAAACGCTGCTGGGCACGATGATCGGTGAACGTCGGGACGCGCTCATCATCGCGACCAAGGCGGCCTATGAGCCGCCCGCCAGCCACGACGCGCTTTTCGCATCCGTCGACACTTCGCGGCAGCGTCTTGGGATCGATACGCTCGACGTTCTCTACCTGCACCGCTTCGATCCTGACACCCCGTTGGAGGAAAGCATGGCCGCCTTGGCGGAGCTGAAGGATCTGGGGCGCATCCGCTACGCGGGGTTGTCGAACTTCGCCGCGTGGCAGGTCGTCCACGCCCAGCATATCGCGGCCCGCCACGACCTGCCGATTTCGGTCATCCAGCCCATGTACAACCTCGTCAAACGGCAGGCGGAGGTCGAGATTCTGCCAATGGCGCAAGCGCTCGGGATCGATGTTGCGCCCTATTCGCCTCTGGGTGGCGGTTTGCTGACAGGCAAATACGGGCGCGGTGAGGACGGTCGGCTGAAACAGGATCCGCGCTATGCCGCCCGCTACGCGGATACGGCCCTTTATGACGCCGCGATTGAGTTGCAAAAGATTGCCCGGGAAAGCGGTCACCACCCTGCGACACTTGCCGTTGCCTGGGTGGCGGCGCACGAAGCGGCGCCCATGCCCATCATCTCGGCCCGCGACATCGACCAGCTTGCTCCGTCGCTTGCTGCAATGCAGATGCAACTCCCCCCGGATTTGCTGGTTCAACTGAACGCACTGGTGCCACCCCCGCCCCCCGCCACCGACCGGAGCGAGGAAGTGGAATGATCGACTATATCGTCATCGGCGGCGGGATCGCCGGTCTCTCTGCGGCGGCCCGACTTTCGGAAAAGGCGGAAGTTCTGGTGCTGGAGCGGGAAACAGCACTCGGCTATCACGCATCCGGTCGCTCCGCCGCGCTGTTCGAACAGAATTACGGCAAGCCCAGCACCATCGCCCTGAACAGGGCCAGCGCGGAATACCACTTCGAAGCAAATGGCGGCTATCTCAGCCCCCGGGGGCTGCTGATCCTCGGCCGCCCCCATGAGCGGGAGGCTTTCGACACCGATGCGCAAACCATGGGCGTCACGCGCATCACCCTCGACGAGGCGCAAAAGCTGGTGCCGGTGATAGATACCGGCAAACTCTCCGACGCCGCCTACCATGAAGCGGCCTATGACATCGACACCGACCGGATGCTGCAGGATTTCGTCCGTCAACTGAAGGCAAACGGGGGGCGCGTGGAAACCGGGGCAGAGGTCACGGGTATCGACCGGCAGGACGGGGCGTGGCATGTCAGCACGACAGCGGCCCGCTACACCGCGCGGCACGTGGTAAACGCGGGCGGCGCTTGGGCCGATGCATTGGCGGCGATGGCCGGTATCGCGCTCTTGGGCATTGTGCCGCATCGGCGTTCCATGGCGCGCCTGCCTGCACCGGGGGGGCATGATCCGGCGTCCTGGCCGATGTTCTTCGGCGTGGGCGAAAGCTGGTACGCCAAGCCCGACGCGGGCGCGCTTCTGGTCTCTCCCGCCGATGAAGACCCGGTAGAGCCCCACGATGCCTGGGCCGATGACATGGTGCTTGCCGAAGGGCTGGCCCGCTACGAAGAGGTAGTGACCACGCCGGTCACGCGGTTGCTGACCTCCTGGGCCGGATTGCGCAGTTTTGCCCCGGACCGGACGCTGGTGCTGGGCCCCGACCCGGCGGAGCCATCCTTTCTGTGGTGCGCGGGCCAAGGCGGTTATGGGTTCCAGACGGCTCCCGCGGCCTCGGCCTTGCTGGCGGCACTCACCTTCGGCAGAACACCGGCGCTTCCTCCAGATATAGTAGCCCAATTGACGCCCGATCGGCTGCGACAGTGAGCCGAAAGCTGCCGCCCAGCGCCAGCGTGGCGCAGACCGGCAGCGACCGGCGGATGTATGCCCCCGCCGCGGCACGCAACGCGAAGCCGCTGACCGAACTGCTGCTGGCACATGGCCCCACCGCCGGCGCGGCGCTTGAGCTTGCCAGCGGCACCGGTGAACACGTCGTTCATTTCGGCACCGCCCTGCCCGGCCTGCAGTGGCAGCCCAGCGACATCGACCCGGCGCGGCGCGACAGCATCGACGCCCATGTCGCGGCCTCCGGGCTGACCAACATCCTGCCTGCGCTGCCGCTGGATGCGGCGCAACCGGGGTGGTCCAAGGATCTCGAACCGCAGCAGCTGGTGCTTGTCGTCAACCTGTTTCACCTCTTGCCGATGTCGGATGTCCGCAGGATCATCACCGAAACCGCCCGGGCTCTGGCACCGGGGGGAAGCCTGATTGTCTATGGCCCGTTCAGACGTGGCGGGGCGCTGATCAGCGAAGGAGATCGCAAGTTCGATGCGGAGCTTCGGACCGCCGATCCGACGAGCGGCTACAAGGACGATCTCGACATCGTGCGCCTGCTCAGCGATGCTGCGTTGAGCCCCATCGACCGGGTCGACATGCCCGCGAACAACCTTGCCCTCATAGCACGGAACCCCCCTTCATGAGTATTACGAGTATCCTTTCCCCGCGCCGTCTTGCGCTTGGGCTTGCTGTCCTTCTCGCGGGCTGTGCGGCAGGTCCCGATCCTGTCCCGCGGCTGGGCAGCGTGACCCCACCGCTTTTCGGGGATCGCAACCCGGCGCAATTCGCCGAACCCACCCCCGCACGCTACGCCGTGCATGGCATCGACGTGGCGCGGTTTCAGGACAGCATCGACTGGGTCGCGGCCCGCGAGGCCGGGGTCAACTTCGCCTTCATCAAAGCCACGGAAGGCGGGGACCGCCGCGACGTGATGTTCGACGATCACTGGAACGGCGCGCTGTCCGCCGGGGTCGCGCGCGGGGCCTATCACTTCTACTATTTCTGCACCTCGCCCGAGGACCAGGCGCGCTGGTTCATCGCGAATGTCCCGAAGACACCGGGGGACCTGCCGCCCCTGCTCGATATGGAATGGAACCCCTTTTCCCCGACCTGCGCCCACCGGCGGCCCCCCGCCGATGTGGTTCAGGACGAGATGCGCAGGTTCCTGACCCTCGTGACCGCCCATTACGGCCAGCGGCCCATCATCTACACCACTCCGAAATTCTACCGGGAGAACGAGCTTTCCGCCTTTGAGGGGTATGAATTCTGGCTGCGCTCCACCGCCAAGACACCGGAGCAGGTTTACACCGGCAAACCGTGGCGTTTCTGGCAGTACAGTTCGACCGGCATCGTGCCCGGCGCGGGAGGTGATATCGACCTCAATGCGTTTTCGGGCAGTGCGGACGACTGGGTCATCTGGCTTACCCAGCGGCGCCTCTGACGTGCCGTCCGCGCCTTCCCCGCTGCGATGCGCGGGGGCCAACGTGAGATTTGAGTATTTGTAAAAGGTTGAAGGGGCGCGGCGAAAGCGGCGCCCCTTTTCAATGAGCGCGGTCAGCCGTCTTGGCGGATGGTCGTGTTCTTCGGGTCATAGGGGCTGTCTTCGACCACCTCAGCGTCCCAGAGCCGGTCGAACATCTTTACCATCAGCTTGGTCCCGACCTCGGCGTGCTCCGGCTTGACGTAGCCCATGCCGATGCTCTTGCCGAAAGCGACGGAGTAGCCACCGGAGGTCAGGCGGCCAGTGCGCGTGTCGCCCGCGTAGAGCACCTCGCGCCCCCATGGGTCGGCGTCATCGGGGCCATCGATCAGCAGGGTCACGCATTTGGCGCGAATGCCATGGTCTGCCATCGCCTGCTTGCCATGGAAATCCTTGTTCATGTCGACGAAACGCGGCAAGTCGGCCTCCAACGGTGTGGCATCGCGGCCCAGTTCGTTGCCGAAGGCGCGGTAGCTCTTTTCCTGCCGCAGCCAGTTTTGCGCCCGGGCACCCACCAGCTTCATGCCGTGCTTTTCGCCCGCCTTTTCCAAGAGGTCGAAAAGGTAGTTCTGCATCTCGATGGGGTGATGAAGCTCCCACCCCAACTCGCCGGTGTAGGCCACCCGGATCGCGCGAACCGGGCACATGCCCAGTTCGATGTTGCGCATGGTGAGCCAGGGGAAGCGCTTGTTCGACAGTACGGTCGATGGGTCGGCGTCTTTCACAACCTCGTTCAACACGTCGCGCGATTTGGGCCCCGCTATGGCGAAGACACCCCATTGCGTGGTCACGTCGTGGCATTCGATATAGCCGAACTCCGGCGTCTTGTCCGCAATCGCCTTGCGCAGATAGTCGGAATCGTATGCCGTCCATGCCCCGGCGGAAACGAGGTAATATTCATCCTGCGCCAGACGGACGATGGTATATTCCGTGCGGGTGGTGCCCGCGCCGGTCAGCGCATAGGTCAGGTTGATCCGCCCGACCGAGGGCAGCTTATTGCAGGTA
>NZ_LWEX01000018.1 GCF_001634885.1 Sulfitobacter sp. HI0040 | reverse complement strand
TCGGGCAGGGGGTTCTGGCAGATGCGCTTTCCGCGCTGGAAGCGCCCAAGGGGGCCGTGGCAACCGGAGCGGGAGACGATGCGACCGTTCTGCGGCTGCCCGGCGGCGGCTTTCAGGTCCTCAGCACCGATCACCTGCGCGCCATCGTGGCGGACCCGGCCCGCATGACCCGTATCGCGGCGGTCCATGCGCTGGGCGACGTCTTCGCCATGGGGGCCACGCCCCAGATCGCCTTGGCGAGCATCGTCCTGCCGCGCATGTCCGATGCCTTGCAACGCCGAAGTCTGGAAGAGATCACGGCAGCCGCGACGGGCGTTTTCCGCGAAGTGGGTGCGCAGTTGACCGGCGGGCATACGACAATGGGGGCGGAGCTGACCATTGGCTTCGCCGTGACCGGCACCACCGACGGCCCGCCCGTGACGGTCGCCGGCGCGCAGCCGTGTGATCTGTTGTTGCTGACACGTCCGATCGGATCGGGGGTGATCATGGCCGCCACCATGCAGGGGCGCGCCCCGGGCCGGGTGACAGAGGCGGCCCTGTCAGCGATGGAACGGCCCCAGCACCGCGAAGCCGCGATCCTGTCGTCTGCCCATGCAATGACGGATGTGACCGGCTTCGGCCTTTGCGGGCATGTTCAGGCGATCTGCCGCGCCTCCGGGCTGCGGGCAACGCTGAGGCGGCAGGACATTCCGATCTACGACGGGGCGCGGGAGCTTTCGGCACAGGGAGTCGCCTCGGCGCTCTTGCCGGCCAATATGGCGGATGCGCCGGTTTCCGGCACGCCCGACCCGCTGCTGCATGATCCGCAGACGGCGGGGGGATTGCTCGCGGCGCTGGCGCCCGATGCCGCGCGGGATGCGCTTGCCCGGCTCGAAGCGGATGGGTTGTCCGGCTGGATAATCGGGGCGCTGGAAGAGGGCGAGGGCCCCATCCGCATCAGTTGAAACGCGCGGCCAGCTCGCGGGCGGTGCTTTCCAGCCGCGCGTCGGAAAGATCGGGCAGCTCGACCGGGGTGCTTCCGGAGGTAAGGCGGGCCGCGTGTTTCGTGTACCGCGGATCGTAATGGGCCGACATCAGCCCCTCTGCCAGTCTGGGCCAATCCCCTGCAGCTGCCAATGCCTGCCATTCGGCGATGACCTCTGCGGCGTGGAACGGGCGCAACCTGTCGATGAGCGCGGCAAGGGCTGCCGGATCCTCCATCAGGTCGGCATAGGCACTGCAGAGAAAGGCCGCCCGCGCGCGCAACGGGGCCTGTAGTTCGATCCGCGTCGCGTTGCCCATTGCCGTCCAGAGCATCGGGGGAACCAGCCGTTCGCCGATCTTGCTGCTTTCCGCCTCGACGAAGGTGATGCGGGCTGGATCCAGACCGTCCAAGGCAGAGGCGAGCCGCGATTCGAACATCTTCTGAGACGGCTGGCCGCCCGGGCGTGCGCCGAACAGCGACCCCCGGTGCTGCGCCAGTTCTTCGAGGTCTATGGTCTGGGCGCCTTCGGCCTGCAGAAAGCTCAGGAGCCGGGTTTTGGCCGTTCCGGTCCCGCCGCCGATCAGCATAAGGCGATGGGGCAGTTCCGTGTCATAAAGTGTTTTGGCGACCAGCCGGCGATAACTGCGGTAGCCGCCCGACAGCAGGCGCACCCGCCATCCGACCTGATCGAGGATCGTCGCGAATGCACCGGATCGTTGACCACCGCGCCAGCAATAGACGAGGGGCTGCCAATCGCCTGCCATTCCGGACAGGGGGCCCTTCAAGTGCCGGGCGGTATTCTCCGCCACCAGCGCGCCACCGATCTTTCGCGCGTCGAAGGGGCTTTGTCTTTTATAAATCGTGCCGACACGCGCGCGCTCTTCGTCGGACAGGACGGGCAGGTTGATAGCCCCCGGCACGTGGTCTTCGGCGAATTCCAGCGGGGCGCGAACATCGATGATCGTATCGAAACCGTGCTGTGTAAGACCGGAAAGCGATTCGAGGGTGAGAGGTTTCATGGCTGCGCCTGTTTTTGCCGACGCTTCGTCATACCCAATTCACCGCGGGCCTGCACCCGCAGAGATGCCCGCCAAACGCCAAGGGGCTGGTCACAGTCTGTCTGTCGGAGGGGAATTTGGTGGAGCCTAGCGGGATCGAACCGCTGACCTCCTGCATGCCATGCAGGCGCTCTCCCAGCTGAGCTAAGGCCCCGTATCGGGCCGAGGCCCGAGGTAGGATGCGCCGGTAATTAGGCGCAAGCGAAGGCGGGATCAAGCGGAAAATCCGCCCCGCCTTCGCGGAAAATCAATCGTCGTCATCGCCCCCGGCGACGTCCGCGATGTCTTCGAGCGGAACTGTATCGTCGTCATCGTCGTCATCATCGAGGATATCGTCATCCAGATCGACATCGACATCATCGTCATCGACCAATGTATCGTCTTCCTCGACCTTCGACTTCTTGGCCTTCGCCGTGACGGCGTCTTCGCGGTCCGCAGCGATCATGCGGGATTTGGAACTGTCCACCTCGACGACTTCACCGGTGTAGGGGCTGACGATCGGGTTCTTGTTCAAATCGTAGAAACGCTTGCCCGTCGTCGGGCACAGGCGCTTGGTTCCCCATTCTTCGTTGGGCATGAAACACCCTTTCTGACATTTCGGTTGCGTGTAGATGATTCCGGGCAAGTGCCATATGAGGGGGGCACTGTCAAAGGCTTTGGCCCACCCCCGCGCCATATGTAGGAACGCTGACCGCCCCATGAAAGACCCCGTTCTACCCGGTGATCCACCCGTTCCGCTCGTCTTGCGACGTTCCGCGCGGGCGCGGCGGATCACGCTTCGGATCTCGCAGGTGGACGGGCGTGTGACGCTGACGCTGCCCGCGGGGCTGCCTGCGTCCGAGGCCATGAATTTCGCCCGGGAGAAGGAGCCATGGATTCGCGGGCATCTGGCGGCGCGGGGCGGCGACATTCTGGTGGGGCACGGTGCACGCATTCCCGTTGAGGGGCGAATCTTGCCGGTGGTGCCGGGCGGGGGCCGTTCTGTAGGCTGGACGGCGGACGGTATCGCCGTGCCGGGCCCGGCGGAGACGGTCGGGCGCAAGTTGCTCGTTCAGCTTAAAGGGCTGGCGCGGGACCGGCTGGCGGCGGCCTGTGATGAATATGCCGATCGCCTTGGCCGGCCTTTCGACAGGATCACACTGCGCGACACGCGTTCGCGCTGGGGGTCTTGCACCAGCGATGGAGGGCTGATGTTTTCCTGGCGGCTGATCATGTCCCCGCCCGAGGTGCTGCGTTACGTCGCGGCGCATGAGATCGCGCATCTGGAGGAGATGAACCACTCGCCCGCCTTCTGGCAGGTGGTTCAGCGGATCCACGGTGATCACCGTCCGTACCGGAACTGGCTGCGCGAACATGGCGCGGACCTGCATCGCTATCGATTCTGAACCGGTTTCGCGTTTTCCGTATTTCCGACGTCGGCCAGCTGGCGGTTCGCCGCGATTGACGCAGGGGCCTGATGTGATCACAACGGATTCATGACCCTTGCTCCGCGGCCGAACGATTCCAACCTCGCGACCCATGACCGGCTGTACCGCCAGTTGCGCAGCCGTATCATGTACGGCGATTTGCCGCCCGGGCATGCGCTGACCCTGCGCGGCATAGGGCGCGAATACGGGGTGTCCATGACGCCCGCCCGCGAAGCGGTGAGACGCCTGTCTGCGGAGGGGGCGCTCACCATGTCTGTTTCGGGGCGAATCTCCACCCCCGAACTGGGCAACGAACGGATCGAGGAACTTGCCGCCCTGCGCGCCCTGATCGAAGTGGAACTGGCCAGCCGCGCCCTGCCGCGCGCGCATATGGCCCTGATCGAACGGTTGCAGACGATCAACGGCACCGTGGCAGAGGCCGTCGCCCACCGCGACGCGGTGAGCTATATCCGCGCAAACCTCGAATTTCACCGCACCCTCTATCTGCGCGCGCAGGCCCCTGCGATGCTCGCCATGGCGGAAACGGTCTGGCTGCAACTCGGGCCGACGATGCGGGCGCTTTATGGAAAGTTGCGGCGGACGGACCCGCCGCAGTTTCACCGGCTGATCATAGCCGCGCTGCGGGCGGGCGATGAACCCGGTCTACGGCTGGCCGTCCGTTCGGACGTGACACAAGGTTTGAGGATGCTGGCGGGCTGAATTGCCGGGTCAGGCAGCCAGACCCTTGCTGCCCATGTCGAGGTATTTGCTGCGCCGGTCTTCGATCAGGGCAGGGCCGTTCTTGCCCTCCAGTTCCTTCAGCATCTCGGCGATGGCATCACCGACGGACATGATGGCCGCCCGCGGGTTACGATGCGCGCCGCCCTTCGGCTCGGAAATGATGCGGTCCGCGACACCCAGCGCCTTGAGGTCCTGGGCGGTCAGCCGCAGGGCTTCGGCGGCTTCGCGCATTTTCTCTGCGTCCTTCCAAAGGATGGAGGCGCAGCCTTCGGGGCTGATGACCGAATAGACCGAATGTTCCAGCATGGCGACGCGGTTGGCGGTGGCAAAGGCTACGGCCCCGCCGGAGCCGCCTTCGCCGATGACCACGCTGACCAGCGGCACGCCGATCTGCAGGCATTTTTCAGTCGCGCGGGCGATGGCTTCGGACTGGCCCCGCTCCTCGGCGCCCTTGCCGGGATAGGCGCCCGGTGTGTCGATCAGGGTGACAACGGGCAGGCCGAAACGCCCGGCAAGGTCCATCAGGCGGACCGCCTTGCGATAGCCTTCGGGCCGGGCCATGCCGAAATTCCGCTCGATGCGGGATTTGGTATCGTTCCCCTTTTCATGGCCGATCACCATGACCGGCCGATCGCGGAACCGGGCAAGGCCGCCCATGACGGCGTGGTCGTCGGCAAAGTTCCTGTCCCCCGCGAGGGAGGTGTATTCGGTGAAAAGCGCGTCGATGTAGTTCTTGCAGTGAGGCCGTTCGGGGTGCCGCGCCACCTGGCATTTGCGCCAGGGCGTCAGGGACTTGTACAGATCGTCCAGCAAGCTCGCCGCCTTGGCATCCAGCGCCTTCGCTTCGGAGGAGACGTCCATATCCTCGTTGTCGCGTGCCAGCGCACGCAGTTCTTCGGCCTTGCCTTCGATCTCTGCGAGGGGTTTTTCGAAATCGAGATACTGGGTCATGCTGCGCTCCGTTTGCGTTGCGCAGATATATGGCCGTCATTCACCGGCTTTGCAACGTGGCGCGCGGTGCTGCCGCCCGGCGGGGGGCGGCAGCAGATGGCCTGCGGGGCGGGCCCGGCCCGTCACCCACGCGGTCGCGGCGTTCAGCCCTTTGCGATCATTTCGGACTGGCGCACGATGACTTCGGCCTGCTTGATGCTGGCGATATCAACGAGCCGTCCCTTGTAGACAGCCGCGCCTTCACCGCCTTGCGTGGCCTTTTCCATAGCATCGAGGATTGCGCGGGCTTCGGCCACGGCCTCTTCGGAGGGGGTGAAGACCTCGTTCGCGATGGCGACCTGTTTGGGGTGGATGGCCCATTTGCCCACCATCCCCAGCGTGGCGGAGCGGCGCGCCTGCGCGCGGAAGCCGTCATCGTCGGAAAAGTCGCCAAAGGGGCCGTCCACAGGCAGAACGCCGTGCGTGCGGCAGGCTGCAACGATGGCGGCCTGTGCCCAGTGCCACGGGTCGGACCAGTGCTTCTGGCCCTCCTGCAGCATGTAGTAGTTTTCCTGCGTTCCGCCGATCCCGGTCGTTTGCATCCCCATGGAGGCCGCGAAATCGGCGGCGCCGAGGCTCATCGCCTGCAGGCGGGGGGAACTGGCGGCGATCTCTTCCACATGGGCGATGCCGGCAGCCGATTCGATGATGACTTCGAAGGCGATCTTCTTCTTGCGGCCCTTCGCGGTTTCCACGGCAGTGGCAAGCGCATCCACGGCATAGACATCCGCGGCACAGCCCACCTTGGGGATCATGATCTGGTCAAGCCGCTCATCCGCCTGCTCCAGCAGGTCCACCACGTCCCGGTACCAATAGGGCGTATCCAGCCCGTTGATACGGACGGACAGGGTTTTGTTGCCCCAGTCGAGCGCACCGATGGCTTCGATGATATTGGCGCGTGCGCTGTCCTTGTCGGACGGGGCGACGCTGTCTTCGAGGTCGAGGTTAATCACATCCGCCTGTGAAGACGCCATCTTCTCGAAAATCGCGGGCCGCGAGCCGGGGCCAAACAACTGGCAGCGGTTCGGACGGGCCGGGGCGGTGGGCTGGATGCGGAAACTCATGGGGACCTCGGGTAATTTTGTTGCGGATCGCTTTCGGCAAACTGGTATTAAATTGCGCGCCCGCTCGCAAGCCGCATTTCGCAGGTGCAGCATGCGCCGAAGGCGGTGGCGGGCCCCGCAGGGCGAACAAAATGATTATCCTCGCCATTTTTACGTCGAATGCGCGGGCGGCTTGCGTAATAGTCCCGCCAAAGCGCGACCGGGAGACCTACGATGATCCAGACACCCTATCTTCTGTTTCTTGGCGATGCCCCGGATTCGCTGAGCGCCAAGGTGGCGCAGGGCATCAAGGACTGGCGCCCGGAAAACGCGGTGGGTCAGTACCGGCTGCCGGGGTGCAAGGCGGACTTGGGGCTGACGGACATGACCCTGGCCGAAGCCCGTGACGCCGGTGCACGGACGCTGGTGATCGGCGTCGCCAACCGGGGCGGGGTCATCAGTGCGGCGTGGAAGGACGTGCTCATCGAGGCGCTGAAGATGGGATACGACCTTGCATCCGGATTGCACAATCTTCTGGGCGATGAAGAAAGCCTTGTGAAAGCCGCGCGGGCGTCGGGCGGCACGCTGCATGACGTGCGTGTGCCCAGCGTCCAGTATCCTATTGCCGACGGGAAGAAGCGGCGCGGCAAGCGTGTTCTGGCGGTCGGCACCGATTGCTCGGTCGGCAAGATGTACACGGCACTCGCGCTTGATGATGCGATGCGGGAAAGAGGTATGAAAAGCACGTTCCGGGCCACGGGGCAGACCGGCATCCTGATCACCGGAGAAGGCGTGCCGCTCGACGCGGTGGTGGCGGATTTCATGGCGGGTTCGATCGAGTATCTGACGCCCGACAACGACGAGGATCATTGGGATATCATCGAAGGGCAGGGCAGCCTGTTCCATGTCTCCTATTCCGGGGTGACGCTTGCGTTGATCCACGGCGGTCAACCGGATGCGCTGATCCTGTGCCATGAGCCCACCCGCCAGCACATGCGCGGGCTCCCGGATTACGAATTGCCGACACTGGAGACCCTCCGCGATACCGCGCTGCCGCTTGCAAGGGTCGCGAACCCCGACTGCGAGGTGATCGGGATTTCCATCAATACACAACATATGGAAGAAGCCGAGGCGGAGGCCTATCTCACCCGGGTCGAAGAGCGTATGGGCCTCCCGTCGGTCGATCCGTTCCGGCAGGGGGCATCGCGGCTGGCGGAGGCTCTGGATGGCCTCTGATGGCCCCTCCGGGGGGAGTATTTCCGAAAGGGTGAAGGGGTTGCCCTACATACGAGGCAGGGAGCAATCCGATGAAGATTGATGTCACGCGCGATACCTTCAGGCTGGCCGAGGTGTTCACCATCAGTCGCGGTTCGCGGACCGAAGCGCAGGTTCTGACTGTCACCGTGACGGATGGGCCTCATTGGGGTCAGGGTGAATGCGTGCCCTATGCCCGCTATGGCGAAACGCTGGAGTCGGTGACGGCGCAGATCGAAGCGCTTGATATCAAGGGTCTGACCCGCGCAACGCTGGCCGACAGGCTTGCCACCGGAGCCGCGCGCAATGCGGTGGATTGCGCGCTCTGGGATCTCGAAGCGAAGGCGGCGGGGCGCAGGGTTTGGGAGCTGGCCGGACTGGCCGCCCCAGCGCCACTTCAGACGGCGTTTACCCTGTCGCTCGACACGCCCGATGCCATGCGGGCGCAGGCGGCAAAACATGCCCATCGCGGTCTGCTGAAGATCAAGCTGGGTACGCCCGATGACATGGGGCGGCTCGAAGCGGTGCGACGGGGCGCGCCGAATGCAACGCTTATCGTGGATGCCAACGAGGGGTGGAGTGCTGAGATTTACGCCCGTCTCGTGCCCGATCTTGCGCGGCTCGGGGTCGCGCTGGTGGAGCAGCCCCTTCCTGCCGGGGAGGATGAGGCCCTGCGCGGCATGGATCGCCCGGTGCCGGTCTGCGCCGACGAATCCTGCCATGATCGCGCCAGTCTGGACGCGCTCGCCGGGAAATACGACGTGGTCAACATCAAGCTCGACAAGACGGGCGGGTTGACCGAGGCGCTGGCGTTGCGCGAGGCGGCGCTGGCGCAGGGCTTCGGCGTGATGGTCGGCTGCATGGTCGGGTCTTCACTGGCGATGGCGCCGGCGGTGCTGGTCGCGCAAGCTGCGCGGATCGTCGATCTTGACGGGCCGCTGCTCTTGGCCGAAGACCGCGCCGAAGCACTGGTTTACGACGCCGCGGGGGTTCATCCCCCGACGGCGGCATTATGGGGATAGAGAGATGCGAACGGTCTATGTGAATGGTGAGTACCTGCCCGAGACGGAGGCGCGTATCTCGATCTTCGATCGCGGGTTCCTGATGGCCGACGGCGTCTATGAGGTGACCAGCGTGCTGGGGGGGAAGCTGGTGGATTTTGACGGGCATGCCCGACGGTTGAGCCGCTCGCTCAATGAGCTGCAGATGCGCAACCCGATCTCGAAGGAAGACCTGCTCGAAGTGCATCGCGAACTCGTGCGGCTCAACGAGATTGACGAGGGGTTGGTCTATCTGCAGGTCACGCGCGGCTCCGACGGGGACCGCGATTTCGTCTTCCCCGACCCGGCCACAACGGAACCCACCATCGTGCTGTTTACCCAGAGCAAACCGGGGCTCGCGGATAATCCGGCTGCGCGGAAAGGGGCGCGCATCATCAGCATCGAAGATATCCGCTGGGGGCGGCGCGACATCAAGACGGTACAGCTGCTCTATCCCAGCATGGGGAAGATGATGGCCAAGAAGGCCGGGGCGGACGATGCCTGGATGGTGGAGGACGGGCAGGTCACCGAGGGCACCTCCAACAACGCCTATATCGTGAAGGATGGCCGCATCATCACGCGGCAGCTGGGCAACGACATTTTGCACGGCATCACCCGCGCCGCCATCCTGCGGTTCGCCCGCGAAGCGCAGATGCAGGTGGAGGAGAGAGGTTTCACCATCGAGGAAGCGCAGCAGGCGGATGAGGCTTTCACCACCTCCGCCAGCGCCTTCGTCATGCCGGTGGTTTCAATCGACGGGGTCGACCTCGGCGACGGTACGCCCGGCCCCGTCGCGCTGCGGCTGCGCGAAATCTACATCGAAGAAATGCGCAAGGCCGCCGTGTAGCCAAAAGCAATCTGTAGGGCGAAGGAAGCGCAGTCAGCCCTTCTTTTCGACGTTTTCGGCGAAGGCGGTCTTGAACGCTTCTTTCTGCGCATCGCCCGCGTCGGTCTGATAATTGGCTTTCCATTCGTCCATGGACATGCCGTAGAACAATTCGCGCGCTTCGTCCTTGCCCATGTCGATTCCACGTTCCGCCGCCGCTTCCTGATACCAGCGGGACAGGCAGTTCCGGCAAAAACCGGCAAGGTTCATCATGTCGATGTTCTGTACGTCTTTGCGGTCTTCCATCAGGTGCTGCTGAAGCCTGCGGAAGGCGGCGGCCTGAAGTTCGATTTCCTGCTGGGTGTGTTCCTGTTGTGTAGACATGTCTCTCTCCTCTTTCGTCAAAGCTGGGCTTGGGCCAGTACCCTTTCAAGCAGGGGGACGAGCAGATCGGCCCAATCCTGCTGTTGTTCCTTTGTGGCAATCAGATCGTTGCGCAGTTCGATCAGGATATTGGGGCGACCGTGGCGCAGGGCGTGCCTGTCGATGGAATCGCCGGGCAGGAAGCCGGTGTAGGGCTCGTTGTAGCCGACGGTCAGGTCGGTTTCGCTGCGCAGCAGGTCCAGCATCGGGCGCGATAGCCGTTCGTCGCCCGCGTGAAGGACGCCGATCTGCCACGGTCTGGGCGGGCGACCCCGCAGTTGTGGCGTGAAACTGTGGATCGCGAGGATCACGGTCGCGGGACGTGCGGCGAGGCGGGCGTAGGCTTCGTGGTAGGGCCGGTGGCAGAGCGCCAATCTGCGTTCACGTTCCGCGGCGTCGGCGTTGCGGTTTGCCGGAATGATCGTCCCGTCGTAGAGCTTCATCAGAAGCGTGGGATCATCCTCGCCCCGGTTCGGGTCGATGACAAGCCGGGAAAAATTGCCCAGCAGTACCGGCGCATCCAGCCTGTCGCCCAGCGCCCGGCTGGTGCCGGCGGCGCCCGGATCGTAGGAAATGTGCCGGTTCATATCTTCGGCAGGCAAGCCGAGGTCACCGTTCGCGATGGCCTTGGGAACGGTCGGGGCGGCGTGATCGCAGGTAACCAGCCAGCGGCCCGAGCGGGTTTCGCCCTCGATAAGGTATGGTCGATAGTTCATATCTGTGAAACCTTTGACTTGCATCCCTAGGCCAGCTAGGGGCGGAATGAAACTCTGTGTTAACGCTAACGGTCGCCTATGGTATCTATCGCGCACAGGGGCGGGGATGCCATGAAAGTTGATGAGGAAATGACATGAGACGGATGCGGAACGTAAAGATCGTGGCCACCCTAGGGCCGGCTTCCGCCACGCGGGAAATGATCGCGGCCCTGCACAGCGCCGGGGCGGATGTCTTCCGGCTGAATATGAGCCATGGCAGCCATGAAGAGATACGTGACAAACACCGCATCATCCGCGAGATCGAAGAGGAAACCGGCGGGGCTATCGGCATTCTGGCTGACCTTCAGGGCCCGAAGCTACGGGTGGGTGTGTTCGCGCAAGATAGCGAACAGCTGGACGAAGGCGCGTCCTTCCGCCTCGACCTCGACGAAAAACAGGGGGACGCGAACCGCGTCTGCCTGCCCCATCCCGAGATTTTTGCCGCGTTGGAACCGGGATCCACCTTGTTGGTCAATGACGGAAAAATTCGGTTGAAGGTCCGGGAATGTGGGCCGGACTTCGCCGATTGCGAGGTCATGACCGGCGGTGTCATTTCCGACCGGAAGGGTGTGAACGTGCCGGACGTGGTTTTGCCATTGGCCGCCCTGTCGGAAAAGGACCGCGCCGATCTGGAGTTCGTCTGTGATCTGGGCGTGGATTGGCTGGCGCTCAGTTTTGTCCAGCGCCCCGAAGACGTGGAGGAGGCGCGCCAACTCGCCAAGGGGCGTGCGGCGATCCTGTCCAAGATCGAAAAGCCCTCCGCGGTGGCGCGGTTTGACGACATCCTCGCGGTGAGCGACGGGATCATGGTGGCGCGGGGTGATCTGGGGGTCGAACTGCCGGTGCAGAACGTCCCGCCGATCCAGAAGCGGCTGGTGCGCCGATGCCGCGCGGCGGCCAAGCCGGTGATCGTGGCCACGCAGATGCTGGAATCCATGATTGAAAGCCCGATGCCCACCCGGGCAGAGGTTTCGGACGTCGCCACCGCCATCTACGAGGGGGCCGATGCGGTCATGCTGAGCGCGGAGTCCGCCGCCGGCGATTACCCGGTCGAAGCCGTCACCACGATGGACAACGTCGCCCGCGAGGTCGAGCAGGACCCCACCTATACGCAGATCATCGAAGCCAGCCGCATCGCCGACCGCATGACGGTGGCGGACGGCATTGTCGCCGCGGCGCGGGAAATCGCCGAGACAACGAACATCAAGGCAATCTGCTGCTTTTCGCAGAGCGGTACGACCGCCCTGCTGACCGCGCGCGAACGCCCCCGCGTTCCGATCATCGCGCTGACCCCGCTGAAGGGCACGGCCCGGCGTCTGGCGCTGAGCTGGGGGACCAACTGCGTGATGACCGACAGGCATGACCGGTTCAAGCTGGCGGTTGTCAGCGCGGTGAAGGCCGCGCGCTCCGAAGGCTATGCCACGTCGGACGATCTGATCGTCGTAACGGCGGGTGTTCCCTTTAACGTGCCGGGCAGCACGAACATTCTGCGGGTGGCGCCCTGCGACGAACGTTTGATTTATTCTTCGGATCCAGAGTAGATTTCCGAAACTTTTCTGTAGGGAGGGGATATGGACCCCGATCTGGCGCTGACCCTGGGCTTGCTGATCGCGGCCCTGTCGATCCCGTCCATTATGTCCGCGATGAGCGATGGCAGGGCGCCCCGGGCCTCTGCCCTGACTGTATTGATCGCGGGCGGTTTGATCATCTACGCGGTGCGCGAAACCCCCGGGGGTTACAGCCTGAAGCGGATCCCGGATGTGATCGTAGAAGTGGCGGCGCGTTACCTGCCCTGAAACGGGGCGCATTTCCCATAACCCAAGGCTTGCCACCGGGGGAAAACCCTCCTATACGCCAGCTCTCAATCCGCGTGGCCGGCCGATGCGGCATGCCGAGTCGCGCGTAAACCGTAAGACCGATAGGAGACGGAAATGCCCAAGATGAAGACCAAATCGAGCGCCAAGAAGCGCTTCAAGATCACGGCGACCGGCAAGGTCATCGGCGGTCAGGCCGGCAAGCGGCATGGCATGATCAAGCGGACCAAGAAGTTCATTCGCGACGCGCGCGGCACGACAGTCCTGTCAGAGCCCGATGCAAAGATCATCAAGGGCTACATGCCCTACGACCGCTGATAGCTGATTTAGGAGAGCCGATATGTCCCGTGTCAAAGGTGGAACAGTCACCCACGCCCGTCACAAGAAGATCGTCAAGGCCGCCAAAGGCTACTACGGTCGTCGCAAGAACGTCTTCAAGGTCGCCACGCAGGCGGTCGACAAGGCCAACCAATACGCCACGCGTGACCGCAAGAACCGCAAGCGCAACTTCCGCGCCCTGTGGATCCAGCGTATCAACGCCGCCGTCCGCAGCCACGACGAGGCGCTGACCTACAGCCGCTTCATCAACGGTCTTTCGCTGGCCGGGATCGAAGTGGACCGCAAGGTTCTGGCCGATCTCGCCGTGCATGAGCCCGAAGCTTTCGGCGCTATCGTGAAGCAGGCGCAGGATGCGCTCGCCGCCTGAGCGGTGCGCATGATCCAAGTTTCGGAAAGGCCGTCCTTCGGGGCGGCCTTTTTCATTTGACCCTAGGCAGGGTCTGGCAGCCCGGAATGAACGAGGGGCGGCGCATATTCAATGCCCCGCCCCCCGCGATCGATAGCCCGGCCCCGAAGGGCCTCGGGCTTATTTCAGCAGCTTCAACAGTTCCCGGGCCGCTTCCTCGGAGGATGCCGGGTTCTGCCCGGTGACGAGATGCCCGTCGGTCAGAACGAAAGACGCCCAGTCGTCGCCTTTTTCGTAGTGGCCGCCATTCTCCTTCAGCATGTCCTCGACAAGGAAGGGGACGACGTCGGTCAGGCCGACGGCTTCTTCTTCCGTATTGGTGAAGCCGGTCACCTTCTTGCCGGAGACCAGCGGCTTGCCGTCTTCGCCCTGCGTATGACGGAACACCGCAGGCGCGTGGCACACTGCGCCCACGGGGCGGCCCGAGGTATAGAAGGTTTCGATCAGGCGCTTGCTGTCCTTGCTCTCTGCCAGGTCCCAAAGCGGGCCGTGGCCGCCGGGATAGAAGATCGCGTCGAACCCTTCGGCATCCACCTCGGCCAGTTTCTTGGTATTCGCGAGGTCGCGCTGGGCGGCGTCGTCATCCTTGAAGCGTTTGGTGGCGTCGGTCTGGGCGTCGTCGCTGTCGCTGTTGGGGTCCAGCGGTGGCTGACCGCCCTCGGGGGAGGCGAGGGTCACATCGGCACCGGCGTCCTTGAAGACGTAATAGGGTGCCGCGAACTCTTCGAGCCAGAAGCCGGTCTTTTTGCCGGTGTCGCCCAGTTTGTCATGCGATGTAAGAACCATCAGGATTTTCATGTCTTTTCCTTTCGGGAATGGGGAAATTGGGCGCGCCGTAGCCGGTGCCCCCTTCCGTTATTGTCCCGGCCCAACCCGTAAGGGCACCCGGGGTTCCATGGGAGTGCCGCCTTCCCTGACGTCAGGTGGTCGTGTTGATGGGTCTTTGTGCAAAGGCGCAGCCTGCACCCGCCAGCAACAGGAGCGATGCCGCGATCAGACTGTCGCCCAGATTACCGGTCCGGTCCGCCAGCAATCCCGCGCCGAGGGGGCCAACCGTTTGTGACAGGGCAAAGACGACCGTCAGCAGGCTGACGGCTGCGCCCCATTGTTCGGGCGGCAGATTGCGGCGCACGAAATGGGTCACGGCCCCGGGGGACATGAAGACGCATAAGCCGAAGATGACCGCAGAAATCAGAATGGCCGGCCCCGCGGGCAGAATGACCGGAAGCGCACTGCCCAGCGCGATGCCGATCAGCACAAGCCCAAGGGGGACGCCCGAATCGAAACGCGCGAAGACCCCCCGCCAGAGGAAGGGCGAGGCGGAGATGGCGAGGCCCAGCACCACCCAGACCAAGGCGATCCCGACAGGGCCGGTTGCCTGTTCCGTCATCCAGGCAGACAGAAAGGTGAGGTAGACGATATAGCCCAGCCCGAACCCGGCGTATCCGAACGTCAGGGGCAGGAACCGCCGCAGCGGAAGCCTGCCGGAGGCCACGGAGGCCGTGCCGGGGTGGTGCAGTTTGCCCGCAGACCAGAGCGCCCAGGGCACACAGGCCGCCCCGAGCCCGCCGATGACATACCATGCGGTGGGCCATGCTTCGGCCCCGTAGCGGCCCAGGAACAAGGGCACCGCTGCCCCGGCCAGCAGGATGCCCATGCCGCCCCCAGTACCGAAAAGCAGCGCGATGGCGAGCGCGCTGCGCCGGACATCGTCGGCAAAGAGCCGGGCGGTCAGTACACCGGCGGTGGAAAAGGACATCGCCCCGAAAAACCCGGCGGCGATGCGCCAGAAGCTCTGCCATTCCATGCCGGTGCCCCAGCCGGTCGCCAGCAGCGACAGCGCGGTGGTGAGCAGACCGAAATTGAACAGCCGCGTCACCGGCATCCGCCCGATCAGCACCATGGTGACGACCGCCCCCGCGAGGTATCCCAGCGCATTCGCGGTATTGAGCCAGCCCGCCTGTGCATAGGTCCAGCCCATATCGGTTTTCATCGCGGGCAGGATCAGCCCATAGGCAAAGCGGGCAAAACTGTTCGTGACGGTCACCCCCAGCATCAACCCGAAGAGAACCAGCCAAGGGCGGTCGGGTGCGGGCAGCGATCTGTCTGACATCATGTAATTCCTGCGGATTTGCCCATCAGTAGCCCAATGGTGCGCCCGCGCAAAGGTGCGCCCGCTTGCAATCGCAGGGCCGGGGGGCTAGCAGGACATGGCACAAATCCAAGGGCGCGTGATGGACGATCTCAAGCAGAAATACCTGAGCAGGATAGCCGATGCCGGCGATGAGGCCGCGCTCGAGGATATCCGCCTCGCAGCGGTGGGAAAGAAGGGCGAAGTCTCTCTGAAGATGCGCGAACTCGGCAAGATGACGCCCGAGGAACGGCAGGTTGCCGGGCCCGCGCTCAACGCCCTGAAGGATGAGATCAACGCGGCCTTGTCCGCCAAGAAAAGTGGCTTGGCCGATGCCGCACTGGATGAGCGCCTGCGGGGCGAATGGCTGGACGTGACGCTGCCCGCCCGGCGCCGCCCGCAGGGTACCATCCACCCCATCAGCCAGGTGACCGAGGAACTGACAGCGATCTTCGCCGAAATGGGCTTTGCCGTGGCCGAAGGGCCCCGGATCGACACCGACTGGTACAATTTCGATGCTCTCAACATCCCCGGGCAT
This sequence comes from Sulfitobacter sp. HI0040, assembly GCF_001634885.1. GTDB lineage: Bacteria > Pseudomonadota > Alphaproteobacteria > Rhodobacterales > Rhodobacteraceae > Sulfitobacter. Next base: position 9,458 of record NZ_LWEX01000018.1, on the reverse strand, counting down.
CACCCGGCGCGCGCCGAGATGGATACGTTCTACATGCACCGGGCCGAAGGCGATAACCGCCCGCCCCATGTGCTGCGCACGCACACCAGCCCCGTGCAGATACGCACGATGGAGGCCGAAGGCGCGCCGCTGCGCATCATCTGCCCGGGTGGTGTCTACCGCGCGGACTACGACCAGACCCATACGCCGATGTTCCATCAGGTGGAGGGGCTGGCGATCGACAAGAACCTGTCGATGGCCAACCTCAAGTGGACGCTGGAGGAGTTCTTCTCCGCCTTCTTCGAAATCGACGGCATCAAGACGCGGTTTCGCGCCTCGCATTTCCCCTTTACTGAACCTTCGGCAGAGGTGGACATTCAGTGTTCATGGGTCGATGGGCAGTTGCGCATCGGCGAAGGCGACGGCTGGATGGAGGTTCTCGGCTCCGGCATGGTGCATCCCAAGGTCCTGAAGGCAGGCGGTATCGACCCCGAGCAATGGCAGGGCTTTGCCTTTGGCATGGGGATCGACCGGATCGCGATGCTGAAATACGGCATCCCCGATCTGCGCGCCTTTTTCGAGTCGGACCTGCGCTGGCTGCGCCACTACGGCTTCGCGGCGCTGGACCAGCCGAATTTGCATGGTGGGTTGAGTAGGTGATCGCATCCCTGTCCGCTACGGCAGCCCCCCTCACTTTCCTCGCAATCTGCAAGGCAGCATGACATGAAATTCACCCTCTCTTGGCTGAAAGAGCATCTCGACACCACGGCGTCGCTGGAAGAGATCACCTATGCGCTGACCGACCTCGGGCTTGAGGTCGAAGGGGTCGAGGACCGTGGCGCGCGGCTGGCGGACTTCACCCTCGGATACGTCAAATCCGCCGAGAAACATCCCGATGCGGACAGGCTCCGGGTCTGTCAGGTCGAGACGGACGAAGGCATCCAGCAGATCATCTGCGGCGCGCCGAACGCCCGCGAAGGCATCACCGTCGTCATCGCGAAGCCCGGGGTCTATGTCCCGGGGATCGACACGACCATCGGGGTGGGCAAGATCCGGGGAATCGAAAGCTTCGGCATGATGGCCTCGGAGCGTGAACTGGAGTTGTCGGACGAACACGACGGCATCATCGAACTGCCCTCGGGCAAAGTGGGCGACAGCTTCGTCGACTGGCTGGCGGAGAATGACCCCGCCAAGGTCGATCCGGTGATCGAGATCGGTATCACGCCCAACAGGCCCGATGCGCTGGGCGTGCGCGGGATCGCGCGTGATCTTGCCGCGCGGGGGCTGGGCAGGCTCAAGACACGGGATGTACCGGCCGTGGATGGGACGTTCGCCTGCCCGGTGAGCGTCACCATCGACGAAGACACGCTGGAACAGGCCCCCGTTTTCTATGGCCGGGTCATTCGCGGTGTAAAGAACGGCCCCAGCCCGGCATGGCTGCAGGACAGGCTGCGGGCCATCGGTCTGCGCCCGATCAGCTTTCTGGTGGATGTCACGAACTTCTTCACCTTCGACCGCAACCGCCCGCTGCATGTCTTTGACGCCGACAAGATCGCCGGCAACGCGCTGCGCGTACACCGCGCGAAGGGCGGCGAGACATTGGTCGGTCTGGATGAGAAGACCTATACCTTCGACGAAGGCATGACGCTGATCTCCGACGCCTCGGGTGTCGAAAGCATTGCCGGCGTCATGGGCGGCCTGCCCAGCGGCGTCACCGAGGAGACGGTCAATGTCTTCATCGAAGCGGCCTATTTCGATCCGGTGCGGACGGCCTATACCGGGCGCGCGCTCAAGATCAATTCGGACGCGCGTTACCGGTTCGAGCGGGGCATCGACCCTGAATGGACGCCTTATGGCATCGAACATGCCACGCGCATGATCCTTGATCACGCGGGGGGCGAGCCTTCTGAGGTCGTCGTGGCGGGGCAGGTGCCTGATACGGGCCGGGCCTACCGGCTGGATGCCGCGCGGGTCCAGTCACTGGTGGGCATGACCATTCCCGAAAGCGAACAGCGCCAGACGCTCACCAATCTGGGTTTCCGGCTGGAGGGCAACATGGCGCATGTGCCGTCCTGGCGCCCCGATGTGCAGGGAGAGGCCGATCTGGTGGAGGAAGTGGCGCGGATCGCATCGCTCACCAAGTTGGAGGGCAAGCCCCTTCCGCGGTTGAGCGACGGTGTTCCGAGCCCCGTGCTGTCCCCCCTGCAGCGGCGTGAAAGCGCGGCCCGCCGTACGGCAGCTGCCTTGGGCTACCATGAATGCGTCAGCTACAGTTTCATCGATCAGACCAGCGCGGCGCTGTTCGGCGGCGGTACGGAAGAGACGCGGCTTGAGAACCCGATTTCCAGCGATATGAGCCATATGCGCCCCGCACTTTTGCCTGCCCTGTTGCAGGCCGCAGCACGCAATCAGGCGCGCGGCTTCGCGGATATGGCCCTGTTCGAAATGGGTCCTGCGTTTCACGGCGGGGAGCCGGGGGAGCAGCATACGGTCATCAGCGGGATTCTCGTTGGGCGTACCGGCCCGAAGGACGTCCACGGCGCTGCCCGGGCTGTCGATGTTTTCGACGTGAAGGCGGACGCCGAAGCGATCCTTGCGGCGATGGGAGCGCCGGAGAAAACGCAGATCCTGCGCGGGGGCGACCCGTGGTGGCACCCGGGGCGCCATGGCCGCATATGCCTTGGCCCGAAGAAGGTGCTGGGCGTTTTCGGAGAATTGCATCCACGCGTTCTTGCCGCGATGGATGTGAAGGGGCCGGTGATGGGTTTCACTCTGTGGCCGCAGGAAGTACCCTTGCCGCGCAAATCGGGCGCCACACGTCCTGCGCTGCAGATCAACGATCTGCAGGCGGTGGAACGGGATTTCGCCTTCGTGGTCGATGCGGACGTCGAGGCGCTGACCCTGGTCAATGCCGCGATGGGAGCGGACAAGACCTTGATCGAGGATGTGCGCGTCTTTGACGAGTTCATCGGCGGATCGCTGGGAGAGGGTCGCAAGTCCCTTGCCATCACCGTGCGGATGCGTCCGGTGGACCGTACACTGAAGGACGCCGAGATCGAGGCCGTGGGCAAGAAGATCGTCGAGAAGGTCACCAAGGCCACGGGCGGCACGCTACGCGGCTAGGTCGGATGCCTCCGGCGGGAGTATTTTGAAAAAGGTGAAGGGCCATGGGCCCGAGTAAGGGGGAAGAGATGACGATCAGGGTTTATCTGTCGGGTGAAATTCATACGGACTGGCGCGATCGCATCATCGCGGGTGCGAAAGATCTGGATGTGGCATTCGATGCGCCCGTCACGGATCACGCTGCCAGCGACGATTGCGGTGTGGCGATCCTGGGCGCCGAGGATGACAAGTTCTGGCATGACCGCAAGGGCGCGCAGCTCAACGCCATTCGCACGCGCCGGGGGATCGAACGGGCGGATATCGTGGTGGTCCGCTTCGGCGATCAGTACAAGCAGTGGAATGCCGCTTTCGACGCGGGCTATGCCGCCGCCCTGGGCAAATCACTGGTGATCCTGCACGGGCCGGATCATGCCCATGCATTGAAGGAAGTGGACGCAGCGGCGCTGGCCGTGGCGTCGGAGCCTGAGCAGGTGGTGGATATTCTGCGGTATGTGCTGAAAGGCACCCTGCCGGGGTGAGTGGCGGGTGCCTTTCCCTTCTCGGGGTGAGGGCTATTCGTCCGAGGGTATCTTGCGGCCCTTCTGTACGGCGGGGCGGTCGTTGAACCGTTCCACGTAATCCACCAGATTGGTGTGGTCTGACCAGTTTACCGCGTCTTTCGCGCCGTAGAAGTCCAGCGCCCCGAGCCAGGGCGCGATGGCGATATCGGCTATGGAAAAATGTGACCCGGCGATCCACGTCTTGCCCGCCAGTTCAAGGTTCAGAACGCCGAGCAGGCGCTTTGCCTCGTCAATGTAGCGTTGCTGCGGGCGCTTGTCGTCCCATTCGCTTCCCGCGAATTTGTAGAAAAACCCGAGCTGTCCCAGCATCGGGCCAAGGCCGCCCATCTGGAACATCAGCCATTGAATGATATGCGCCCTTTCGGCGGGATCCGATCCAAGGAACTTGCCGCTCTTTTCCGCGAGGTAGATGAGGATCGCGCCGGATTCGAAGAGCCCCAGCGGCGCCCCGTTGGGACCGTCGGGGTCGATGATGGCCGGGATCTTGTTGTTGGGGTTCAGCGACAGGAACTCAGGGCTTTTGACATCCTCGTCCGACAGGGTGACCCGGTGGGGTTCGTAGGGCAGGCCCGTTTCCTCGAGCATGATCGAGGCCTTGACGCCGTTTGGCGTGGGGAAGGAGTAAAGCTGGATCACGTCGGAATTGCGGGGGGGCCATTTGTTGGTGATGGGAAAGGCGCTCAGGTCGGCCATGAAGTTCTCCTATGATGTTTGTTCTCAGCTAGCCGCCTGGTTGTCGATTTACAGGGTACCTCTTCGTAAATTCATGCTACCGGAGCGATAGTACTGCCTTCGCCGCTTTTGCTGGTGGCGACGCAAAATTGACGAAAAGGACAGATCATGCTGAACGAATTCAAGGATTTCATCGCCAAGGGAAACGTGATGGACCTCGCCGTGGGGATCATCATCGGCGCGGCTTTCACGGCCATCGTCAATTCGCTGGTGGGCGATCTGATCAATCCGTTGATCGGGCTGATCATCGGCGGTGTGGATTTCAAGGACATGTATGTGGTGATGTCGGGCGAGGTGCCTGCCAATGCAGGTTTGGACGCGGCGCGGGAAAGCGGCGCGGCCATCTTTGCCTACGGGGCCTTCGTGACCGCCTGCATCAATTTCCTGATCATCGCCTTTGTCGTCTTCATGCTGGTGAAGTTCGTCAATCGCGTGAAATCACTGGCGGAAAAGCCGGATGAGGTCGCGCCGGAGGTGCATACCGGCCCCAGCCAGTTGGACGTCCTGCTGCAGATCCGGGATCAGTTGGCGAAGTCCGACCGGGTCTGAGTTGCGAAAGGCCCGCCTCGGGCGGGCCTATTGGTTCGGGCAGGGTGTTCAGGCAGAGATCGCCTGATCCGGCGAAATGCTCTCTATCCCCAAGGCTTCGCCTACGGCGGCATAGGTCAGTTTGCCTGCATGCACGTTCAGCCCTGCCTTGAGGTGCGGATCATCCGCGCAGGCCTGTTTCCAGCCCTTGTTGGCGAGGGCGAGCATGAAGGGCATCGTCGCATTGCCGAGCGCGATGGTGGACGTGCGCGCCACTGCACCCGGCATGTTGGCCACGCAGTAATGCATGATGCCATCGACTTCGTAGACAGGATCCTGATGCGTCGTGGCTTTGGAGGTCTCGAAGCATCCGCCCTGATCGATGGCGACATCCACAAGGGCCGCCCCGGGCTTGAGTTCTGACAATTGCGCCCGGCTGATGAGCTTGGGGGCCGCGGCACCGGGAATGAGCACCGCACCGATGATCATGTCCGCTTCGCGCGCGAGGTCGATGGTATTGCCTGCGCTCGCGTAGGAGGTGTTGAAAACCGTCCCGAAGACATCATCGAGATAGCGCAACCGCGGCAGCGACCGGTCGAGTACGGTCACATCCGCGCCCATTCCCGCGGCAATCCGCGCCGCATGGGTACCGACCACGCCGCCGCCGATCACGACGACGCGGGCGGGGCCAACACCGGGAACACCCCCCATGAGCACACCGCGCCCGCCGTTCGCTTTTTGCAATGTCCAGGCCCCGACCTGCGGGGCGAGGCGGCCTGCAACCTCGGACATGGGCGCCAGCAACGGCAGGCCGCCCGCACGACCCGTGACCGTTTCATAGGCGATGCAGGTCGAGCCAGAGGCCAGCAGGTCCTTTGTCTGCTCCGGGTCGGGTGCGAGGTGCAGGTAGGTGAACAAAAGCTGGCCTTCACGCAGCATCTTACGCTCGCCTGCCTGCGGTTCCTTTACCTTCACGATCATGTCGGCGGCGGCAAAGATTTCTTCGGCTGTGGCGATAATGGTCGCGCCGGCGGCTTCATAGGCGGCATCGTCAAAGCCCGCGCCCACACCGGCCCCTTTCTGAACGATCACCTCGTGACCGTGGGAGACCGCTTCCTGCGCGGCGTTGGGCGTCAGGCCGACGCGAAATTCCTGCGGTTTGATTTCCGTGGGGCATCCGATCTTCATGGGGTCCTCTCCTTTGAATTTGCCCGAGGGTAGGCGAAGGCGCTCGCAAACTGGTGCGAAAGGGCGGGTTTTCCATCGCGCGCTTTAGTATAATATTGCGCATGATGGAGGTTATACGCGAAAGTTTTGCAACTATGCAGCTAGATGAGACGGATCGGCGTATTCTGAACGCCCTTCAGCGCAATGGGCAATTATCCAATGGCGGGCTTTCGGAACTCGTCAATCTGTCGCCTTCCGCCTGCCACCGGCGGGTCCAGCGGCTGGAAAAAGAGGGCGTCATCCGCGATTACGTCGCCCTTTTGGACGCCCGCAAACTGGGCGTCGCGACGACCGTATTCGTTGAGATCACTCTGCAGGGGCAGGCGGACGAAGTGCTGGAGGCGTTTGAAAAGGCGGTCGCGCGCATCCCCGATGTGCTGGAATGTCATCTCATGGCGGGGACGGCGGATTACCTGCTCAAGGTCGTCGCCGAGAATACGGAGGATTTCGCGCGCATTCACCGCCAGCATCTCGCCCGGCTGCCGGGTGTCGCGCAGATGCAATCCAGCTTTGCGCTACGCACCGTTTGCCGGACGACGGCACTGCCGATTACCTGAGGGTCGAGCCGACCTTTGAAACCGGCGATCCATGCTTATGTCACCTCCATGGTCAGCCCAGAGGAGTGACGTGATGATAGAAGTCTTGGAAAGCAGCCGTGACGACGTGCTTGAGGTACGTATCAAGGCCCCGGTCAGTGATCGCGATTATACCGAAGTTCTGATGCCCGCCATCGATGCGGGCATTGCACGCGCAGACCAGTTGCGTCTGCTTTGTATTCTGGAAGCCGGCGCCAGCGATTTCACCTTGGGCGCATTGTGGGACGATGCGCGCATGGGGCTGGCACGCTGGCGCGGATTCGAAAGGATCGCGGTGGTATCGAAGGCCACCGGGGTGGCCCGGACGATCCGCACCCTGTCCATTCTGATGCCCTGTCCGGTTGCGGTGTTCGACCCCGGCGAAGAGGATGACGCCCGGCGCTGGCTGACCGAATCCCTCGGGGCCATTCACCAGACCGATCTGGGCAACGGCGTTCTGCATGTGGCCCTTGTGGGTAAGGTGGATGCAGACGACTACGAGGAAGAAACCCGCGATCTGAATGCCTTTATCCGCGCGAATGGCACGTTCCGCCTGCTGCTGGACCTGCGCGAATTCGACGGCTGGCAGGGGCTGGCGGGGGTGAAGGACCATTTCAAGCTCGTCCGCAGCCATGTGGCTGATCTGGACCGGGTTGCCATCGTCGGCACCCGTGCCTGGCAAAAGTTCGTCGTTCGGATCGGCCAACGGCTGCTCGGCAAGGAAGCGCGCTATTTCCCGGCCGACGCCTTTGACGATGCAAAGGCCTGGGTTTCGAAGGGCTGAAAAGCAAAGACCCTCGGGGCCAGGGGCCACGAGGGTCGAATTTTCGGCATTACGCTTCGGATGATTTACATCATACCTTCGCGTTGCGCTTTTTTGCGTGCCAGCTTGCGGGCACGGCGGATCGCTTCGGCTTTCTCGCGCGCCTTTTTCTCGGACGGCTTTTCGAAATGCTGCTTGAGCTTCATTTCACGGAAAACGCCTTCGCGCTGAAGCTTCTTCTTCAGAGCCCGGAGGGCCTGATCGACGTTGTTGTCGCGAACACTAACCTGCATGTGGTTGTCACCACCTTTCTAGGATAAAGTTGCAAGGATTTGCAGGAAACCGCCCTATATCAACCGAAAGGCAAATTGTCCACCCTTCAGCCCGGCGAAAAGGAGCGTTCCATGACTGACCCCCTTCCTGACCCGAAATCCAGACTTCTGGACGCGGCACTGCCGCATGTAGCCTTCGACGGATGGACCGAAAAGACCTTTGAGGCGGCCATTCGCGATTCGGATGTTTCCCCCACCGTGGCGCGGGCCAGTTGCCCCCGGGGCGGTGTCGATTTGGCGGTCGCCTATCACAAACGGGGCGATGAACTGATGCTGGAACGCCTGAAAGCCGCGCCCATGACCGATATGCGGTTTCGCGACCGCATCGCGGCAGCGGTACGTTTTCGCATCGAAGCGATTGACGACAAGGAAGCGGTGCGGCGGGGCAGCTCGCTTTTTGCGCTGCCGCAATATGCGCCAGACGGGGCCAAGCTGATATGGGGCACCGCCGACGCGATCTGGGACGCGCTGGGCGATACCTCCGAAGACGTCAACTGGTACACCAAACGCGCAACACTCAGCGGCGTCTATTCCGCAACGGTCCTCTATTGGCTCGGAGATACCAGTGAGGGCAACGCCGCCACCTGGGCCTTTCTGGACCGGCGGATCGATGACGTGATGCAGATCGAGAAGCTGAAGGCGCAGGTTCGCGAAAGCCCGACGCTCAGCCGGCTGATGGCCGGGCCCAATTGGCTACTGAGCCATGTGAAGGCGCCCGCGCGGATGCCCCGGATGAACTTTCCCGGCAGCTGGACCGCACCGCGCCGCTGACGGCTTTCCCCCCGGTGGAACTGGTGGTAGGTCCGCCGGAGGTTCCCATCGAAGATAGAAGGTCATGTCCGACGAAGCGCCACTGATCGCCCTCAGGCAGGTGAGCTACGCACCGGGCGGAGCAAACGTCCTGTCCGACATCGATTTCGCCGCATCCGAACGACGGATCGGGATCGTCGGACGCAACGGATCGGGCAAGACGACGCTGGCACGCGTAATGGCGGGGCTGGTGGCCCCCGATAGCGGGACGGTCCGGATCGCCGGCGCCGATGTCGTGGCGGACCGGAAGGCCGCGCTCGCGCTTGTGGGAATACTCTTCCAGAACCCGGATCACCAGATCATCTTTCCCACGGTCGCCGAGGAACTGCGCTTTGGCCTCTTGCAGATGCGCTTGCCGGAGGAGGAGGTCGATGCCCGGGTCGCGGACGTGTTGGCGCGGTTCGACCGGTCCCACTGGGCGGAAGCAACCGTACATACGATGTCTCAGGGGCAGCGGCAGCTTGTGTGCCTCATGGCGGTTTTGGCGATGGCTCCGCAGGTGATCATCCTGGATGAACCTTTTTCCGGGCTCGATATCCCCACCGCCCTGCAACTGGAGCGCCGGCTCGCGGCCATCGATTGCACGGTCATCCAGATCACCCACGATCCGCGCATGGTCGCTGATCATGACCGCGTCCTGTGGATCGAGAACGGACGGATCGAGGAGGACGGGCCGCCCGCCTCCGTGCTTCCGGTCTTCGAAGCGCGGATGCATGAGCAGGGGGCGCGTGATGATCGCACTGACCTCGCCGGTTGAGACACCTGCACATCACTGGCCCGCCGGACTGAAGCTCGCGGCGCTATGTATCGTGACGATCATCCTTTTCGC
>NZ_LWEX01000017.1 GCF_001634885.1 Sulfitobacter sp. HI0040 | reverse complement strand
TATTGCGCTCGGGAACGTGGTGGGGTCGAACACGGCCAACATCCTGCTCATCCTCGGTGTTTCCGCCGTGCTGGCGCCCGTGATCGTCGGCAGTGCGGCGTTCAAGCGTGACGGGGCGGTGCTGATGGGGGCGTCGCTGCTCTGTGTTGCCGTCGTGCTCTGGGGGCGCGTCGGCGCGGGCCTCGGCCTCGTGATGGTGGGATCGCTGCTCGCCTATCTGGCCTTCATGCTGATCGGCGCGCGCAAGGGCGCGACCGTGGAGGTCGACGCCCCGGATGCGAGCGACATGGGGCTCGGTAAGTCACTGGTCTGGCTTTTCGTCGGTCTGGCACTGACCATCGGTGCGGCGCGGCTGCTGGTTATCGGGGCCGTGGCGCTGGCCGAAGACTGGGGCATGTCGCAGGCGGTGATCGGTCTGACCATCGTGGCGGTGGGCACCAGCATGCCGGAGCTCGTGACCTCCATCGTCGCGGCGCGGCGGGGGCAGGGGGACGTGGCCTTTGGCAACGTGATCGGGTCGAACATCTTCAACATCCTCGGCATCCTTGGCATTACCGCCATCGTGAGCCCGCTGGACGTGCCCGCGCAGATCGCCGGTTTCGATATCTGGGTGATGATCGCGGCCACGCTGGCACTCGTGGTTTTCGCGCGGACGGGCTGGAAGATCACCCGGACCGAGGGCGCGGTCTTTCTGGCCGCCTATGCGGCCTATACCTCCTTCCTTGTGCTTTACGCAGCGGGCGCCTGACGCGGGCGGGTGCCCGGTGCCGGGGCAGCGTGCCGATCGGCCGCTTGCCCCTTGCACCGGCGGGACGGGGGCCATAGAAGGGCGGAAATTTTTCGCCCGCGCGGTTTGCGCGGCCTCATCCTATGGAGCACACATGCAGGTCAACGAGACGCTGAACGAAGGTCTGAAACGCGGCTATGCCATCACGGTGACGGCGGACGAGCTGGAGGCCAAGGTCAACGAGAAACTGGCCGAGGCGCAGCCCGACGTAGAGATGAAGGGCTTCCGCAAGGGCAAGGTGCCGATGGCGCTGCTGAAAAAGCAGTTCGGCCAGCGGGTGATGGGCGAAGCGATGCAGGAAAGCATCGACAGCGCGATGAACGAGCATTTCGAGAAGACCGGCGACCGCCCTGCCATGCAGCCCGAGGTCAAGATGACCAACGAGGACTGGAAAGAAGGCGACGACGTCGAAGTCTCCATGTCCTACGAGGCGCTGCCGGAGATCCCCGAGCTCGACATGAAATCGATCAAGCTGGAAAAGCTGGTCGTGAAGCCGGACGATGCCGCCGTGGACGAGGCGCTGGCGAACCTGGCCGAGACGGCGCAGGATTTCAAAGCCCGCAAGAAAGGCTCCAAGGCCAAGGACGGCGATCAGGTCGTGATGGACTTCGTCGGCAAGGTCGACGGTGAGGCATTCGAGGGCGGCTCCGCCGAGGATTACCCGCTGGTGCTGGGGTCCAATTCCTTCATTCCGGGCTTCGAGGAACAGCTTGTCGGCGTGAAGGCCGGTGAGGAAAAATCCGTGACCGTGAGCTTCCCCGAAGGCTATCAGGCCGAGCATCTGAAGGGTAAGGAAGCGACGTTCGATTGCACCATCAAAGAGGTGAAGGAGCCGGTCGCCGCCGAGGTGAACGACGATCTCGCCAAGAAGTTCGGAGCCGAGGATCTGGACGCGCTCAAGGGCCAGATCTCCGAGCGGCTGGAAGCGGAATACGCCGGTGCGAGCCGCGCGGTGATGAAGCGCGCCCTGCTGGACGAGCTGGACCGCATGGTCAGCTTCGATCTGCCGCCCTCGCTCGTCGATGCGGAAGCGGGCCAGATCGCGCACCAGCTGTGGCACGAGGAAAACCCGGACGTGCAGGGCCACGACCACCCCGAGATCGAGCCGACGGATGAGCACAAGAAACTGGCTGAGCGCCGGGTGCGCCTTGGCCTGCTGCTGGCCGAAGTGGGCCAGAAGGCCGAGGTTCAGGTCACCGATGCCGAGATGACCCAGGCGATCATGAACCAGGCGCGTCAGTACCCGGGGCAGGAGCGTCAGTTCTTTGAATTCGTTCAGCAGAACCAGCAGATGCAGCAGCAGATGCGCGCCCCGATCTTCGAAGACAAGGTCGTCGACCACATCGTGGAGAATGCCGAGGTTTCCGAGAAGGAGATCAGCAAGGACGAGCTTCAGAAGCGTGTCGAGGAACTCGAAGACGAGTGATCGCCCGCACGGTTTGACATGTCAGGGCCGTCCTTCGGGGCGGCCCTTTGCGTTTGGCGGGACTGTTTTGTGGGCAAGCCTAAGTAGAGTTCTGGTAGCGCACCAGAGTAGATGGCTGCTGCGCCGGTCCGTGGTCGCACCAAGTTACCTCATGGACAATTCGACCAGATCCGCATCAGAGTGCGGTATGAGAGACAAATCCACATGGTTCGATAGTTCGCCCGAAACGACTGGAAGGCCGTGCCGATTGCCGCCGCGAGAGCCGTCATGACCGATCGCCATTCATCCGACACCTATGTTGTCGGCGTCATGAAGATGGAAGTCGAGGGGCGGGACTCGGAGCGGTTTGGCGATGTTGTCGCCCGCGCTGTCGCGACGCTTGATGAGGTCTTTTCACAAGAATTGCAGCTCCGGACCCAAACACTGGCATTCGCGGGCGCACATCTTACGCCCGGTGCAGGCAATTACGCGCCGCTGGACTTTCTCGAAATCGGATTGGCCGAAAAGCTCGAACGTGATCTGCCTTTCCTGCTTATCATTACCGAAGTCGACCTCTCCTCAAAATCTCTCGCCTATACGCTGGCGCTACCGAGCCAGCTTACAAACATCGCGGTCATTTCGACCCGGCGGCTCGATCCCGCGTTCTGGGGTGACGAGTCTGATCCGGACCGCACCGCGGATCGGCTCGCTGCTCTGATGTTGCATTGTTTTGGCCATCTGAACGGGCTGCGCCATAATGCTGATCCGACGAAGGCGATGTTTGCAATCGAAGGGGTTCAGGACCTCGACCGCATGGCGCGGTTCGACGCGGACGAATTGCAGCAAATCGCGCGCAATTTACCGCGCGAGGCCCGAGAACGTTCAACCCGCGATGACAAGGTAAGGTTCACGCTGCGGATGCTCTTTGAGGATGCGGGAGCCATCGCACGGGCGGTCGTTCGCGCCAACCCGTTTCGATTGCTCACGATGATGCCGACGATGCTGGCGGCCGCACTATCTGTCATCGTCGTGTTGGTGTTCAGCGCAGAGACCTGGGATGTCGCGAGCGCTGTTTCGATGCCGCAGATCCTGTCCTTTTCGCTTATGTGTCTCGCTTCCGCGGCATTCGTGCTTTACCGGGCCTTCGCGTTCGACACGCTGCTCAGCCGCGACCGAAGGATCACGGAGTCAGGGATCGTGACGATGGCGGCGACCATCCTCTGCCTGGTACTCACGCTTTTGCTGATGTTCCTGTTCTTCGGCGGCCTGATGTATCTGGTCATCATCTCCGTTTTTCCGGAAAGGCTGATGGAAAGCTGGCCGGGCACCGGGGACGCGACGACCACCATCGATCACCTCAAGCTCAGCCTGTTCCTTGCCGCCATGGGCGTACTCGCAGGATCGCTTGGCGGACGCTCGGACAGCCGTGACCTCGTGCGCGGTGTATTGTTCTTCACTGAGGAGACCTGAAGCAGACCAGCCGGAAGCGGAGCATTTTCAGCTGTCATCCTCAGGGGCGGGTGGCATCGCTTCCAGCATGTCGAGGGCCGCGGCGATGTCGTCGAAGGGAAGGCCGGAGACCTCGGCGAACGGGCGGTTCCACCAGCGGGATGCCAGCAGCCGTTCAATGGTCACCTCGTCAAAGCGGTAGCGCAGCACCGATGCCGGGCTTCCGACGACGATAGCATAGGGCGGCACATCCTTGTTCACGAGTGCATTGCCGCCGATGACGGCACCTGTGGCGATGGTCACGCCGCGCAGGATCAGGGCGTTGGCGCCGATCCAGACGTCGTGGCCGATGGTGACGCCCGCACCTTCGTCGAAAGGGACGCGGTCGACCGCCTCATACTCCGGCTGGCCGCCGAAGTGGTAGCTGCGATACTGGAAGGGGTGGGTGCTCAGGAAATGCGTGGGGTGGGCCACCGCGCCGATGTTCACGGCGCGGGCGATGGAGCAATAGCGCCCGATGCGGGTGCCGCGGCCGCATACGGTGAACTCCGACACATAGCTCATCGCGCCCATGAAGCAGTTGGGGCCGAGGATGGAAAGCCGCTCCATCATGATCGGCGTTTCATGGCGCGCGGACCGGCTGATCCGGGCGCGTTTGTGGATGTCGTTTTCCATGCGCCCGAGTTAGGGCGCAGGCAGGCAGGTTGTCACGCGGAAAATACGCCCGCGTGTCAGCCGGCGCGCAGACCCGTTTCCACCAACATGCCGCGTTTTTTGGCTTCGTAGTAATAGCCGCGCGAATACCATTTGACCGCCGTGTCGAAACTGCCGTTGGCCAGAAGCCATGCGCCGCGCAGGTATTTTACCGCGAATTGCAGGTTGGTGTTCGCGTCCAGCAGTTCAGAAGGCTCGCCCCGAAAGCCCATGGTGCGGGCTGTGGCGGGCAGGATCTGCAAGAGGCCGTAGTAGGGGCCGTTGCGGGCATGGGGGCGATGGGTGCTTTCGCGAATGGCGAGGCGGTGGACCAGCGGGCGGGGCACACCGTAGTGGTCGGCCCAGTAGTTGATCTGGCGGCGCAGTTCCGGCGTCTCGTTGGGGTGAAGCGGCGGACCCGCAGGCAGGGGCGGGGGGGTGACCATGTCCGGTGTAGCGGCGCTGCAGCCGGTCAATGCGGTGGCGACGATGAAGGAAAGGAACGCGCGTCTGGTGGTCAGGGACATGTCAGTCAGCCGGTGTTGTTTCGCTGCCGGGACATTTGCCAAAAGCGGCGCATGAAACAACCTTGGCGTTCCAACGCCTCCCAGCCGCTGGCAGGGCGCCGCCGACGGGGCAGATTCGTAAGCGGAAGGACGCCGAACCGCGCGGGCCGTCAAAAGGGGCGAAAAAGCAGAAAGGCCGGGCGATCTTGCCCGGCCTTTCGATCATTTCAAGCGCGAAGCGTCGCGATCAGCGGTCGAGCTTTTCGTCCAGTTCGGACTTTTCCAGCACGGCCGGTTCGTCGGTGCGCTGTTCGTCCTCGGTCTCCAACTCGTCGAGCTGGGCGGCGCCGATATCGTCGAACAACTCCTGAATCTCGAATTCCGCTTCGGCTTCTTCCTCTGCGGCGAGTTCCTGGATCGACTTGCCGGAGGCCTGAAGCTCTGCCTCTTCGGGGGAGCGTGCGACGTTCAGCTGGATGGTGGCGTCGACCTCGGGGTGCAGGACGATCTGCACGTCGTGCAGGCCCAGTTCCTTGATCGGCTGGCCCAGAACCACCTGCTTGCGGTCCACGGTGAAGCCTTCGGCGGTCGCGGCATCGGCGGCGTCACGGGTGGTGACGGAGCCATAGAGCGCACCCGCATCGGAAGCGGAGCGAATCACGACGAACTGCTGACCGTTCAGCTTCTCGGCCATCTTCTCGGCTTCCTTGCGGGTCTCGAGGTTCTGTGCCTCAAGCTGGGCCTTGCGGCCCTCGAAGGCTTCGATGTTGGCCTTGGAGGCCGACAGCGCCTTGCCCTGCGGCAGCAGGAAGTTGCGGGCATAGCCGGGCTTCACGTCCACGACTTCGCCCATCTGGCCCAGCTTGGCCACACGTTCCAGAAGGATAACTTGCATGTGCTCTCTCCTTACTTGACGGCGTAGGGCAGCAGGGCGAGGAAACGGGCGCGTTTGATGGCACGGGCCAGTTCACGCTGCTTCTTCGCCGAGACGGCGGTGATACGGCTGGGCACGATCTTGCCACGCTCGGAGATGTAGCGTTGCAGCAGGCGCGTGTCCTTGTAGTCGATTGCGGGTGCATTGTCGCCCGAGAAGGGGCAGACCTTGCGACGGCGGAAAAATGGTTTTGCAGCCATGGTTTAGATCCTTTTCCTCAAGCCAAAATCAGCGGCGCTCGCGGCGGTCGGACCGCTCGTCGCGCTTTTGCATCTGAACCGACGGCAGTTCCTTGTGCTCGTCCACCTTGATGGTCAGCACGCGCATGACGTCGTCGTGCAGGCGCATCAGGCGTTCCATTTCCTGCACGGCCGCCGCGGGGGCATCCGAACGCAGGAAGGCATAATGGCCCTTGCGGTTCTTGTTGATCTTGTAGGCCATCGTCTTGACGCCCCAGTACTCGCTGTCGACGAGCTTGCCGTCGTTGTCCGCGAGAACGGTTCCGAAATGTTCGATGAGGCCTTCGGCTTGCGTGTTGGACAGATCCTGACGCGCGATCATGACATGCTCATAAAGCGGCATGTGCTCTCCTATTTGTATCGAGGCGCATTTCATAGGCAGGGCGGTTCCCCCTTGCGGCCCCACCACGAGAGACTGCGCGGTTAAACGTCTTGCAAGGGAATGGCCGATATACACGGTTTGGCCGCCGGGGCAAGGGCGGATCGCCATGGCTGGGCGACCTGCGGGCTGCCATGTCCGCCGCCCGTGCAGCCCCGACAAAGCCCTGACAAAACACCTGCCCCGCCGCGGGAGCGCCGTGCTTCCGCCATGATCGGTACCGACATTGGAATGAAGCACAAAACCATAAAAAATCCGAGGTTCGAGAAGATGACAGCAACAGCACAGGTTACGCGCCGACCGCTCCCCGTTATTCCGGTTCGGATGGTGGACGGGGGCCGCATGATGGTCCGGGCGGCACAGAGGTTGATCGGGGTCGCGATCCTGATCGCGGTTGGGGGCCTATGGCTCTTGCCCTCCGGCGGGTGGGAGGCGGATGTCGTCCTGTTCAAGCTGGTGCTTTCGCTGACGGGGGTGCTGGCGGGCCTCTGCCTGCTGCAGGCCAGCGCTGCACCCGATGCGCCGCAGATCGAACTGGACGTGGAAAACCGGGAGCTGCGGCTCGTCCGCAAGTTGGCCGGGGGGCGCACCGTGGTGCTACGCAGCTGCCGCTTTGGCAACCTGTCCCACGCGGAACGCCGGGGCGCGCACCTACGCCTGTGGGATGAGACCGATCGCCTGATCGCAGAGCTGACGCTTGCCGATCGCGATGCCCTGCGCGCGGTCGTTGCCGTGCTGCGGGACGAGGGAAAGCTGGTCTGATCTGCGCCGCATGAGGGCGTGCCCCCCTGAAATGTCCGACGGCCCCGGTGCCCCGCCGGGGTATCGTCTTGGGGCGCTGTGGTCTTGTTCGTACCGGGCCTGCGGGATACATCTGGGCAAATTCCAGATAAGGGGACAGCATGAGCATCGCATTCGTATTCCCGGGCCAGGGTGCCCAGACTATCGGCATGGGCAAGGAGCTGGCGGACAGCTATCCGGAGGCCCGCGCGGTGTTCGAAGAGGTCGACGAGGCACTGGGCGAAAGCCTTTCGTCGCTGATCTGGGAAGGCGAGATCGAAACATTGACCCTGACGGAGAATGCCCAGCCCGCGCTGATGGCGACCTCCATGGCTGCGATGGCGGCCTTGAAGGCCGAAGGGGTCGACATATCCCGCGCATCCTATGTGGCGGGCCATAGCCTGGGCGAATACAGCGCGCTTTGCGCCGCCGGAACGCTGACGCTTTCCGATGCCGCGCGTCTTCTGCGGATCCGGGGCAAGGCCATGCAGGCCGCCGTTCCCGTGGGCGAGGGCGCGATGGCGGCCGTGCTGGGGCTCGATCTGCCGCAGGTGGAGCAGGTGGCCCGGGATGCCGCCGCCGCGGGGGTCTGCGAGGTCGCCAACGAAAACGATCCGGCGCAGACGGTGGTTTCGGGAACCCGGGCCGCGGTGGAAAAGGCCGTCGATCTGGCGAAGGAGGCCGGTGCCAAGCGGGCCTTGCTGTTGCCGGTCTCCGCTCCCTTTCATTGCTCGCTGATGCAACCGGCGGCAAACGAGATGGCGAGCGCCCTGTCGGATGTGAGCTTTGCCGCCCCGGCGGTGCCGGTGGTGACCAACGTTCTGGCGACGGGGGTGACGGATGCGGACAAGCTGCGACAGCTTCTGGTGGAACAGGTGACAGGCCGCGTGCGCTGGAAAAGCTCCGTCGAGTGGATGGCGGCCCAAGGGGTCAGCGATGTGTGGGAGATCGGCGCGGGCAAGGCGCTGAGCGGTATGATCCGACGCATCGACAAGTCCTTGGCGACCCGTGCGGTCGGCACCCCGCAAGAGGTGGCCGCGGCGGGGGAGGTCTGAGCCGGTGATCCGCCTTTGCGCGGCGCTTCTGTTGGCATTGATCCTTTCGGGATGCGATTTCGCCAGCAATTATCTGGAACGGACGCAGTTCGAGGTGCAGGGCGACCGGCTGCTGATGACGGGGCTCATCACCTCCTACACGCCGGGGCGGTTCGAGCGGATGGTCGCCGCGCATCCGCAGGTAGATACGGTCGTGCTGCGGGGCATCGAAGGGTCGGTGGACGACGCGGCGATGATCGCCATGGGGTACCGGCTGCGCGCGCTGGGGCTGGATACGCATCTGGAAAGCTACAGCCAGATTTATTCGGGCGGCGCGCAACTCTTCCTCAGCGGGGTGGAGCGCACGATGGAGCGGGGCGCGATTATCGGCGTGCACAGCTGGCGGGACAACCGGCGGGACGGGTCGGTCTATCCACGCGGTTCACCGAAACATGCATTGAACCGCCGCTACGTGGAAGACATGCTGGGGAGTGATGCTTTCTACTGGTTCACGTTGCGGGCGGCGCCGTCGAATGGCATGCACATCCTGAACGAGGCTGAAATCGCCCATTACCGGCTGCTCACGCGCCCTATACTCGCCCCCTGAGCGGGCGGAACAAAGCAAAGAAGGAAGAAGACATGTTCGATCTTACAGGCAAGACGGCTCTGGTCACGGGGGCCTCGGGCGGTATTGGGGCGGAAATCGCCCGGGTGCTGCATGCGCAGGGCGCCGCTGTCGGCCTGTCGGGGACGCGCAAGGATCCGCTGGAGGCGCTGGCGCAAGAACTGGGCGAGCGCGCGCATGTCCTGCCCTGCAACCTGAGCGACATGGCGGCGGTCGAAGCGTTGCCGAAGCAGGCGGTGGAGGCGATGGGTTCGGTCGATATTCTGGTGAACAACGCGGGCATCACCCGCGACAATCTTTTCATGCGCATGTCGGACGAGGAATGGTCCAGCGTGCTGGAGGTGAACCTTACGGCCACATTCAAGCTCTGTAAGGGGGTGATGCGCGGCATGATGAAGTCCCGCTGGGGGCGGATCGTCAACATCTCCTCTGTCGTGGGGGCCACAGGCAATCCGGGGCAGGCCAATTACGCCGCGTCAAAGGCCGGCATGGTCGGCATGTCGAAATCGCTTGCCTACGAAGTGGCGAGCCGGGGCATCACAGTGAATGCCGTGGCGCCGGGTTTCATCACCACGGCCATGACAGACAAGCTGACCGATGATCAGAAAAAGGGCATCATGGACCAGATTCCCGCGGCCCGCATGGGCGAGCCGGGCGAAATCGCCGCCGCCGTGCTCTATCTTTCCAGTCCGGAAGCCGCCTATGTCACCGGGACGACCTTGCATGTGAACGGCGGGATGGCCATGCTCTGACCTGCGCCGAGATAGCGTTTGCCAATATGGTGGCATATGCTAAACGAAGCGCAGATTCTAACGCGGGTGCTTGATCGTACCCTGATCCTTGTGCAAACAGGGTAGATAGCCGCCCCTTTTGGGGCATCCTCCAACCGCCCCGGAACGGCGCACGGAAACCAAAAGGGGCCGATGGCCCGAAGACATGAGGACATATTATGAGCGACGTCGCAGAGCGCGTTAAGAAGATCGTGGTTGAGCACCTGGGTGTGGAAGAGGAAAAGGTCACCGAGAACGCGTCGTTCATCGACGATCTGGGTGCCGACAGCCTCGACACCGTGGAACTGGTGATGGCGTTCGAAGAGGAATTCGGCATCGAGATCCCCGATGACGCCGCCGAGAACATCCAGACCGTGGGTGACGCGGTGAAGTTCATCAAGGAAGCGTCCTGATATAGTGCCGCGGCCCCCGGGGGCCGGACGGCAACTGAACAAAGCGGCGTCGGTCCACGCGGATCGGCGCCGCTTTTTTATTCGGAACGTGCAAGGCGGGTTGTGCTCGACGCGGGATGGTTCCACCATGGAGGGAACTGCAACACAGGGGGTCGCATACATGGCGCGGAATATTCCGATCATCAACACGGCCCGTTTGACGCTGCGCGGGATGCGGTCGGAAGACTTCGCGCGGTTCGCCGAAATCTGGGCCTCGCCCGAAGTAGTGGCCCATATCAGCGGCGAGCCTTGGCCCAAGAGCCGGTCGTGGGATGCGTTTCTGCGCAATGCGGGGCATTGGCAGATTACCGGATTCGGGCAATGGGGCGTGCAGTTGCATGGCCAGCGGGACCTGTGCGGGCAGGCCGGGTTCTTTTTCGGCGCGCGCCAATTGGGCATCGATTTCGATCCCTATCCGGAGGCCCGCTGGGTCATTGCACCCGATGTCCGGGGCCGGGGCCTTGGCCTTGAGGCCGCGACGGCGGCGCATGACTGGTATGATCGGATCATGGGGGGCCATACCGTCTGCAAGATATCCCCGGAGGATGCGGTTTCGCTGAAGCTGGCCGAAACGCTGGGCTATGCGCCGCTGAGAGATGTGGAGATCGACGGTGCTGCTGCCCGGCTGATGGCGCGCAAGGGCCCGCCGGTCTGAACGGGCAATGCGGCGCTGCGCCCTTGAATTTCACCGAGCCGGCACTGTATAGCCGGGCAACGCGAAAACACACCAAGGGGGCTTGGATATGCGCAGAGTTGTTGTGACGGGCATGGGATTGGTGACACCCCTTGCAGATGGCGTCGAGGAAAGCTGGAGCCGGATTCTGGACGGTCAGTCCGGCGCAGGTCCGATCACGGGTTTCGATGCCAGCGCGCTCGTGACGCAATATGCCTGTGAAGTACCCCTCGGCGATGGCAGCGACGGCACGTTCAACGCCGATCACTACATGGAGCCGAAGGAGCAGCGTAAGGTCGATACCTTTATCCTGTTCGGCATGGCGGCGGCGCAGCAGGCCGTGGAGGATTCGGGCTGGATGCCGACAGAGACCGAAGATCTGGAGCGCACCGGCGTTCTGATCGGTTCCGGCATCGGGGGGCTGAATTCCATCGCGAATACCGCCATCACCATGAAGGAAAAAGGACCGCGCCGCGTCAGCCCGTTCTTTGTGCCCGGGGCGCTGATCAACCTGATCTCGGGGCAGGTCAGCATCCGCTACGGGTTCAAGGGGCCGAACCATTCGGTCGTGACCGCCTGTTCCACCGGGGCCCATGCCATCGGCGACGCCTCGCGCCTGATCCGTCACGGCGATGCGGATGTGATGATCGCGGGCGGCGCGGAGGCGGCGATCTGCGAGATCGGCATCGCGGGCTTCAACGCCTGCAAGGCGCTGAGCACCAAGCGCGGCGACGACCCCAAGAAGGCCAGCCGCCCCTATGACGTGGACCGCGACGGTTTCGTCATGGGCGAAGGCGCGGGTATCGTCGTGCTGGAGGAATACGAACACGCCAAGGCGCGGGGTGCGAAGATCTATGCCGAAGTGCTGGGCTATGGTCTGTCGGGAGACGCCTATCACATCACCGCCCCGTCGGAGACCGGCGAAGGCGGCGAACGGTCCATGCGGGCGGCGTTGAAGAACGCGAATCTGGAGCCGAGCGATGTCGATTACATCAACGCCCATGGCACATCGACGATGGCCGATACCATCGAGCTTAGCGCGGTGGAGCGGCTGATGGGTGAACATGCGGGCAAGGTCACCATGTCTTCCACGAAGTCAGCGACCGGGCATCTGCTGGGGGCCGCAGGCGCGATCGAGGCGATATTCAGCATTCTGGCGATCCGTGATCAGGTGGCGCCGCCGACCATCAACCTCGACAATCCGGCGGTGGAAACCCCCATCGATCTGGCGCCGAACAAGAAGGTGGCGCGCAAGATCGATGTTGCCCTGAGCAACTCCTTCGGCTTCGGGGGCACCAACGCGAGCGTCGTCTTCGGGAAAGTTTCGTAATGTGGCGTCATATCGCGTCCAACGCGGTCACCCTGCTGATCGTGGGCCTGTTCCTGTTGGGCGGGCTCATCCTGTGGGGGCGCGCGCAGTACCAGCAACCCGGACCGCTGGCGCAGGCCATCTGCGTGCAGGTGGAGCGGGGATCGAACATGCGTCAGGTCAGCCGTGATCTGGAGGCGCAGGGCGCGGTGACATCCGGGTCGATCTTTCGCATCGGCGCGGACTACGAAGAGAAGACATCCAATCTGAAGGCGGGCAGTTTTCTGGTCCAGCCCGAACAGTCCATGCAGGAAATCGTGGATGTGATTACCCGGGGCGGGGCCAGCACCTGCGGTACCGAAGTCGTCTACCGCATCGGGGTGAACGCGGTGTCGGTACAGGTGCGTGAGCTTGATCCGCAGACTAACCGCTTTGTCGAGCGGGCCGAGTTCGACCCGGCCGCCGAGGAAGCGCCGGTGCTTTACACCGAGACCAAGGAAAAGAACGACACCCGTTTTCGCGTGGCCATGGCCGAGGGCGTGACAAGCTGGCAGGTGGTCGAGGCGCTGAAGTCTATCGACCTGCTCAACGGTGAAATCGGCGAGGTCCCGGCCGAGGGTACATTGGCGCCCGACAGCTACGAGGTGCGTCCGGGGGACGATCGCGGGGCGATCCTTGCCCAGATGAAGGCGGCGCAGGAGGCGCAGCTTGCAGCAGCATGGGACGCGCGTGATCCCGGTTTGCCGGTCGAGACGCCGGAAGAATTGCTGACGCTCGCCTCCATCGTCGAGAAGGAGACCGGGGTCGCGGAGGAACGCGGGCAGGTGGCCAGCGTATTCGTGAACCGGCTGAACGAGGGGATGCGGCTGCAGACCGACCCCACCGTGATCTACGGGATCACCAAGGGCGAAGGCGTGCTGGGTCGCGGCTTGCGGCGTTCTGAGCTTCGCGCCGAAACGCCTTGGAATACTTATGTTATTTCCGGTTTGCCGCCCACGCCCATCGCGAATCCGGGCCGGGCCAGCCTGATGGCTGCAGCACAGCCCGAGGAAACCGATTTCATCTATTTCGTCGCGGATGGCACCGGCGGTCATGCCTTTGCCAAGACGCTCGCGGAGCATAACGAGAATGTCGCCAAGTGGCGCCGGATCGAGGCGGAACGGGGCGCCGAGGCCGCGGGAAATGCCTCCACCGGGGGAAACTGAAAGAAATTATTTAGCGATCGTACTGGCTTGCAAGGTATTGTTAACCCAATTTCGATTGACAGAGCGCACGTTCTGACGTAGTTTCCTTGGCATGCTAGAAGACTTGTAAGGCGGCCCCGGCACCATCCGGAGGCCGCTTTTTCATGTCTGCTCGGTTGGAGTGATCCAGACGAGAGGTAAGCGATATGACGGAAGTTACCCCGGAACAGGCGTTGGCCGACAGCGCGGAAGTACTGACCGCGTTGCAGGAGGCGGTGCGCGGTCTGCGCAAAGAGATCGAAGGCCTGACTGAACAGGCCCGATCCGGGGGGGAAATTGCCGAAACAAGTGCAAAGCGGCAGCTGGGACAGATCCAGGGGCTGGTGGCGCATTGTGCGAAAGCGGAGAACATATTGAATGAATGTCGAAACAGGCAAGCAGGAGTGGTCAGCGGAGGATATGCCGTCGATCTGGACAAGGCCCGCGCTGACATCGGGTGCAAGCTGGATCGGCTCCGTCGATGCGGCGGTTCAGGACCGGTTTCTCAATGAACTGGACGAGGCGGAGTTGCTGGCGCTGCCCTATCTTTTCGAGTTCTGGGCATTGCCGCATCAGCTTCCCCCCGAGGGGGACTGGCGATCATGGGTGATCATGGGAGGGCGCGGCGCGGGGAAAACCCGCGCCGGTGCCGAATGGGTTCGATCCAAGGTCGAGGGGGCGATGCCCCTCGACCCGGGGGCGTGTCGGCACGTGGCGCTCGTGGGGGAGACCATCGAGCAGGTGCGCGAGGTGATGATATTCGGCGACAGCGGGATATTGGCCTGTAGCCCGCCGGATCGCAGGCCGGTCTGGGAAGCCACCCGCAAGCGGCTTGTCTGGCCCAACGGCGCGGTGGCGAGCGTTCATTCGGCCCATGACCCCGAAGGGTTGCGGGGGCCGCAGTTCGATGCCGCCTGGGTGGATGAACTTGCCAAGTGGCGCAAGGCGGAGGCGGCGTGGGACCAGTTGCAGTTCGCCCTGAGACTGGGGGAATTGCCGCAGGTCTGCGTCACCACCACACCCCGGGATGTCGGAGTTCTGAAACGGTTGCTGGATGCGCCCTCGACGGTGACGACCCATGCGCCGACGGAAGCCAATGCGGCAAACCTTGCGGAGTCCTTTTTGGAGGAGGTGCGCCGGCGATATCGCGGCACGCGACTGGCCCGGCAGGAGTTGGACGGCGTGTTGTTAAGCGACGTGGAGGGAGCGTTGTGGACGGGTGCCGCACTCGACGCGCAAAGACTGGCGGACGCGCCGGATCTTGACCGGATCGTGGTGGGGCTGGACCCGGCGACCACGGGCAAAGCCGGATCGGACGAATGCGGGATCGTGGTGGTGGGGGCGCGTTTACAGGGGCCGCCGCAGGACTGGCGGGCCGTTGTATTGGCGGATTGCACCGTGACGGGGGCCACCCCCCACAGATGGGCCCGGGCGGCTATTTCGGCGATGGAGAGATTCGGGGCAGACCGGCTGATCGCCGAGGTCAATCAAGGCGGTCAGATGGTGGGTGAGGTCCTGCGGCAGGTGGACGAGTTCGTGCCCCTGCGCTCGGTCCATGCGACGCGGGGCAAGGTGGCGCGGGCGGAGCCGGTGGCGGCACTTTACGAACAGGGGCGTGTGTCGCATCTGGGCAGGCTGGATGCTTTGGAGGATCAGATGTGCCGGATGACTTTGCGGGGGTATGAGGGGCCGGGCTCCCCCGACCGGGTGGACGCGCTGGTCTGGGCTTTGCATGAGTTGATGATCGCCCCCGCTGCCGCGTGGCGCGCCCCGGGGGTGCGAAGCCTGTAGGGCCGTAGATCTGACTCTGGTTACGTCGAAGTGTCAGATACGTTCATTCCGCCATTTGCCGATCAACCTGTTGTTCTTCGTTGATCATGGCTTGCAACTGCCTTCGGAACCGCAGTTGGCCGCCATCGATCGGGAGGTCGATATGGGGGGATGTCTTGTTGGACATTCCCTTCTGCACTTCATTCAATACGGCGCGATCCTCTTCAAAGGCGTGCTGGACGTCGGCGGTCATCATCTTGGAGAGTTCTTTGTCGTCCGGTCGGATATTGCGAAGCTGGAACCAGTAATAGCGTGTCTGGCCCTCATCCGTCGGCGTCATGAAATTGTAGCTGTCCATGATGAACGTTTTTTCATGGAGCGGCCCGTCGGGGCCGCCGGTGCCTGCGGGGGTAAACACGGCCCTGATCAACGCATGTGAGGGGTAGCGCACCTCGTAGTGCTGCAAACGATCACAGTTGCCCTCGAACTCGATGACCTTCTTGTAGAACGGCGCGGGCTCGTGATCCATCATCCAGCGATGTACGATGACGCCTTCTTCGGTTTTCGTGATGCGCAGTGGGGTGTCCTTGGTTGCGTCGGTCGCAAAGCTGCTTTGGTGAACCCATGCAACATGGGTCGGGTCCAGCAGGTTGTCGCACATCAGAAGGTAGTTGCAGTCCAACTCCATCGCAGCGCCACAGTTGATGCCCCAGGCCGGGTCGTCATAGTTTTCAATCTCGAAGATGTCTGACGGATCGGCGAGCGCAGGGTTGCCCATCCATATCCAGACCAATCCGTATTTTTCGTGCAAGGGGTAGGCGTGGACCTTGGCGTTGGAGGGAATGCGTCCCGTCCCGGGGGCCCAGACGCACTGGCCTGCGCAGTCAAACGTCAGACCGTGATAGCCGCATTCGACGGTGTCGCCCTTGATGCGCCCTTTGCTGAGAGGCAATTTGCGATGAGGGCAGGCATCTTCTAATCCAACGAGATCACCGGCTTCGGAACGGAACACGCAGACTTTTTCGCCAAGGACCGTGATCTGTTGCAATTCGCGGGTAACTTCATGGCTCCAGGCGGCAACGTACCATGCATTTTTCAAGAACATCTGAGGCCCCGCTTTATTGATTTCCCTTGTGAACCGACTTTAGCTGTAACGCCACAATTATGTAAATCGGGCTGAAACCGCACACTGTTCAGGAATCGCCTGGGTAAACGCCACTGAGCAACCAACACCATATCCCTGCGAAGGGCGGCCCTTTCTGGCCGCCCTTTTTCGCATTTTCATGGCCCTTCCATGAGGCTCGGGAAAGGGTGTTGCGGGGTGGGCGTGCGCTGGTTCGTGCAGCTCTTAAGCCTTTGCTGAGAGATTTCTTTCCGAGCCGCAGGGCAGGGGGCAGTTGCTCCGGGATGCGGTGGCTCACGGGATCAGGAGGGAGCGACGGATGGTGTTCGATTTTCTGCGGCGAACGGGGGGTGCCGAGGTGGTGCCGGAGCGCAAAGCGTCCGCGACCGGCCCCGTGATCGCCTATCAGAGCAGTGGCCGCGTGGCATGGAGCGCGCGGGATACCGCGAGCCTGACCCGCACGGGCTTCTGCGCCAACCCGGTCGCCTTTCGCTGCGTGAAGCTGATCGCCGAGGCCGCGGCGGCCCTGCCGCTGGTCATCGGCAACGAACAGCGCCGTTTCGACACGCATCCCATGGCCGATCTGCTGGCCCGGCCCAACGCCGGACAGGGGCGCGCGGAACTGCTGGAGGCGCTTTACGCGCAACTGCTGCTGTCGGGGAACGGATATCTCGAAGCGGTGGGGGGCGAAGCGGGCCTGCCGGTCGAGCTGCATGTGTTGCGCAGCGACCGGATGGCGGTAGTGCCCGGGGCCGATGGCTGGCCCGTCGCCTTCGAATATGCGGTGGGCGGGCGCAAGCACCGGTTCGATGCCACTGGGTTGCACAGCGCCATCTGTCATCTGCGGAATTTTCATCCCCAGGATGATCACTATGGCTTCAGCCCGATGCAAGCCGCGGCCATGGCGCTGGATGTGCATAATGCCGCAACGCGCTGGTCCAAGGCGTTGCTGGACAATGCCGCACGCCCCAGCGGGGCCATCGTCTACCGCGGGGCCGAAGGGCAGGGCAAACTGTCGGACGATCAATACGACCGGCTCGTGAACGAGATGGAAAGCCATCATCAGGGTGCCCGCAACGCAGGCCGACCGATGCTGCTGGAAGGCGGGTTGGACTGGAAGCCCATGGGGTTTTCACCCTCCGACATGGAGTTCCAAAAAACCAAGGAGGCGGCGGCGCGGGAGATTGCGCTGGCATTCGGGGTGCCGCCGATGCTGCTGGGCATTCAGGGGGACGCGACCTACGCGAACTACCAGGAGGCGCACCGGGCCTTTTACCGGCTGACGGTGCTGCCGCTGGCGACCCGTATCTGCGCGGCCCTTGGCCAATGGCTCGACGGGTTCGACGGGGTGGGCGCGGCTGGGGTCACCTTGCGCCCGGATCTGGACCTTGTTCCGGCCCTGTCGGCAGAGCGCGATGCGCAATGGGCCCGGGTGTCGGCGGCGGAGTTCCTGAGC
>NZ_LWEX01000016.1 GCF_001634885.1 Sulfitobacter sp. HI0040 | reverse complement strand
ACGGGTGAGATCGCCTGACCAAAGGCCATGCCGGATCGCCGATGGTCCCTCGTCACACCGGGTGATTCTATAATGGCATCATAATTCGTATTGCGAATGGGAAGCGGGCCGGCGACGTGCCAAACGCACCGGCCCGGCCACGCCAAACCTGTCCGAACACGTCAGTCGATCAATACGGTGTCCTGCACCTCGAAACGCAGCACTTCCTCGGCAAAGTTTTCCAGATCCCGCGCCGCCGCCGCGCCCTCGGGCGAACCGACCGCCGGCCCGACATCCGCGTCCGATGCAAACCCAAGCGTGGCAAAGCCGATCACCTCGCGCCCGCCGGGCGAGCGCAGCGCCTGCGCCCCGTCCAGGATGGAGATCGAGTAATGGACCAGCCCCGGCAGTTTCGCCGCAATGGGCGCATGAATGCCCGTCCAGTAGGCTATGAAGTCATCCCGTTCAATGCCGTCTTTCGCGGCCAGAAAACTTGTCCGTTTGACATCCTGTCTCTCCGATCCGATACGGGCCGCGCGGGCCGCGCGGGCCGCGTCAGTCCTGCATCATCCGCAGCACGGGCTTCACCACGCTGCCGTCTTCCATGGCGTGGATCGCCTTGTTGATCCGTTCGAACGGGTAATGCGCGATGATCTTCTCCACCGGAAGCTGACCCTTGCGGTAATACTCGATCAGCTCGGGGATGAAGTCCGGCGGGTTGCTGTCACCC
Organism: Sulfitobacter sp. HI0040; assembly: GCF_001634885.1. Taxonomy (GTDB): domain Bacteria; phylum Pseudomonadota; class Alphaproteobacteria; order Rhodobacterales; family Rhodobacteraceae; genus Sulfitobacter. Next base: position 8,454 of record NZ_LWEX01000016.1, on the reverse strand, counting down.
TCGATCACGCCGCGCCAGGACAGACCGGCCCCGACCATTTAACGCGCCTCCACGCTGTACCGGGTGCCGGGCGCCGGGGCGGCGACAAGCGCCAGCATGCCGCGCTTGCGCAGGGCCTGACTGGCCGTGTCCACCACGGTGGGAATGCCGGTCGTGTCGAGACCGCAATGATACCCGCCCCCGCTCGCCTCGCGCAGCTTCCCGACAAGGTCGGGATCGTCGCCGCGAAAGGCATGGGTCGCCCCCAGCTCGCGCGCCAGCGCCAGCCGGTTCTCCGCCAGATCGACGGCGCAGATGTTCGTACAGCCCGCAATCGCCGCCCCCATGAGCGAGGACAGCCCGACCGACCCCGCACCGAACACAACGAAACTGTCGCCCGCCTGTGGCCGGATCGCGTTGAGCCCCGCGCCAACGCCGGTCTGGATGCCGCATCCCAGCGGGGCAAGCACATCCAGCGGCAGGGCCTTGTCGATCTTCACCACGTTGCGCCGATGAGCCAACTGTCGCTGCAAAACTACGCAGCGATCGGCGGTCGGTTGGTATCCTCTCCTGCCGGGAAGAGGCGGGGTCACACACGTCGATCCAGTCTTTCGCAACATCGACGCCGATGTAGGTTTGGGGCAAAGTCACTGTCCTGTCCTTGATATTCGGGGTCGGCACTACGGGCGCCCCTTGCAACTGTTCAGGTTCAAATGGCGACGGCGCAAATGGGCCCCTTGCTACTCAGCGGGATCTACCTCCCCGGGATGGAACGGGGTCCCACCTGCGTTCCCAGTATGCCCGACCTTGAACACACAAGGATGGAGCATCATGAGCAAGACCACGAACAAATTTTCCCCTGAAGTCCGCGAGCGCGCGGTGCGGATGGTTCTCGGCAACGAGGGCGAGCATGGCTCTCGCTGGCAGGCGATCACATCGATCGCAGCGAAGATCGGCTGCTCGGCGAACACGCTGAACGACTGGGTCAAGAAGGCCGAGGTCGACAACGGCAAGCGTTCAGGCGTCCCCAGCGAGATGGCCGAGAGAATGAAGGCGCTGGAGCGGGAGAACCGCGAGCTGCGCCAAGCCAACGAGATCCTGCGCAAGGCGTCGGCTTATTTTGCGATGGCGGAGCTCGACCGCCGGTCGAAGTGATGGTGGATTTCGTTGAAGCGCATCGCGATGCGCATGGGGTCGAGCCGATCTGCACGGTGAGCCGCCGAAGGCGCCACCGGTCCGAGCCCGGCGGCGAACGCCGATTGCCCCCTCCACCTACTATTCTCACTTGGCGAAGCGGGCTGACCCGGCGCGGCAGTCTGACCGCGCCCGTCGTGATGCCACCCTGCGGCCCGAGATCGAACGCGTCTGGGAGGAGAACTATCAAGTCTACGGCGTCCGCAAGGTATGGCGCCAGCTTGTCCGGGAAGGGTTCGATGTCGCTCGTTGCACTGTGGCAAGGCTTATGAATGACATGGGTATTCAAGGCATTATCCGCGGCAAGCCACATCGGACGACGATCCCGGACAAGAAGACCCCGTGTCCGTTGGACAAGGTAAACCGTGAGTTCCGCGTTCCGGCACCCAACATGCTCTGGGTGAGCGACTTCACCTACGTCGCCACCTGGAAGGGCTTCGTCTATGTCGCCTTTGTCATCGACGCCTACGCGCGCAAGATCGTCGGCTGGCGCGCCAGCACGTCAGCGCAGACAGGTTTCGTCTTGGATGCACTGGAGCAGGCAGTCCATGACCGAAGGCCGACAAAGGCCATGGGGTTGGTTCATCATAGCGACCGCGGATCGCAATACCTGTCCATTCGCTACACCGAGAGGCTGGGCGAAGCCGGTATCGAACCTTCCGTGGGGAGCGTTGGCGACAGCTACGACAATGCGTTGGCCGAAACCATCAACGGCCTCTACAAGGCTGAAGTCATCCATCGCCGCGGCCCCTGGCGCAGCTTCGAGGCCGTCGAATATGCCACGCTGGAATGGGTGGACTGGTTCAACAACCGCCGACTTCTCGAGCCCATCGGAAACATCCCGCCAGCCGAGGCTGAGGCCAACTTCTACGCAGCTCTGGAAACTGAAGAAATGGCCGCGTAACTAACCATAATTAGCCTCCGGCAAGCCCGGGGCGGTCCAATCTGGTTCGGCGTGTTCCTCGTGATCGTCGTCGAGGCGGGGATGATCACGCCTCCGCTCGGCATGAACATATTCGTCATACAGGCACAGGCATCGGACATTCCGCTGATCCGAATATATCAGGCGGTCATGCCCTATGTTGCCGGGCCAATCCTGCTGTGCCTGCTTCTGGTGATCTTCCCGGCAATCGCCCTGTTCCTGCCAGAAGTGTTGTTCGCACCATGACCCAAAGCTCTTTTCCCTTCGATGGCGCGGTTGCGCTTGTCACCGGCGCGGCGTCCGGCATCGGTCAGGCGCTGGTCGCCGCCCTTCAGGCCCAAGGCGTGAAGGTGGCGGGCGCCGACCTGTCGGCCCCCGCTGGCCCGGACCTCGCCCTCGCGCTCGACATACGGTCCCGTTCGGACTGGGCCGCCGCCGCCGACCGGGTCGGCGAAACCTTCGGCGGGGCCGATCTGCTGTTCAATGTCGCGGGCATATGCGCCTCGCCCCAACCCATCCATGAGGTCGAGCTGGAGACCTTCCAGCGCGTCCTCGACACCAATCTGGTGGGCATGTTCCACGGCACGCAGGTTTTCGTGAACCAGCTGCGCCGGACGGGCCGCTCGGCGCATATCGTCAATATCTGCTCGGTCTGCGGCCTGTTCTCGACCCCCGGCTATGCGGCCTATGCCGCATCCAAGACTGCCACCGTTTCGCTGAGCGAGACCGCGCGCAGCGATCTGGCCCCGCTGGGCATCGGCGTCACCGCCGTCTGCCCCGGCTACGTCAACACGGCCATCGCAAGCTCCGGTCAGGACAGCACGTCCGAGAACCGCCGACGCGTGGCCGAGATCATGGCCAATTCCATGCAGCCCGAAGAGGTGGCCCGCCGGATCATCGAGGCGGTGAGCCGCAACCTCCCCTACCTGCTGACCCATCCCGAATATGACCGCGTCATCGCCGCCCGTGCCGCCATGCTCGACGCGGCGCTCGTCACCGCGCGCGAACTCGATGCCGGGGGCCACCCCATCGACGACGTGACCCGGCTCGGGGGAAGCTGGCTATGACCCCCGGCCAGGCAGACATCCTGGGCGTGTCTTTCGGCGGCCGCCTCGTGGTCGTCACCGGCGGCGCGCGCGGACAGGGTGCGCTTCAGGCCCGGCATCTCGCGGCGCGGGGCGCGCAGGTGATCGTCGCCGACATCCTTGAAGACGAGGGCCGCGCCCTCGCGGATGAGATCGGCGCGCAATTCGCCCGCCTCGACGTGACCTCGGAAGCGGACTGGGCGGCGTTGCAGGCGCAATGCGGCGACCGGCCCCTGCACGGTCTGGTGAACAATGCCGGGCTCTACCGGCCAGAAACCATCCCCGACACCACGCCCGAGGATTTCGACCTGCAATACAAGGTCAACCAGTTCGGCACCTATCTGGGCGTGAAGTTCGCCGAAGCGGCGATGGGCCCCGAAGGCGGGTCGATCGTGAACATCTCGTCGCTTGCCGGGCTGCACGCCAGCAAGGGCATTGCCTATGTCGGAACGAAGTGGGCCGTGCGCGGCATGACCAAGACCGCCGCGCGCGAACTGGGCCCGCGCGGGATCCGCGTCAACTCGGTCCATCCGGGCATCATTCTCACCCCGATGCTGGACGCCTGGAGCGACGAGGACCTGAAGACCCGCACCGCTCAGGTCCCGCTTGGTCGCGCGGGATTGCCCGAAGATGTGGTCCATACGTTGCTGTTTTTACTGTCGGATTTCAGCCGCTACATCTCGGGGGCCGAAATCGCGATTGATGGCGGGTTGTCTGTCTAGACAATACCGGAAAGGATAGAGCCGCCGCACCGTCGATCAAACCGGGCGGTGCGTAGCGGTCGGTTCACCGGTATGAGGTAAGAGCATATCATGCCAGATACAGCCAGCCCCGGCCGACTGTCCACGATCGCATCGGCCGCATTGCTGGGCGGCACGATTTTCACCCTCGCGGACCTATTCAGCAACAATCACCTGTTCGCCGGAATCGCGATCACGCTGATCGTGTGCCACATCCTGATGCGTTGGCGTCATGTGCGCACCAACGCCAAGGTCCTGCTCCTGCTCGCCGCGCTGTCGGGGGCGCTGCTGGTCCTGACCGGGGGCGATCCGGGCAGCCTTGCCCTTGCAGCAAGCCGCGCGCTCTACCTTCCTGCCCTGCTGGCCGTCATGGCGATCCTGCGGGTGGCCGCGATGCGCTCGAACATCGTCAGTACCGCCGCCCATTTCGTGGTGGACCAGCCCCCGTCGCGGCGGTTCGCCCTGCTGGCCAGCGGCAGTCATATCTTCGGCATCCTGCTCAATCTCGGCGGCCTGCAGCTTCTGCTCGGGATCGCGCTGGCCGAACGTGACCGCGCCGCGCCCAGCCCCGACATCGCCGAAGTGCAGGGGCGGCGAATCACCAATGCGGTCCTGCGCGGCTTTGCCGCCACCATCCTGTGGTCGCCGGTCGGGCTGGCCATCAACATGCTCATCCCGCTGATGCCGACATTGGGATATGTGTCCTACCTGCCCTACGGCCTTGGCCTGATGGTGGTCTTCTTCGCCCTCGGCTGGGTGTTCGACCGGCTGGAGCGCCGTCCGCGCCGCACCTTCACCCCGTCGCCCCACAAGGGCGCGGGCCTCGCCATGGCCGCGCTGCTCGGGTTGCTCCTAGCGATCACCGGGCTGTCGGCACTGGCCGAGGCGGTGGTCGGCATTCCGATGCGGGCCGCGATCCTGATCGTCATTCCCGCCATGGCGGTGATCTGGGTCCTGCTGACCGAAGGCCGCCCCTTCTCGGGCAATCTCAAATCCCTTGCCCGCGACGGGTTCCGCGCACTGCCCGATTCAACCAGTGAAATCTGCCTGATCGGCGCCAGCGCCTTCCTCGGACTGACCGTGGTGGAAATGCTGCCCGCCGAAAAGCTTCGCATGCTGATCGAACATGTCTCGATCGGGCCGGGCGTCATCGCCTGCATCATCATCCTGCTGATGACACTGGTAAGCCAGCTTGGCCTCTCCCCCATGATCGGCGCGCTGCTGTGCTCCGGCGCTATCATCTCGTCCGGGATCGACATGCCGGAACTGATGCTGATGCTGGCCTTGATGTGCGGCTGGTCCGGCTCGATGCTGCTGTCCCCCTTCGCGTCCACTCTTGCCATCGCCACGGGGATGATCGGCAAGTCCCCCCGCGACGTGGGCCTGCGATGGAACGGGCCATTCATCCTGACCTATTACGTGATCGTCATGACCGCCCTGCTGATCGCGGGCGCGATGCTCTGACCTGCCGCTGGGGCAGCCTCTCATTCGTTTGAAGATTGCAACCGGGACCGTCAGCCCGAATTGACTCCAACTCGGGCTGCCTCTAAGTTGATGCGGTATTCGACGTTTGTTCGAATACCGGGCTCAATAGCCAGACCCGCTCCAAAGAGCGGGACAAGAACCGCAGTGGGTAGGGAGGATGTTGCCCCAATGATATTCCAGAAACTGACCGCCGCAGCGCTCGGCGTTGCCATGCTTGTGGGCGCCGCGCCCAAATCCGCCGAGGCCGATATCCTCGTGATGGGCGGCAACCCGGAAGGAAGCCTGTTCTACGCGCAGTCCCAGGCTATCGCCTCGGTCATTGGCCAACATACCGGCGACCGCGTTGACGTGCTGCCGCAATCCCCGACGGTCTTCTTCCCGATGTTCGTCTCCAGCGAGGCCGATCTTGGCCTGTCGAGCCCGATCGAAGCCAACTTCGCCTTCCGCGCCGTCGGACCCTATGAAGGGGCCAATGGCGGCGAAGGGTATCCGATCTCCACGATCATGCTCGGCTCGCCGATCCGCCTGTCGCTCGTGGTGCGCGGCAGCTCGGACATCCAGAGCATGGCCGATCTGAAAGGCAAGCGCGTCGCGTCGAACTACGGCGCCTTCGCGGGGTCCTCGATCACCGCCGAAGCCGCGCTCGCCAATGCCGGCCTGACCGATGACGACATCGAAGTGGTCAGCGTCTCCAGCTATCCCGAAGGCGTGACCGCCGTGATCGAGGGCCGCGCCGACGCCGCCGTCGGCTCCATCGGCAGCGGTATCCTTCAGCAGCTCAACGCCGCCGAAGGCGCGCGCATCCTGTCGATCGACCCCTCGCCCGAAGCGATGGCCCGTTCGAAGGAAATCGGCAGCGCCTTCGTTCCGATCGAAGTGCCCGCGGGCATCGTCGGTGTCGACAGCGACATCCACGCGCTCAGCTATGCGACCACGCTCTACGGCCGCAGCGATCTGGCCGACGAAAAGGTCTCCGCGATCCTCGAGACCCTGTGGGAGCATTCCGAAGAGCTGAAGGCCATTCACCCGTCGCTCGCGACCTGGACGCCGGATCGGTTTGCCGACACCGCCGTCGTGGTCCCGTTCCACCCGGCCGCCATTGAATTCTTCAAGTCCAAGGGCGTGTGGACCGACGAGCTCGAAGCCCGTCAGGCTGAGATTTCGGCGAAATAACCCATGATGCGCCGGGCCACGTCCCGGGGCGACACAGTAACGGATCGCTCCGGCCCGGTGAAGGCGGCCGGGGCGATCCTCCCTGTAAGAGTCCACACGCCAACCGGAGGCCAGACACCCGTGCAAGAAAACAACAGGGTTCTGAAACGCCCGTATCGCTACGTCTACGAGGTCCTTGCTATCATCCTGCCCATCGCGGCGCTGATCTATTCGCTTCAGCTGCTGCCGCGCTTCGGCATCATCATATACAAGGAACAATACCTGACGCTGTTCATCGCGATCTGCGTCGCGATCTCGTTCCTGGTCAAACCCTTCTCCAAGTCCCAGGTCCGCGAAACGCCGCCCTGGTATGACATAATCGGGGCCGTTCTGGCGCTGATCGTCGGGGGTTACATCTTTCTGAATTACGACGAAATCGTCCGCAGCCTTGGCCTCATCACCACCGACAAGGTGATCGTCAGCGTGATCGGTATCGTCCTGCTTCTCGAAGTGGCACGCCGCCATGTCGGCTGGACCATGGTTAGCGTCGGCCTTCTGGCGCTCGGATACGCCTATTTCGGTCACTACCTGTCGGGCATGTTCGAAACCCGCGTGATCCGCTGGGACCGGCTCGTCACCTATAACTATCTCGGAACCGGGGCGATCTTCGGCACGCCGGTCTATGTCGCGGCCACCATCGTCACCAGTTTCGTGGTCTTCGGACAGGTACTGTTCCTGGTCGGTGGCGGCGATGCGATCTCTGACTTCGCCTTCGCCCTGATGGGCCGCCGCAAGGGCGGACCCGCCAAGGTCGCGATCATGTCCAGCGCGCTCTTTGGCTCGCTCTCGGGCAGCGCCTCGGCCAACGTGGCCACCACCGGGATGCTCACCATCCCGATGATGCGCAAGGTCGGATATTCGCCCGAACGGGCCGGCGCGGTCGAGGCAGTCGCCTCCACCGGCGGCCTCGTCCTGCCCCCGGTCATGGCCGCCACCGGCTTTCTCATGGCCGAGTTTCTGGCCGTTCCCTATGCCACCGTGGCCATCGCGGCGGCGGTTCCGGCGCTCCTGTTCTACTTCTGCGTCTACCTTCAGGTTCACCTCGAAGCGGTGAAAGCCAGCATGGAAGGCGCCGACGCGACCGAGCTTCCGGACCTGCGCGATGCGGGCCGCCGGATGATCCCGGTGGCGGTGCCCTTCGCGATCCTGCTCTGGACGCTCTTTGGCTGGAACTGGAACCCGGCGGCCTCGGCCTTCGCGGCCAGCTTCGCCACGATCCTGATGTCGCTGGTCCTGCCCAGCATGCGCCGCCCGGCGCGCGCCTATGTCCGCACCTTCGTGGAAGCGGGCGAAGCCACGGTGTTCATCGCGATCATGTGCGCCATTGCCGGGATCGTCGTGGGCTGCCTCGGCCTGACCGGCCTTGGGTCGAGCCTGTCGCAGAACCTCATCGCGGCCTCGGGCGGCAGCATCTGGCTGCTCCTGATCTTCTCGGCCATCGGCTGCATCATCCTCGGGATGGGGGTGCCGGTGACGGCGACCTATATCATCCTCGTGATCCTGATCGGCCCGGCCTTCGAACAGCTCGGCATCAACAAGATGGGCGCGCATATGTTCATCTTCTACTTCGGCACGCTGTCCTTCCTGACGCCGCCGGTCTGCCTGTCGGTCTTCGTGGCCTCGTCGATTGCGCGCTCCGCTCCGATGAAAACGGCGCTCGAGGCCCTGAAGCTCGCGGTGGTGGCCTATATCATCCCCTTCGCCTTCGTCCTGAACCCTGCCTTCCTTCTGCAAGGAACCCTGGTCGAGATCGGCGCGGCCATCATCGGCGGCGTGGCTTCGGTCTTCCTGATCTCGGCTGGGCTCGTCGGGTATCTGGCGCGGCGGGTGTCGGTGG
>NZ_LWEX01000015.1 GCF_001634885.1 Sulfitobacter sp. HI0040 | reverse complement strand
GCGCCGAAAGCGCGTTATTCGGTCACGAGAGCGGTCTGTCCGGCGGAAAGCTGGCTCTGTGGAACGGCGCTCGCCACATATTCGCGGTAGATGATCTGCGCATATTTGCCGTCCAGCACCGTGGGGTGGTTGCCGACAAAGCCGCTCACCTCCGTCACGGTACGCCGGTTGCGCCGCTCGCGGCCCTGCGTCACGATCAGGGGCTGCGTTTCACCGAAGGAAACGAGCGCCTCCAACCGGGAGGTGCTGATGCCCTGCGCGGCCAGAAAGGCCACCACCGCTTTGGCACGGCGCAGACCCAGCGCCTTGTTGTAGCTTTGCGAACCCACAAGATCGGTATGCCCATAAACCCGGAAGCGGACTTCGGGGAACTGCCGTATCCAGGATGCCTGCTGGCGCAGGATCGCCTGCGCCTCGGGCGAAAGTGCTGCGGAATTGAACGCGAAGGTCACGACAGAGGTGACTTCGCTGGCAAAGCGGTTCGCGAGGTTATGGGTATGGCCCAGCTCGCCCGTCATCACCAGCCGGTTGTTCAGCGTCGCATTGCCGAATGTGCCGCTATCCACCATCGCACCCGCCTCGCGGTGGAACTGGGTGCGCAGCGGGTCGGCGCTCGGTGTGCAGCCAAGCCCGGCGACCAGCGCCGCGCCGAGACCCAGCAATTTGGCGGATGCGGTGATGCTGCGTGCCATCCGATCAGTCCAGTACGTAGCCATAGGAGCCGCCGAAATCCTGCCGCGCCACCTCTCCCGCGGCGCCGTTCGTCGGGGTGCGCGCGGTTTGCGATGTGCGTCCGTTCAGGAACAGATCCTTTTCGGTGGGGGGCTTGATGCGGTCGGTGGGCAGGGCCAGCGCCTCGCCCCGCGTGGGCGTGACCAGATGCGCCGTGATGATGATCACCAGTTCGGTCTGGTTGCGCCGATAGTTCGCCGACCGGAACAGCGCGCCCAGCACGGGCACATCGCCGATCCACGGCAACTGGCTGGTGCTGTCGGTGAAATCATCGGTCAGCAGGCCCGCGATGGCAAAGCTTTCGCCGTCACGCATTTCCACCGTGGTGGAGGTTTCGCGCCGGGAGAACGCGGAAATCTCGATCCCGTTGCCCACGGCAAGGCTGTTCGACGGGTCGATGGCCGAAACGGCGGCGTTGAGTTCGAGGTTGATCAGGTCCTTGTCCACGACCCGCGGGATGAAAGCCAGTTCGACGCCGAAGGGCTTGAATTCCACCGAGATGCGGTCGCCGGTCTGGGCCACCGGCACGGGGTATTCACCCCCGGCGAGGAACGTCGCCTCCTGCCCCGAAAGGGCCACAAGGTTCGGCTCCGCCAGAAAGCGTACGACGCCCTTCTGCTCCAGCGCCTCAAGCAGCAGGCCCACCTGCGTGGAACCCGCGTTGAACCCGAACAGCACCGCGCCGGCATTGGCGTTGTTGGCCGGGACGTTGCCGGCCATCGAATTGGCGATGCCGCCCGATGTGGTCGTCGTACCGGTGCCGCCGTTGATCCCCGTGCCGCCGATCGCCCCGTTGAGCGACAGCGACGCGCTGAGCGATTTGGACACATTGCGCTGCATTTCCGCGAAACGGACCTTGATCATCACCTGCTGGATGCCACCCACGCTCATCAGGTTGGACACCCGCTCCGGCGCATAGCGTTCCGCCAGATCCAGCGCGCGTTGCAACCGCTGGGTCGACGACACGATGCCCGACAGCACGATGCCGTCATTGGCGGTGCGCACTTCGATCCGTTCACCGGGCAGGATCTGGCGCAGTCGTTCCTTGAACTCCGACACATCCGCCGCCACGCGCACGTCCACGTTGGTGATCAGCTGCCCCGCCGCATCCAGCAGCGTCAGCGTCGTCAGGCCGGGGGATTTACCCAGCACATAGATCGTCCGGTCGGAGAGGGAGGAGATATCGGCGATGCCCGGATTGGCGATGCTGAGTTCCGCGAAGGGAATGTCGCTTTCCACAACCACCGCGCGGTTCATCGGCACGTTCAGCGGCGCGTTGGTGCCCCGGTTGACCACGCGCAGCGTATCCGCCGCAGCGGAAGAGGGAGAAAGGGTAACCAGTGGCGCGGCGCACAATGTCAGCCCCAGAAGAGCCGCCTTTAGAAATCTGTCGATTTTCATGTGACCTGCCTTTGTGATCACGCCTCGGAAGTGGGTCTTTTCGCCCTTCATTCCCCGAACCTTGCGCGCGTTTTGCCATATTTGCAAGAATCAACGCCGCCGCCCCCGCAGCCTGTGGACAAACGGCAACATAATTTCCCTTTCCACGAGCAGGGGGCGCCACGCTGCATGCGCGACGCCCCGCAGTGGAAACACGCCAAAATCAATTGGTGCAGGGGATCGGTATCTCCACCACTTCGGCACCGCGGCGGGTACGGATGGTGCAGACACGCTCTTTCTGGACCTCGGCCTGTTGCTCCTGCGCGACCAGTCCCAGCAGCGAACGCTGGTCCACTTCGATCGCACCGGCAACCGTATCGTCATTGACGCCGACCAGCGACAGCGACAGCGCGCCCGTCGATTGCGCCTGTGCCAATGCGGCCACCTGCGCTGGGCTGACGGCAACCGTCACGGTGCGGGCGATGCTCGCCTCGCCCACCCGGGCATCCGCGTTCTGGTCCACCGCAATGAGCCGTACGCCCGCTTCGATCAGCTTGGTCACATCGCCATTGGAATTCTGGCCCGGGATGTTGATGTTACCCGTCCAGTAGACATCCACCCGGTCACCGGGGCGCAGGAAACCGCTAACGCCCGAAGACACGTCCACCTTGATGGTGAAGGCGCGCATCCCCCGCTCCAACCGCGAGGTGAGGCCCGAATCCTCGCCCGGTTCGGTGACCTTCACCGCCAGGATCGCCTCATGCGTTTCGATGGGGCGCAGTACCACGCGATGTTCTTCCGACCCCTCGGGGAAAAGCTCCGTCTCGGCGTGGAAAGCGCCTTCGGGGATGGCGTTTTCCGGCCAATCCACGGCGCGCACGTCTTCACGGGTCAGGGGCTGGCCATAGACCAGCGGCTTTTCCGCCACCCAGACGGTCTTGGTCGGCACCACCTTGGCAAGCGCTTCCTGCGCCTGCGCGTTGGCGATTTGGTACTGGGCGATCTGATCCTTTGCTAGAAAGACAGCGCCCCCCGCGAGGGCGATGCCGATCAGAAGAACCATTCCGAATATCATTCTCATCTCGTTCACCTCATGTTGTGTTGCGACCCCGGCGGGGCCGAGCGGGCGGTTGCTGGCCTTTGATAATCGCAGGGGAATGTGGCCGAATTAAGCGATGGGCGGGCCAATTTCCGGCCATTTCGTTCTGGCCCCGCCATGCCATGTCCCTGAACGAAACATGCCGGCCCAGTGGGGCCGGCCTGTTCGATCATCCCTTTCGGGCGGAATTATCCGACCGTGCGGTTTGCCAGCCATGTCTTGATGCCGTCGCCTACGTTCCCGGTGCTCCCGTGAATGGTGAGGATGACAACTGCGGCCAGTCCGACGACGGCGGCGGTCAGGACCACCCAGTCGACAGTGACGGCACCGTCTTCTGATTTCAGGAATTTATGAGCGTAGGGAAACATAGGGGCCTCCTTCAGGGGAGCCTGCGAAAAGGGAGAATACTGCCGCCGTCCTCCGCGAAGACGGCGGCAAGGAACACTGTCGTATTAGGGAGTGTTCGGGTCCTGCTTGCCCAGGAATGTCGATGTGTTCGCTGTCAGGCTTTTCGAGCCAGTCTCGATCGAGGAATAGGCGGCAACGGCCAGGCCGACGACGGCTGCGGTCAGCACAACCCAGTCAACTGTAACGGCGCCGTCTTCGTCGTTGCGGAAGTTCTTGATAAATTTCATCATGTCATGTCCCTCCAAGGATCATTAGGTTTTCCATTTCCAACCCTGCCGTCCGTTCTTCGCCGTTCTCTCATTGGCGTATGTCCGACTTGGTATGACGCTATATAGACCTTGGATTGGGGCATGAATTTGGCGTCAAATGTGACATTTTGAGTGATTTCGCCACAAATGCCCGTTTTTCCCCGACCCTGTTGAAGAACAATGAAATTTTTTTCCCCGCCCCCTACCGCCGGGGCGGTTTGCGGGGGGAATGGTTTCAATTAAGGCAAAATCGCCATCTTCTTCTGCCAATTTTCTGGGAAAACCGCGGAATCTGTGGAATATTCCCCCTATAAAAGCCGTCAAGGCAGACAAGAGCAGGCAGCATGTTTCGTTTATTGGGCGTATCGCTATTGGCGACGGGGCTGGCCGTTGCGCAGGCCGGGGCAGAGGCGCCCGCGCCGTTTCCTGAATTCTCCGCCAAACGTGTGAAGCCGCCCAAGGCGGGGGTGACCAGACGCATCGACATCCAGATCGAACCGGCCCCGGCACTGGCCGCCGTGCCCGATGCGGTGGCGACCCCCTCTGGGGCCATCGCGCCCCGGGCGCCCGGCAGCTACGACTGGTTCTGGGAAAAGATATCCCCCGCCGCGGATCAGTCCGGCCCCGGACGGCTCGAAATCGCCATGGCCGCGCTCACGGCGGCCTCGGGGCAGGTCGCCTCGCCCCGGTTGCAGCACATGCAGGACATCGCACGCCGCAACGGCATCGACATCCTGCGCTCCACCGTGGGGACCCATGTCTCGCCCGCGCTGGTGCTGGCGGTGATCACGGTGGAATCGAACGGGCGCGCCGATGCGCAAAGCCACGCGGGCGCGCAGGGGCTCATGCAACTGATGCCCGATACCGCCCTGCGGTTCGGCGTGACCGACAGCATGATGCCCGGGCAGAACATCGCGGGCGGGGTCAAATACCTCGACTGGCTGATGCAGGAATTCGACCGCGATCCCATTCTGGTGCTCGCGGGCTACAACGCGGGCGAAGGATCGGTACACCGGCACGGCGGCGTGCCGCCCTTTGCCGAAACCCGCGATTATGTGCCCAAGGTGCTGGCCGCCTTCCAGGTGGCCAAGGGGTTGTGCCAGACCCCGCCGGAGCTCATCAGCGACGGCTGTGTTTTCGCAGCCCTGAACTGAACCCGCCGGACGCGAAGCGGGGGGCGGCCCGCCGCCCCCGGCGATGTCACGAAACCCGGGTAGCGGTCAGACGATGGTCGCGTCGGTGGCCGCGCGCAATTCGTCCTCACTCACGCCATCGGCACATTCGACGATGCGCAAGCCGCCCTCGACCACGTCCAGCACGCCAAGGTTGGTCACGATCCGGTCCACCACGCCTGTACCGGTCAGCGGCAGGGTGCATTTCTTCAGAACCTTCGATTCGCCGGCCTTGTTCTGATGATCCATCACCACGATCACGCGGCCCACGCCGGCGACGAGATCCATCGCGCCGCCCATGCCCTTGACCAGCTTGCCGGGGATCATCCAGTTGGCGAGGTCACCGTTCTCGGCCACCTCCATCGCCCCGAGGATCGCCGCCGCGATCTTCCCGCCCCGGATCATGCCGAAGGACATGGCGCTGTCGAAATAGGCGGTGCGGTTCAGCTCGGTGATGGTCTGCTTGCCCGCGTTGATCAGGTCCGGGTCCTCGTCGCCTTCGAAGGGGAAGGGCCCCATGCCCAGCATCCCGTTCTCGGACTGCAGGGTGATGTCCTTGTCGCCCACGTAGTTGGCCACCAGCGTCGGGATCCCGATGCCGAGGTTCACATACATGCCGTCTTCGAGCTCCTGTGCCGCACGGGCGGCCATCTGGTTACGGTCCCAGGCCATGTTACGCTTCCTCCCGCTTGCGCGTCGTGCGCTGTTCGATGCGTTTTTCGTGTTCGCCCTGAATGATCCGGTGCACGTAGATGCCCGGCAGATGGATGTGATCGGGATCGAGCGCGCCGCGCGGCACGATCTCCTCCACCTCGGCGATGCAGACCTTGCCGCACATGGCGGCGGGCGGGTTGAAGTTGCGGGCGGTCTTGCGGAAGATCAGGTTGCCGGTGTCATCCGCCTTCCACGCCTTGACGATGGACAGATCCGCAAAAAGCCCGGTTTCGAGGATGTAATCCTCGCCGTTGAACTGCTTCACTTCCTTGCCCTCGGCGATCTGCGTGCCCACGCCGGTCTTGGTATAGAAACCGGGGATGCCGCAGCCGCCCGCGCGCATGCGTTCGGCCAACGTGCCCTGCGGGTTGAATTCCAGCTCCAGCTCGCCCGACAGGTACTGGCGCATGAATTCCGCGTTCTCGCCCACGTAGGAAGAGATCATCTTCTTGACCTGCCGCGTATGCAGCAGGATGCCGATGCCGAAATCATCGACCCCGGCGTTGTTGGACGCAAAGGTGAGGTCCTTCGCCCCGTTTTCCTTGATCGCCTGCAAGAGCAATTCCGGAATACCGCAAAGCCCGAACCCCCCGGAGGCGATCAGCATGCCATCCGACAGGACGCCCTCCAGTGCTTCGGCGGCGGAATTATAGACCTTTTTCATGAAAGAATGTTCCCCTTGAAAGTACGAGCGACGAAAGGTTCGCCTTCTTTTGAAGGGGCACCCGCGCAGAGTCAATTCCAGCGCGGGTGAGATCGGAAAAGGCGGGCTTTAATCCCTCGCGCAATCCGCCAAAGGCCTCCGGCCCGCCCCGCGCGGCCACCGGTCTTCCAAATGGTCCAAAATTCTCGCCGAAGGCGAAATCCACCTGTCGGCCCCTGCCACCTGAGCGGGGGCGCCGGAAGCCCGCAGTCAGGAGTCCTTCGCCGCCGCCTTCTTGGCTGCCGTCTTCTTCGCGGGGACCTTTTTCTTCGCCGTGGCCTTCTTCGGCGCGGCTTTTTTCGCGGCCTTGCGCTTGGCCGGGGATTTGGCCAGCTTTTCCTCGATCAGTTCGACCGCGCGTTCCATGGTCAGGTCCGCCGGTTCGATCTCCTTCGGGATCGTGGCGTTGACCTTTTCCCACTTCACGTATGGCCCGTATTTCCCTTCCATCACGTTGACCGCACCGCCCATGTCCGGGTGTTCGCCCATCTCGCGGATCGGTTTGGCGGCCTTGCCGCGCCCGCCACGGCTGGCCACCTTTTCGGCCAGCAATTGCACGGCGCGGTTCATGCCAACGGTGAAAACTTCGTCGATGGATTCGAGATTGGCATTGGTGCCCCCCCGGTCGGAGGTGCTTTCGGCGTGTTTGATATAGGGTCCATAGCGCCCGATATTGGCCCAGACCATCACGCCGTCCTCGGGGTGGGGGCCGATCTGGCGCGGCAGGGACAGCAGGCGCACCGCCTGTTCAAGGTCCACCTCCTCTGGCGGCCAGTCCTTGGGGATCGACTGGCGCGGGGGCTTCTTGTTCTCTTCCGTCACCGGGCCGCGCTGGACGTAGGGCCCGAACCGCCCCTTGAAGACGCGGATCTCGTCGCCCTGATCCTCGCCCAGCAGCTTGCCCTCGGGCGGGATCGCGCTGGCCTCGGCCTCCGGGTCGGGCGGGCCGAAGGGGCGGGTGTAGCGGCACTCGGGATAGTTGGAACAGCCGATGAAGGCCCCGCCGGACCGCGCCGTGCGCATCGACAGGCGGCCCGCCCCGCAGTTGGGGCAAAGCCGCGGGTCGCTGCCGTCCTCGGTGGGCGGAAAGAGATGCGGCTCCAGCACCTCGTTGATCTTCTCCAGCACCTCGGTGATGCGCAATTCGCTGGTCTCGGCGATGGCCGCCGAAAAGTCGCGCCAGAACCGGCCCAGCACGTCCTTGTAGTCGGCATCGGCCGCACTCACCTTGTCGAGCTGGTCCTCCAGATCGGCGGTGAAATCATAGCCCACGTACTTCCGGAAATAGTTTTCCAGAAAGGCCGTCACCAGCCGGCCCTTGTCCTCCGGGATCAGCCGCTGGCCGTCCTTGCGCACATAGCCGCGGTCCTGAATCGTGGTGACGATGCTGGCATAGGTCGAAGGCCGCCCGATGCCCAGCTCCTCCATCCGCTTGACGAGCGTCGCCTCGGTATAGCGGGGCGGGGGCTGGGTGAAATGCTGTTCCGGGGTGACGGCGCGCTTGTCCATCGCGTCCCCTTCGGAGACCTGCGGAAGACGCTTGTCATCGTCATCCACAACGTCGTCGCGGCCCTCTTCATAGACCCGCAGGAACCCGTCGAAGAGCACCACCTGACCGGAGGCCCGCAGGCCCACCTGTTCATCCTTGCTGCCGATCTCCACCGTGGTGCGTTCCAGCCGCGCGCTTTCCATCTGGCAGGCCAGCGTCCGCTTCCAGATCAGATCGTAAAGCTTGGCCTGATCGCTTTCGAGCTTCAGCGACGGCGCATCCTTGGTCATATCCGTGGGGCGGATACATTCATGCGCTTCCTGCGCGTTCTTGGCCTTGTTCTTGTAGATGCGCGGCTCTTTCGGGACGTAATCACCGCCGAAACGGTCCTTGATCGCGTCCCGCGCCATGGTGACGGCTTCGGGCGCCATGTCGATCCCGTCGGTCCGCATGTAGGTGATATGCCCCGCCTCATAGAGGCGCTGCGCCGTGCTCATGGTCTGGCGCGCGCCCATGCCGAACTTGCGGCTCGCTTCCTGCTGCAGGGTCGAGGTCATGAACGGGGCCGAAGGGTTGCGGCTGGCGGGCTTGGCTTCCACGCTGGTGACGCGCAGATCGCGGCTGGTGATCGCCTGCACCGCCATTTCCGCCTGCGTTTCATTGGCCAGATCGAAACGGTCCAGCTTCTTGCCCGCCAGCGTGACCAGCCGGGCTTCGAATTCCTGCCCGCGCGGCGTGGCCAGCAACGCCTTGACGGACCAGTATTCGCGGGCGCGGAAGGCCTCGATCTCCATCTCGCGCTCGACGATGATACGCAGGGTGACGGACTGCACACGGCCGGCGGATTTCGCCCCCGGCAGCTTGCGCCAGAGCACGGGCGACAGGTTGAACCCCACAAGGTAGTCGAGCGCGCGCCGCGCGAGATAGGCTTCGACCAGCGGCATATCCACCTGCCGGGGGTTCTTCATCGCCTCGGTCACCGCGGCCTTGGTGATGGCGTTGAAGACCACGCGGCTGACGGGCGTGTCTTTCTTGATGGATTTGCGCTTGGTCAGCGCCTCCTGCAAATGCCAGGAGATCGCCTCCCCCTCGCGGTCGGGGTCAGTCGCGAGGATGAGCGCATTGTCGTCCTTCAGCGCGTCGGCGATGGCCTTGACGTGTTTCTTGCTGTCGCTGGCGACCTCCCACTGCATGGCGAAATCATGCTCGGTATCGACCGAACCATCCTTCGGCGGCAGGTCCCGCACATGCCCGTAGGAGGCCAGAACGGTATAGTCATCGCCAAGGTACTTGTTGATCGTTTTGGCCTTGGCAGGGGATTCGACGACGACAACAGGCATGAAAATAAGCACCTTGCAGGAAATGGGAGGAACCGAGTTCGGCAGTCACATGTGGGAGGCAGGGGGGGATTGTCAATGCGCGCCGGTCCCGCCCGCCCCCGGTGGACCGGTCCGCACCCTGCGCGGATGGAGCGGCCCTGTCGGGCTGCCGCTGGAGCGCGAGGCCAGCCCGCAGNGCGCGGGCGGGGAGGGGCGGAAGGGTTCGTGACCCCCTGAT
>NZ_LWEX01000014.1 GCF_001634885.1 Sulfitobacter sp. HI0040 | reverse complement strand
AACCCGCCCCCATCTTCGAACGCGCGGGCCGTGCCACGCTGGTGGCCCCCAACCCGGTCGAGGGGCAGCGCTGGATCCGCTGCCTGCGCGCGTCGCTGGGCGGCAGCATCCGCTATTGCGCCCCCGCCGCCGCCCTGCGCGACGCAGGCCTTGACGGCGGACCGGACGCCTTTGTCCTGGTCCAGCCCGAAGACCCCCAATCGCCCGAGGCCCTGCGCCTTGTCTCGGCGCTGCGGGCCAATGCGGCCACGCGGCACAGCGGCATCATGATCGTCCAGATGGCCCCCGACCCGGGGCTTGCCGCCCATGCGCTGGACCTTGGCGCCGACGACGTGATGACCGACGGCTTCGAACCGGCCGAGCTTTCCCTCCGCCTGCGGAACCTGATGCGCCGCAAGCAGATGGATGAACAGATGCGCGCCACGGTGCGCACCGGCGCGCAGGCGGCGATTTTCGATCCCCTGACCGGGCTGCACAACCGCCGCTACGCGATGCCCCATCTGCAGCGTATCGCGGACCACGCCCGGGCGACGGCCCGGCCCTTCGCGGTGATGCTAGCGGATCTGGATCATTTCAAACGGGTCAACGACCGGCATGGCCACGCCGCGGGCGATGCCGTGCTGGCCGAAACCGCCACCCGGTTGCGCAGCAACCTGCGCGCGATGGATATGGTCGCCCGCATCGGGGGGGAGGAGTTCATGATCGTCATGCCCGGCTCCACCCTCAAGGAGGCGAGCGCCGCCGCCCTGCGCCTGTGCAACGACATCAGCGGCACACCGTTCCGGGGGCGGCGGATCGGTCAACAGCACCACGTCGAGAGCGAGATCCTCCAACCCGCGCAGCAATGACAGGCTGCTGCCAGAGGATAGAACCAGCTCGGCCTTGGCCGCCAGCGCGGGGCGCAGGAAACGCAGCTGAAAGTTGCGCGAGAGCGTAGAGAGGGCGCCGACCCGAAGCGGCGCATGCGCAGCACCCCCTTCGGTGAGCGTAGCCACGAGGTCATCACCGACAGCAAAGATGCGTTCCGCATGATCGAGCGCGATCCGCCCCGCTTCGGTCAGTACCATCGCTCTGCCGGTACGCTCGAAAAGCAGATGACCCAGACGTTCCTCCAACTGGCGAATCTGGGTGGACAGCGCGGATTGGGACAGGTTCAGCAGGGCGGCGGCACGGGTCAGGTTGCCCTCTCGGGCAACCTCCTGAAAGTAGCGCAGGTGGTGATAGTTGAGCCGCATATCGTTCTATTAATCAGAACGTTTCCATCCATACAATGTATTTTTATTTAAGCGAAGCGGGCTTTACCTCGGCGGAAACATTCATCCCCCCGGAGGTTTTCGATGGGTTATCTGCTTCTGCTTCCCCCGCTTCTGCTCGCCCTCGCGGCGCTCGCGATGCGGCTTTCGCCGCCCCCCCGCGGGAGCTGGCGCTTGCGTCTGCCCGAGATCGCGGCGCTTGGCGCATTGGCGGTGGCGGCGCTCGCCACCGTTCAACTTACTATTGCGGGCCCCTCGACGAGCCCGCTGATCGGCTTCGCTTCGATCGGTTTTTCGGCGCGCACTGATATCGTCAGCATTGCAATGACGTTGACGGTTGCTTTCGTCGGCTGGGTGGTACTGCGGTTTTCGCGCGTGGCGCTTGACGGGGAGGCGCGGCAACCGGCTTTCATGGGCTGGATGGCGGCCACCATCGCCTGTGTCCTGCTGCTGGTAGGCGCGGGCAACATCGGGCAACTGGTTCTCGGCTGGGTCGCAACCGGCTTTACCCTGCACCAGTTGCTGCTGTTCTATCCCGAACGTCCCAGAGCGCAGCGCGCCGCGCGGAAAAAGGCGCTGAGCGGCATCGTGGCCAGCACCGCGCTGTTGATCGCGGGCGGTATCCTCGTCTTCGGCTTCGGCACATCCGACATCGCGGCCATCAACGCCGCCGCGCAGGCGGGGGAGGGGCCGTCGCTGTTGTGGCTGGCGGCGCTGCTGATGGCTGTCGCGGCGATCTTCAAATCCGCGCTGGTGCCGACCCACGGCTGGTTGACCGAAGTGATGGAGGCGCCCACACCTGTTTCGGCCCTCTTGCATGCGGGCGTGGTGAACGCCGGTGGCTTTTTGCTGATCCGTTTCGCCGATGTGTTGGTCGCTGCCCCCGGTGTGCTGGCGGTGCTGGCGCTGGTCGGCGGGTTTAGCGCCCTGATGGGGGCGGCGGTGGCGCTGACACAGCCCGCGGTCAAGACTTCGCTTGCCTGGTCCACCTGCGCGCAGATGGGGTTCATGGTGCTGCAATGCGGCCTCGCGCTGTTCCCGCTGGCCCTTCTGCATATCGTGGCGCATTCGCTCTACAAGGCGCATGCCTTCCTCTCCTCCGGCGGGACGGTGGCCGAGGTGATGGCGACACGCCGCCCCGGGCCGGTCGCGGTGCCGAACCTCGGCGCCGTGGCGCGGGCCTTCGGGCTGGCGATTGTGCTCTACCTTGTGGTGGGGCTCGGCTTTGACATCACCGGCAAACCGCCGCAGACCGTGGCGCTGGGGGCGATCCTGATCTTCGGCGTGGTCTACCTGATCGCCCAAGGGCTCGCCGATCAGGCACCCCGGGCCCTGACCTGGCGGACGGTCGGGCTGTCGGTGCTGGCGACGGTTGCATATTTCGCCCTGCAACAGGGCGCCAGCTGGGTCGCGGCGGGCACGCTGCCACCCCCGCCGCCGCCCGACGGGCTGATCTGGGCGACGATTACCCTTGCACTGGCAAGCTTTGCGGTGGCCGCCGTGGCGCAGACGACCTTTCCCCTCTGGGCGGGGCATCCTGCTGCCGCGGGCCTGCGGGTGCACCTGATGAACGGCCTTTACCTCAACGCAGTTTTTGAGCGGCTGTCCGGCCGCTGGACCCCAAATACCGGAGCGACACAATGAACGCGCATATCACCTGGCCCGGCCACACGCTGGAGCTTTTCGCCTGTGCCGAAACGGCGATGCGGCAAATCCCTCCCGCCTTTCCGCTCGATGCGACCGTGGCGGTCAACCCGTGGCTCGGACAAGTCAAAGAAGATCGCCGTCTGGCTGCGGCCCGGCTGGCCCGCTTGGGCGGGGGGCGCATGTTCCTGCCGCGCGGGGCTGTCGCTGCAATGATCTCGGCGGGGGGCATTTCGGCGGAGGATCTTTCCGCCGCGGCTTCTGCACATGGCTTCGCGGTGGATGATCTTCAGGGCGCAGCGGGGCGGGAGGAGCCCGCGGTGCCGGTTCTGGCGACGGTCGCGGACCTTGCACAGAAAGCCGACGGTATCGACTGGCCGGCACTTCTGGAGGAACGGATCGGCCTATGGGCCGGCGGGCATTTCGACCGCGGGCAGGCCTTTTGGCCCGCGCCCGATATCGGGGCCTGGGCGGGTTGGCGTGCCTTTGCCAGTTGCGATCTGACACCGGAGATCGCGGGCCTGACGGGATTCTCGGCCCGGGTGGCGGCCATGTCGCTGCATCCGCGCGCAGCCTTCGGAGAAGCCTGTACCGCGCTGGGGCTGACGGCAGAGAACGCCCCCCTCTACTTTCACCGCCTGCTCGTCACCCTTTCAGGCTGGGCGCAATACGCCCGCCACCTCGGCTGGGTGGCTGAACGGGACGGGGGCCGGGACAGCACCCTGTTCGAGCTGCTGACCATCCGGCTGGCCTGGGATGCCGCCTTGCTGGAAACCGGCAAAGCCCCGGCAGAGGCATGGCAGCAAGCGCAGGCCGAATACGCCCAGCCGATAAAGGCCGATCGTGAGACGCTTCTTGATGCAGCGCTGCAGGAAGCCCATGACCGCAGTGCGGAGCGTCGGCTCGCCGATCAGTTGTGGCAGCGCGGGGCGGATACGTCTGACGAGCCGCCCGCCATTCAGGCAGCCTTTTGCATCGATGTGCGGTCCGAGCGCCTGCGCCGCGCGCTGGAGGTGTCCGATCCGCAAATTCACACCATCGGTTTTGCGGGTTTCTTTGGTCTGCCGGTGGGCCACCGGAGCCATGCCTCCGATATCGTCGAGGCGCGCGCCCCGGTCCTGCTGCGCCCCGGGATCAGGACGCAGGCAGCGGACAAGAACCAGGACGATGCGGGCGAACGTGTCCACCTGCGGACGATCCGGGCATGGGGCCGTTTCAAGCGCGCTGCCGTCTCGGCCTTTGCCTTCGTGGAGGCGGCGGGGCCGCTCTACATCGGCAAGCTGCTGCGCGATGGCCTTGGCCTCCCCAAACTCAAGGGCCCCGATGCGCCGCCAGAGCTGAACCTGCCACTGGCGGAGCGGGTCGCCGCTGCCGAAGGCGTGCTGCGGGCGATGTCGCTGACCGAAGGCTTCGCCCGCCTCGTGCTGATCTGCGGACATGGTGCCACGGTGACCAACGCGCCCCATGCCAGCGCCCTGCAATGCGGCGCCTGCGGTGGCTATGCGGGTGACGTCAACGCGCGGCTTCTGGCGGGGCTGCTGAACGAAGATGCGGTGCGCAGCGGCCTGCGGGAGAAGGGGATCTACATCCCCGCAAACACGCATTTCGTGGCTGGCCTGCACGACACCACCTCCGACGCGGTCCGGCTGTTCGACGAAACGCTGCCGAGAAGCCATATGGCCGAAACCGATCGCCTGCGCGGCGCCCTGGCCCGCGCCGGTGTCCTGACCCGGATTGAACGCGCGCAATCGCTGCCCCATGGTGCGGAGGAAACGATGGCACGCCGCGGCAGGGACTGGTCGGAAGTACGGCCCGAATGGGGCCTTGCCGGATGCCGCGGCTTCGTCGCCGCCCCCCGGGCGCGCACGGCCGGGCAGGACCTCGGGGGTACGGTGTTCCTGCACGATTACGATTGGCAACAGGACCAAGGCGCCGCCACGCTGGAACTTATCCTGAGCGCACCTGTGGTCGTGGCCAGCTGGATCGCCCTGCAATACCACGGCTCCGCCGTCGCGCCCGAAACCTTTGGCGCGGGCAACAAGCTGCTGCACAACGTCGTGGGGGGCATCGGCGTGCTGGAAGGCAACGGTGGCCCCCTGCGCGCGGGCCTGCCGTGGCAATCGGTGCATGACGGCGAGACACCGCGCCACGTGCCGAGCCGACTGGTGGTGGCAGTGGAGGCAACGGAGGAGATGATTTCCCGCGTGCTTGGCCGCAGGCCTGAAGTCCGTGCGCTGTTCGACAACGGCTGGCTGACGCTGTTGGCCCTCAAGAGCGACGGTGCCGCTGCCCGCCGCTACGAGGACGGTGGCTGGGTGGCCAGGGCGGCAGGCGACGCGGCCATAGATGTGGCGGCATGAGAGGGGCGATTGGGGCGAGCGGCGGATCGCACCGGTGATCACGCTTGGCGAGGAGCGGGCCTTCGGCCCGGTCCCTGCCGAGCGGATGCCGCATAGCCACGGTTTCCTCCGCGATGATCGCTTCGGAAGTGCCTCCTAAAGGATGAGGCGACCTTGGCATTCGCAGTGCGCATACTTTGAAGATCGCAGAATTCTATGCGCCCAGCGATCTTGTAAAAGGTTGAACCCCCCTCGAGCCAGCACTCGGATAGTTGCTAATTCCTGCTCCCTCCGCTAGCAAATCCCGATCTTCGCGGGCCATTTCAATGGTTTGTCACGCTCCAAGGAAGCAAACCAGAAAAGCCCAATTTCGCCTTGTATCACCTAAGCTTGCGCGGCTATACCCGTCGGCGGAGACGTGGCCGAGTGGTCGAAGGCGCTCCCCTGCTAAGGGAGTAGGCGGGAAACCGTCTCGAGGGTTCGAATCCCTTCGTCTCCGCCATTACCAATTGATTTTATTGGATAAATTTGCGCTCAGCCAATCCTACCCATGCGATTTTCAGGGCTTTGAATGGCATTTTCTCCGCATCCTCCACCGCGTAAGATACGAACATGAGCATAGATCGGAAAACACTTGATGCGTTGGCAAGCGCGGGCGTTAGCCTAGTTGCTACCGTTGAAGCACCATGGGGCGGCATTACCGTAAACCTTCAACCAAGCGACGTTGAAGACTTCCTTCGTGATCGGGCTGAGTGGTTCGCTAGGAAAAATGGTGCCTTCAAATCGCAATATCTTGATTGGCTAGCCACCTACGGCGAACCGCGCTGCGGCGCAAAGACCGCGAAGGGCGCACGCTGCAAGAATTCCGTCAGCGGCGGCATACAGCGCCCCTTTGACGTTTGGTTGCAAGAAGACGGCGGCTTCTGCCATGCGCACGGCGGGGCGACAAGCAAAGAAGCGCGTGGAAAATAGCCAGTCTTTTGGTGCCCAATCGTCGTAGTCAGGCACCACGCTAGTTCCATATGGGTTGAGCGCAAGGGTGTCGCCCTCACGGCGGATAACTGCCTTCTTTGTAAGGGCGTTAATCGCAGCCTTGGCTTTCGTGGCGTCCAAACAGCACATGCTTGGCCCGCCCGGCGCGGCCCACATTAGATGGGCGCCAACGGACCCCCTTCTCCCCCGTCATGTATTCGACGTCCAGAAACAGCGGTCGAAATCGACATAGCGCAGCATCTCCTCGCGCTGACCGACGGGTATACGGCGGGAGCATCCTTCCAGAACCTCCGGACTTTCAAATACCGAAACCGTGCCGGTGGCGCCGGGATTGCCGGAGGTGCAGAGTTCTTCCCCGGGGGAGAGATATTCGGTGTACCGTCCGCCCTCTATCGTTTCCACCGCGAAATAATATCGGGTGCTGTCGCTGTTGCGCACGCAAAGGCGGTCGCGCGGCATCTCGCTGGCGGGGAGCGGGGTCGTGGGCTGATCCGGGCCTTCATCGCTGATGCGGTGGTAAATGCCGCAGCAGCGGGAGTGCTCGGGGTTAAGGAGCAGCTGCGCAGCGCTCCTGTCTTCGCTCTCCCCGATCGAATAGGGCAGGGTGAGACCCAGCCCGAGCAGCATGATCTTCATGTTGACCCTCCTGAAAGGCCCCAAGTCTGGGGCGAACGGGGGCGGGTGGTCAAATGTCGAAACATTCCGACACGCAATGGTGATGGAGTTGTGACCCTGACCGCAGGGAATATCCGCTAGGCTTGAAGGTAATTGAAATTTTAGGACAAAGATCCGGAAAGGGGCAAATGATGATTAAGAAGATGACAGCGGGAGCCCTCGCACTGACGATCGCAGGCGGAATGGCCGTGGCCCAGGACGCACCTTTCGGAACCGACGCGGATGCTGAATATGCGGCCAAGCTCTGGTCCGTGATGGAGGAGATGAACCTCGCGGGTGAAGGCATGGTGCGCAGCTTCCCCTATGAAGGTGTCGCCCCCCACGGCATGATGCTGGAAACCTTCTATACCACCGCCACGCTCGACGGGCATACCGGTGATCTCGTGGTCAAGCGCAACTACGGGCCCGAAGGTGTCAGCGTCAACGAAGTCATGGCCGACCCGGACAAGCATCTGGGCGCCCTGACTGTGATGTTCCGCCGCGAAGCGGGGTTTGACGCGGACAATGCGGATTGGTTCTGGGTGAAATATCTGCCCGATGGGTCGCTGGACAAGAACCCCAAGGGTATGCGCCTTGCGGGTAAGGTCGCCAAGGGCGCGGATCAGGGCTGCATCGCCTGCCACTCCGGTGCCGGTGACGACATGCTGTTCACCACCGATCATCTCGCCTCGAACTAATATTATCGCCTGAGATTTCAGGCTTTGGCAAAGGCCCCGTGTGCAACAGCACGGGGCCTTCTGCGTTTCATGGGTAGGGCGTCATCTTTCGGGCGGGTCTTCGGCGGCCATTTCCTCGAACGTCTGCCGGGCCAGCTTCAGCGCGTGGTTGGCGCGCGGTACCCCGGCGTAGATGGCCACGTGCTGGAACGTTTCGATGATATCCTGCTGGCTGGCGCCGGTGCGCCGGGTGGCGCGGATATGCATCGGGATCTCGTCGAAATTCCCCAGGGCCGCCAGAAGCGCCAGCGTCAGCATGGAACGTTCGCGCAGGTCGATGCCGTCGCTCGCCCAGACCGTGCCCCAGGCCGCTTCGGTGATCAGCGACTGGAACGCGGAATCGAGCGGCGTCCGCGCGGCTTCGGCCCGGTCCACATGGGCGTCACCCAGCACCTTGCGGCGCATCTGCGCGCCCTTTTCGTAGCGTTCGGTCATTCGGGTATCCTTTCCCGGGTCAATAGGGCAGGCCCACGTAATTCTGCGCCAGCACCGCCTGAGCATGTTCGTTTTCCTGCAGAAAGGCGACCTCTGCCTGCTGCATGCGCCGGTCAAAGCCGGACTGACCGGGGAAGCGGTGCATCAGGTTGGTCATCCACCAACTGAAACGCTCCGCCTTCCACACTCGGGCGAGCGCTTTGGGGGCATAGATATCGAGCGCGTCGTGATCGCCTGCGTAATGGCTGATGAGCGCCTCTGAAAGGTAGTGCACGTCCGATGCCGCGGTGTTGAGACCCTTGGCACCCGTGGGGGGTACGATATGGGCGGCGTCCCCACAGAGGAAGAGCCGCCCCCAGCGCATCGGCTCGCAGACGAAGGACCGCAGGGGCGCGATGGATTTCTCGATCGAAGGGCCGGTCTGCAGCGTTTCGCCATAGGCTGCCGGTATCCGGCGGCGCAGGGCATCCCAGAAGGCATCGTCTGACCAGTTGGCCGGGTCGTCCGCGATGTCGCACTGGATGTAATAGCGGCTGCGGCTTTTGCTGCGCATGGAACAGAGCGCGAAACCATTGTCCGAACTGGCGTAGATCAGCTCATCATGGACGGGCGGTGTATCGGCGAGGATGCCGAGCCAACCGAAGGGGTAGATCCGTTCGAATTCCTGCCGGACGGCGCCCGGAATCGTCTTTCGGCTGACGCCATGATAGCCGTCGCAGCCCGCAACATAGTCGCAGCGGATGCTGTGCCTATTGCCCCCTTGGGTATAGGACACGGTCGCGCCGTCCCCTTCGATCCCTTCGATGACGACATCCTCAACCTCGAATTCCAGCCGTGCGCCCATGGCCTCGCGCGCGGCGTAGAGGTCGCGGGTGACTTCGGTCTGCCCGTAGACGAGCACCGTCTCCCCGGTGTGTTGTTCGAAGTCGATGCGGATCTCATCGTCCCCGTAGGAAAGTACCGTTCCGGAATGCACCAGACCTTCGCGGTCCATGCGCGCCCCGGCGCCCGCGGCCCGCAACTGGGCCACCATGCCGCGTTCCAGCACCCCGGCCCGGATGCGACCCAGCACATATTCCTTTGTCTTGCGTTCGAGCACGACGGTGTCGATGCCCGCGCGGTGCAGTAACTGGCTGAGCAACAGACCCGATGGACCGCCGCCGACAATGACGACCTGTGCGCGCATGATATTCCTCCCGCGGCGCACTCTGCGCAGCGCGGCGAATAAAGTAAATGAGTTAGCGATTATCGGGAAGAATTGTTCCGTTCCGCGTTTGTGCGCCGCCTTACAGCGCAGCGGGATCAACTGGCGCGGCTTGCGCGTTTCAACCGCTCATTGTCGAGGATGTGGATGTAGCCGTCCACCACGCTCACGATCCCTGCGGCGGTGAGCTTTGACATGTTCCGGTTCACCGCTTCGCGCGTCGCCCCCAGCATGAGCGCCAGTTCGGTCTGCGAGAACTTGCGCGTAAAGACGAACCCGCCGTTCCGCTGGTCGGAATGCGCCATGGCAAGGTCCGAAAGCTTCATCGCGAGCCGTGCGCCGAGGTCGTAGAAGGCGGCCCTGTGAAGGTCTTCGGTATTGCGACGCAGTCTTTCGCACAGCAGTATGATGACATGTTCGGCCAGGTCCGGATCTTGCCGCAGGATCCCGCGGAAGCGGTCGCGCGGGAAATGCAAAAGGCGGGTCGCGCCCATCGTATCGGCGCTGGCGGAACGCTCGCCCCCGTCAAGCAGCGCAATCTCACCCACTACCTCGCCCGGCTCCAGCAGCCACATGGTCAGCTCCCGACCCTGCGGATCGGTGCGCCAGATGCGCACCAGCCCCGACACGATGATCCAGAGACCGCCCGAGGGGTCCCCCTCACGGAAAAGGGGGCCGTCCGCCGGGGGGCTCTGCACCGAACTGCAGGCAGCAAGCATTTCCAGCGAGATATCCGCAGCGGAGGAAAACAGGTAACAGCTTTCGATGATGGCCCGCCGGTCACCCATGATGAGCTTTGTTTCCCTTGTCGGTGTGGGGTTCCGGCGCCCGAAGCCTGTCCCGCAGGCGCGCCCGATCCGCAGCGGCCAACCCGATGTGGTCGAGGTATCCTTCCACCCCGCCATGGCAGTGGGCCAACTGGTCAAGCGTCGCCTCCATTGTCGGGGCCGGGCTTTCCAGAAGCCGGGCATAGCGGTCCACGTCCGCCCCGTTGTGGCGCGCCAGATCCAGCAGTTCGCGTTTCAGATCTGGGATGAACCCTTCCGTCGCGGTATAATCGGCCACGATCTCCGCCCTAGGCACCCCGGCGAGCCACAAGAGCAGGGCGGCGATGATGCCTGTGCGGTCCTTGCCCGCGGTGCAGTTGAACAGAACCGCGCCGTCGGCGGCGGCCGCCATCTCTGCGAGGATCTGGCACAGGGCCGCCCCGCGGGTTTCGATCGCATCGAGGTAGAAATGAAAAAGCGGATGATCGGCCCCGTCCCGCGGGCGGGAAAGGGCAGCAGGGGACAGGTCGTCGAACAGGGGCAGGTTCAGGTAATGCACATCGGCAAAGGCGGCGAAGGGGTTGGGCGCGCGCTGTACCTCCTGCCGGGTGCGCAGGTCGATGACGGTGCGCAGCCCGGCGTCGTGCAGGCGGGCGACTTCGCTCTCCGACAGGCGGTGCAGGCTGTCGGCGCGCAGAAACTGCCGCCACGCGGTGCGCCCGCCGTCCTGCGTGGGAAAGCCGCCAAGGTCGCGGACGTTATGGGCCCCCTCCAAGGGCAGATGGCGGCGGGACGGGCTCATCGGAATGCCCTGACGCGGTCGCCGTCCACCACGGCGATTTCCTTCTGATCGGGGCTGAGGGGCACGAAGGACACCGTCAGCCCGGTAGGCCGCCAGTCGCAGATGGCGAAACCGGTGCCTTCCACCACCCGCATAACGTCCGGTCGGAGCTGATCCACGGTTGAATGCTGCCCGTTGGCGACAATGACCGGAATCCCATGCCAAAGCGACACGCGGTTCACGTGGATATGCCCTGTCAGGATCGCGACGACGTCATGGCCCTGCAGCGCCTTTGCCAGCCGGTCGGTGCTTTGCGCATCGAGGCTGGCCCATGTCAGCTCGTTCGGGTCCACCCGGGGGGGGTGGTGCACCATGACCAGTTTGGGTACATCGCCATGCCGCGTCAGCGCCTGTTCCAGATAGTCGAATTGCGCGTCGTCGATGGCCCCCGCGATGCGCCCCGGGACAGCGCTGTCCAGCGTGATGACATGCAGGTCGGAATGGACGGCATCGTGGAAATAGGGCGTATCGCCCATGCCTTCGGAAAAGATCGCGTTGAAACCTTCGCGCTTGTCATGGTTGCCGAGGGCCAGCACCACGGGCGCCTTCAGGGGACTGAGCAACTCATTGACCAGCCGGTAGCTCTCGACGTCGCCATGGTTCGTCAGATCACCGCTGATCGCCACGAAATCCGGCTGCGGGTCCATCCCGTTGATGGCTTTGACCACCCGTTTCAGGGTGGCAGGGGTGTCTGACTGCAGATGCGTGTCCTCCAGATCCGGGTGCGAAATATGCAGATCGGTCAGGTGGATAAATCTTGTCATCAAGTAACTCCGGCGGCTTTCAACAGTGTCTTCGTATAATCGGATTCAGGTGCGCTCAGGACCCGGTCGGTCGGCCCCGCCTCGACCGTGCGACCGTGGCGCATGACCAGCAGACTGTCGCACAGCGACGCGACGACTGCCAGATCGTGGCTGATAAAGAGTATGCCGAGGCCAAGCTCCTCCTGCAGGTCCATCAGCAGGTTGAGAATCTGCGCCTGCACCGACACATCTAGTGCGGAGACCGCTTCGTCCGCCACCAGCAGGGCGGGTCGCGTGACGATGGCGCGGGCGATGGCAATGCGCTGGCGCTGCCCGCCTGAGAATTCATGCGGGAAACGCTCCGCATCGCGCGGATGCAGGCCGACCTGTTCCAGCGCCTCGGCCACCCGGGGGCCGGTCTGGTCCGTCGCCTGCGCCGCGCGCAGCGGTTCGGCCACCGACCAGCCGATCCGACGGCGCGGATCGAGCGAGCCGAAGGGGTCCTGAAATACCATCTGGAATTCGCGCCGCAGGCTGCGCAGCGCCTTGCGGGGCAGGGCGTTGGGGTCCGACCCCCGGAAGCGGATACTACCGGCATCCGGCGCCTCGAAGGCCATGACCATGCGCGCCAGTGTCGATTTGCCGGAGCCGGATTCGCCCACAACGCCCAGTGTTTCCCCGGGCGCGATCGACAGGCTCACGTCTTCGACCGCCGTCAGCACGGGCGCGGGGGCCAGCAGACGCTGCCGGGGCAGGCGGTAGCGCCGCGTCACGGCGCTGACCTGCAGCAGCGGCGGGGGCGTCGTCATGTGCCCCCCTCGCCGAGCAGGTGGCAGCGGGCGGAGCGC